>JAISQB010000037.1 GCA_031274495.1 Campylobacteraceae bacterium | reverse complement strand
AAAATTTGCAAATCTTTGATGATGGGCTCTTTTCTTGTGCGCTTTAAAAACAGGCTTGGTATCTCGCCCGTTTCGTAGTATATCTCGTACCATTTTTCTATGCGGTAGATATCGTTTTTTTCTAAGCTTTTGGCGAAGGCGGGGTCTATCTGAGATAGATTTTCGTATGCCGCAGTGATATCGCGCAGTACTCTGGCGACTCTTTTTTGATTTTCATCGCCTACAAGCGGTTTGTCGCTAAGACCGGAGAGGAGCGCTTTTAGATAAAAACTGGTCCCGCCTACTATGATGAGCGGTACATTTTTGCTTTTGGCATCCGCCGCCGCTTGTTTGTAGAGGTCGAAAAAGAGCGTCACATTGAAGCTCTCGTTTGGCGCGATGACATCTATGCCGTAATGCTTGACGCCCAGCATTTGTGCTTGCGAGGGCTTGGCGGAGGCGATATCTATCTCTTTATAGACAGACAAAGAATCCAAAGAGAGTATGATAGCCCCCGTTTGGCGCGCTATATCAAGAGCCAAGTCGCTCTTCCCGCACGCGGTTGTCCCGATGAGTGCAAACTGCATAGAAAGCTCCTTAAAACCGTTTTTTTAATTATATCTACATTTTTTGCCTAAATAAATTTAATTTTTGGGCAATTTGATGTAAAATTTTACAATTCAATATAGAAGAGGTGGCAGTGGAACGCTTTTGGTCTATCTTAAAAGATATAAATGAACTTATAGTTTTTAAACACTCCGTTTTTGCTTTGCCGTTTATATTTATCGCGATGATAGTCTCTTCATACGAGGTGAACCAGTCTGCGTGGTTTGGTTTTAGACTGCTTGTGTTGGGGCTTTTGTGTGCGGTGAGTGCGAGAAATTTCGCGATGGCATTTAATAGATTTGCGGATAAAGATATAGACGCATTAAATCCCAGAACCGCCGACCGCCCCAGCGTGGACGGCAGGATCGGCAAGCTCAATATGATAATATTTATCGCGCTAAACGCGGCTATATTTATCTTTACCGCGTGGCTTATCAACAATACGGCGTTTATCGTGTCGTTTCCTATGCTCATCGTGCTTGCGAGCTACTCTCTGTTTAAGCGTTTTTCACCGTTTGCCCATTTAGTGCTGGGATTTTCGTTGGGGCTCGCCCCGATAGCGGGGACCATAGCGGTATCGGGCACCACGCATATCTGGTCGTGGCTTTTGTGCCTTGGTGTTTTGTTTTGGGTGGCGGGGTTTGACCTCTTGTACTCTTTGCAGGATATCGACTTTGATAAAGCAAAAAAACTCCACTCCATCCCTTCGCGCTACGGATGGGAGGCGACATTTGCCATATCGGCGTTTTTTCATCTGTTGGCGGTTGTTTTTTGGTTGCTCTTTGTCGCCGACGCCGCTCTTGGCTTTGTCTCTTACTTGGCGGTGGCGGTGAGTGCGGTGATACTTTTTTGCGAACATATGATAGTAAGGCGGGATTTTAAAAAGATAGATAGGGCGTTTTTTACGCTTAACGGCTATCTTGGCATACTATTTTTCATCTTTGTTTTGATAGATATTGTTTTTATAATAGGAGCTTAAAATGGGCGGCGATGTTTTTATATTTACTACTTTGCTTTTGGCGATGTTTTTGCTTGTTGTTTTTATCATTGTGCGTGATAAAAATGTGTTGCTTAGGCTATCTATCTTGGAAAAGGTGATAGAGGATTTAAACCAAGAGAACCACAAACTCAACAAAGTGGTCCAAAAGCGCAATCTCGATATGGACGACGGCATACAAAAGATAGTTGAAGATGAGGTGCAAAACCGCGTCGTGCCGCTGAAGCAGTCGCTCCAAGAGGTCAAAAAAATCACCGAAGAGTTTAGGGAGCAGCAACACAGTGTGAGTGACTACGAAAAAAAGGTCATAGAACTCTATCGTGACGGCAAGGGCGAGAGCGCCATAGCGCAGGTCTTGGGCTTAAGCGTATCGCAGGTGGAACTTATACTTTCATTAAATGACCCACAATGAGGGTGGATGAGAGTTGGCAGGGTGTGATAGAGCGTGCGTACGGGGCGTTGGATGCTGAGTATCGCGCGTTTTTGGAGAAAAATTTTGACTATTTTCCCGATTTTGATAACTTTTTAAACGCTTTCAAGAGTCTGCCCAAAGATAAAACCAAAGCTATACTTTTCGGACAAGACCCATATCCAAGGGTGCAAAGCGCGATAGGCTACGCTTTCATAGACGGCGCGGTGAAGACGCTCTTTTCGGACAAAGGACTGTCGCGCGAAGTAAACCGTGCCACGAGTTTAAGGAACTTTATCAAAATGCTTCTGTTATCTTCAGGGCGTCTTGGATACGATGAACTTAGCCAGGAAAATATCGCGCGGCTTGATAAAAGCGGGCTGATAAATTCCATACACGAATTAAAAGAAAACTTTGAAAAAAACGGCGTTTTACTGCTAAACAGCGCGCTTATTTTTACGAGTAAAGATGACACCAAAAAGCACGCCAAAGCGTTTCGCCCTTTTATGCGCTCGCTCTTGGGCGAATTGGCAGATAGCGGCACGGAGCTTATCTTGCTTGGCTCAATCAGCAAAGAGATAGAGCAGCTTCTGCCGCCATCTCACAACTTTGACCTTTTTTACGCCTGTCATCCGTACAATATAGACTTCATCGGCGACAAAAAGGTGCTTGCGCGCTTTTCTAAGATGGAACTTTTGGAAAAATGTATTTAGTAGAGAGTTTTTTGAGCGTCCAAGGGGAGGGGAAGTACGCGGGATACCCCTCTTTATTTGCCCGTTTTGGCGGGTGCAATCTAAAGTGCGAAGGGTTTGGGTGCGAGTTTGTCTCCCCGCTGGATGAGAGCCATTTAGTAGGCTGCGATTCGCTCTACGCGGTAAATGAGAAGCACTTTAAATCCCAGTGGGAGAGTTACGAGGACGCGGAGCAACTTTTTGCAAAAATCACATCTCATATAAAAGATTTGGACTATCTGCCCCATCTTGTCATTACTGGCGGCGAGCCTTTGATACACTATAAAAATCCCATTTTTTACGGCTTTTTGGAGTTGGCGCTATCTCAAGACTTTAGCGTTTTTTTTGAGACAAATGCGACTATAGATGTTGATTTTGAGGCATTTGGTTTGTATAAAAAGGTAGGCTTTGCGATGAGCGTGAAACTCTCAAACTCTCTTGAACCGCACAAAAAGCGCATCAATAAAAATGCTATACGACATATCGCCCTTAACGCAAAAGAGGCGTTTTTCAAGTTCGTGGTAGATGAGCAGACGGTAAATTCGGGCGAGGCGCAAAGGGATATAGAGGAGATAACATGGGGCGTTGATATCCCGATATTTTGTATGCCGCTTGGATTTAACGGCGTGGAAGTTGCAAAAAACGCACCCGCGGCGGTTAGTTTTTGTCTTAAAAATGGCTACAATTACAGCGACAGAATCCACATCCGTTTATGGAATGAAAAACGAGGAGTTTAAAATGGTAATCCGTAAAATATTTCGGTTTGAAAATACGCACATTGTGCGCGGCTGCTCCACAAAAAGGTGCCGCACGAGTATTCACGGGCACTCCTACAAGGTTGAAGTGTTATTTGAAGCGACAACTCTTGATGATGCGCAGATGGTCTATGACTTTGGGTTGATGAAAGGTAATATACAGGATTTGATAGAGTCCTTCGACCACTCCGTCACGCTATGGAACAAAGATGATGCGGGCTATATCGCGGCTATGAAAAAGTATTCGGACAGATGGGTGGAGCTTCCCGTGAGCCCCACGGCGGAGCAGTTCGCGAGAGTTATATTTTTGATGGTTGACTTGCTGCTGTTGAATACGATTTTTACAAATGGCGAGGGTAAGGTGAGTGTTAATTCCGTCATCGTGCACGAAACAGATAGAGGCTACGCCAAAGCCGACGCTAAGGATGCTTATAGCGAATCTATGGGTATTATCAACCTTAACGATATCGTCTTTTCCGAGGGTGTCAGGGAGGACTGGGGTAGTGTTAGTTTGTGGGAGAATATCCTAAACGGCAAAAAATTTATTAATCCCAAGACGGTTTAAACAAGGAAGATAAAATGGATAAAAGAGTATCTATCGCGCTAATCGCGGCTTTTATAATATCCGGCTGCGGCGGCGAAAAAGAGACAAACAGATTAGAAGAGATAAACAAAACCGCACAAAGCGTCATCGCCGATGTCGCGGAACAGACTTCCAAGATAGTAGAATATGCGGGCGAGATAAGTCAAAAGGTCGATGAGGTCGCGCAAAGTGTAAATAAAACCATAGAGGTCACTCAAACTGCACTGCAAGAGGCGGCAAACATAAGCATAGAGGCTTTGCAAAAAGCCAACGAAACGATAACAAACGCCGCGATTGCTGCGGATAAAATCATAGACGAGAGCGTAAAACCCGCCCTTGACTCGGCAAAACAAAAAGCCGACAATATAGCCCAAGCCGCCGCCGCTCCCGTGACCAACGCGGAAAAAGGCAAAAAACTTTTCACAACTTGCGTACCGTGCCACGGCGCAAAGGCTGAAAAGTCCGCCGTGAACAAAAGCCAAATCATCAACAAATGGAGCAAAGAGCAGATAATAGCCGCGCTCAAAGGCTACAAGGATGGCACATACGGCGGCGCGTTTAAAGCCACTATGGTGCCCACCGTGAAGAGATTAAGCGACAGCGACATAGAAGAGCTTGGCGCTTATATCGTAAATCTTGGAAAGCAATGATGGAAGATACGATACGCCTTATAGAAAACATTATCACCGCCAGCGTTTTCGCCTTTGTCGTAACGGCGGCGGTCGGGTTTGCACTCTTCTTTTTTGGTGCAAACGCGGATCTGAAAAAACGCTTTCGCGCTGTAATGCCGATATATTATATGTTTTTGGCGTTTATGCTTTTTTGCGCCCTTCTATTGTCGGCGTTTGGGCATTTCGAGATAGAGCCCATAGAGATTGTCGCACTCGCCGCGTGGATATACGCACTCGTTAGCGCGATAAAGGCTTATAAATTAAGCAAGGGGCAAGATAGGGCGAGATTTAAAAGTTTCACTACTAAAAAATATTTAGCCGACATCATCATCTGCTTTTTTCTCTATTTTTTGTGGGTCGGAGGGGTTATTTAAGTGCAGTTTTTGTACCACGAAAAGGCGGGCGAGGAGAGCATTGTAATAGAGGGCGAGAGTTTTACGCATCTATTCAAATCACGCCGCAGCAGTGCAAAAAAGCAGCTTTTTGTGCGCAACTTGCGGGATGATTTTTTGTACACATATGAGATAAAAGCTATCAATAGACACGACGCACAGTGCGTTTTAGGTGAAAAAAATATTTTGCCCAAAAAAGCCCCCAAGCCTCTTCAAATCGCGTGGTCCTTAGTAGACCCCAAAACCGTAGAAAAAACGTTGCCGTTTCTTAATGAGATAGGGGTGCAAAAGATTATCTTCGTCTATACAAAATTTTCGCAGCGCTCTTTTAAGCTCGACATAAAGCGCCTTAAAAGGATAGTGATAAATTCGTGCGAACAGTGCGGCAGATACGATATGATGGAGTTTGAGATAGTGGACTCCCTATGGTCGTTTATAGAAAAATATAGCCGATTTGGCGTTGTAGATTTTTCGCCAAATAGACTTTGCGACATCAAAAACCTACCTGATATTTGGCTTGTTGGCTGCGAGGGGGGATTTAGCGATGAAGAGAGAGAGCTTTTGAAAACTTACCCCACCGTTGGCTTTGAGAGTGAAAATATTTTAAAAAGTGAGAGCGCGGTTGTAGCAATAGCCGCAAAAATTCTTCTTTAAATATTGAAATATCATAAAGTTTTTGATATAATCACCAGCTTGTTTATCCAAAAGACAACCATTTTTTTAAAAAACAAAGGAAAATTTGATGAAGAAAGAGATCCACCCACAATATGTAGAATGCACGGTTACTTGCGCTTGCGGCAATACTTTTACGACAATGTCCAACAAAAAAGAGATGAAAATCGATATCTGTAACGCTTGCCACCCATTTTTCACAGGCAGCGAAAAAATTGTTGACTCCGCAGGTCGAGTAGAGAAATTTAAGAAAAAATACAATATGCAATAATGTTGTACTTTATTCCTACCCCGATAGGAAACCTCGAAGATATAACCGTAAGGAGTTTAAAGCTCCTTACAACTGTTCCGCTTATCCTTTGCGAAGATACCAGGGTCACAAAAAAGCTGATAAATCTTCTCAAAGAGCGCTTCGATAAACCTCAAAATATAGAACAAAAATTTATATCTCTCCACTCTCACAATGAACAAGATGTGATAAATAGTCTGAATGTCGATGATTTTTTGCTTCTTGACGCGGCATATGTGAGCGATGCTGGGATGCCTTGCATCAGCGACCCGGGAGCTTTACTGGTGCAATTTGCGCAGACAAACTCTATCCCCTACGAAGTGCTGCCCGGAGCGAATGCTGCTCTGCTGGCTCTGGTCGCAAGCGGCTTTAGCGGGACGAAGTTCTATTTTCACGGATTTTTGCCGCATAAAAAAGAGGCGCGGATAGAAGAGTTAAGGAAAATTTTATCATTAGAGTACAACAGTGTGCTTTACGAATCAACACATAGAATTTTACAACTATCATCAGAACTTGCCGCTCTTGCACCCCAAAGAGTTATATATTTCATAAAAGAAGCCACAAAAATGTATGAAACCCACTATAAAGGCAAAGCTTTAGAGTTGGCGGAAAAATTAAAAAGCGCGAACTTAAACGGCGAGTGGGCGGTCGTGATAGAGAAGGGCGAACAACAAAACGGTGCGGTTTTAAATGAAGATGATATCTTGCCACTGCCCCTGCCTCCCAAACAAAAAGCTAAGCTTTTGGCGAAATTGAGCGGCAATAGTATCAAAGATGAGTACGATAAACTGAAAAATTTGTAAAAAGGGGTTATGAGAGCTTTTTTTAAGAGATTTTAAGATAAAATCCCCTCTATGTTAATTTACGGAAAACAACTTTTTTTACATATGTTAAAACAATATCCCAAACGGATTTTAGGCGTCTATTTGGCGAAAGAGTGCGATAAGAGATTGTTTTCGGATATAGCGAAGCTAAATGTCAAAATTGAGCGCCTGGATGAGAAGAGAGCGCAGGCTTTGGCAAGAGGCGGCAATCATCAAGGCTTTCTTGCCGATGTTGAGCCCCTCTCCGCGGTTTCGCTCTTGGAGCTGAAAAACGAGGATTTTTTGGTAATGCTTAGCGGCGTTACCGATATGGGTAATATAGGTGCGATTATCAGGAGCGCCTATGCGTTTGGCGCGGGTGGGATCATCATCTGCGGACTAAAAGAGCCTAAACTTGAAAATGTCGTACGCACATCAAGCGCGGCGGCATTTGAACTACCCATATGCGTTATGCAAAATGCACTCGATGCTGTAAATGAGCTTAAACTTTCGGGTTTTAGCGTTTACGGGGCGGATATGGAAGGGGTAAATGCAAAAGAGGTGAGATTTGACAAAAAAATGGTTTTGATTTTAGGCAGCGAGGGAGAGGGATTACCGCGCCGCCTCCTTGAAAAGTGTGATAAAAGAGTTTGTATTAAAATGGCTAAGGGGTTTGACTCTTTGAATGTAAGCGCCGCCGCCGCAGTTTTATTTGATAGGATATATAATGGATAGCATTAAAGCGTTAGAAAAGATAGGTCTTAGAGAAGTTTCAAGAAAAACTTATATCGAGCTAAGTTATCTGAAATTGATGGCAGATAGGGATTTCGGGAAGCTTCATCGCATAAAAACATTAGGGTTTGTGAAAATTATCAAACGCGAATACGGTCTTGATATGAGCGATTGGGTCGAAGAGTTTGAAGCTTATCTGCAAGAAAAGTCCCAAGTACCCGAAGAGAAGATAGAAGCGCCGCTGCCGACAGAAAAATGGTACGACAAATTCTCTTTATACACAGACAATCAAAAAAGGATCTATGTCGTTGTCGCCGTGCTATTTTTGATATGTATCACCGCCGTTTTTTACACACTGCTAAAAGGGCGCACAGCTCACATAGAAGACACCTCCGCGTATAGCAATATAGTCATCGCAGACAGCTCCTTACAGATAGTCGATACCGTAAATGAAACGCAAGAACCCGCTAAACCTACTGAAGAGAACAAAACCATCCAAGTAGAAACCCCGCAACAAATCGAAGCTGCACCCGTCGTTACTCCTACCCAAAACGTCGTCCAAAGACCGGTTGTAGTGAGCGAGCCAAAACAGGCAACAGCGGCAACGGGAGATGTATTTATATCACCCAATATCGCGATTTGGGTCGGCATCATAGATCTTGCGACCTTTAGCAGAAGTACCTATTTGCAAGAGGGGGATATCAAGATTGACGCGAAAAAAGAGCAGATTATTATAACCGGTCACGGCGATTTTAGGCTAAAAGTAGACGGTGAAATAACTAAAAGTTTCAACCCCGGCTCGATGGTATATCTGTATGTGCGAGATGGCATCATAAAACAGATCAGCGAAGATGAGTTTGTGCGACTCAATAGAGGCATAGTTTGGTAAAATATCTTTTTGTGATCGCGGTCTGTTTGACCTCACTTTTTGGTAACGCGGCTCAGGATAAAGCGAATAGTTTCGCGAACGTAAAAGCCGCGCAAACAAAAAATCTCATCACATTTTTATTTCAAAACGAAGAGAAATATCTCGACAAAAAGGGCAATGTAGACTCTATCCTTGTATTAAAAACATTGCAAGATAATGCGCTTTTGGAACTCTACTCCAAAGAGCCCCAAGAGCTTGAACTGACATTTATCACAAAGCAAAACCCACTTCTTTTTATGCGCGTTGTTACGGAGGCTCTAAATTCTATGGGGTACAACTTTTTCATCACGAAAAAAGCTCTCAAAACGTCCGATGAGTTTTCGTGGAGCATCTCTATATCCGCGCAAAACACCCCAAGCCCTCTTTTACTCAATGACAATCTCAAGGCGCACGGCTGTGTGATTTTGAATATAGCAAAAGTTAACAATAACTGGATCTATACGATTGATTCCCGCGACGCAAAGATAGACACGATATTTATCGTCGAAAAGATAAGAACCAACCTCAAAAAACCGCTCGTACCATATATGATAGCCGCAAACGAGAATGTCAATACGATAACTTTCTGGGCGCACGCGTCTGACCATTGGTTTCCAAAGATTAGTTTTTATACCCAAAATCTACAGCTCATAAGAACGGTAGAGCAGGATAAAAGAACACAAAATATCAAGATAAAACCTCCCAAAACCGCAGCGTATATAAAGGTAGAAGACAAATATACGCTCGAAAATATCAAAAGAGGGCTTAGCGTTTTAATCGAGTAACACCCAATAAAAAAGGATAAAAAAATGTTTGAAGAGATAAGGTTTAATACCATTGAGCGGCTGCCGAACTATGTATTTGCCGTTATTAACGAACTAAAATTAAAAGCGCGCAGAGCCGGCGATGATATTATAGATTTTTCTATGGGCAACCCCGACGGCAAAACGCCGCAGCATATTATAGATAAACTCATAGATTCTGCCGGTAAATCAAAAACGCACGGCTACTCTGCCAGTATGGGTATATACAAATTGCGTTTGGCGATCTGCAGCTGGTACAAAAGACGCTACGATGTTGATATCGACCCCGACACCGAGGCGATAGTATCTCTTGGCAGCAAAGAGGGTTTTGCCCACCTTGTGCAAGCTATCACCAACCCGGGAGATGTCGCCGTAGTGCCCGACCCCGCGTATCCTATCCACTTTTACGCATTTATACTCGCGGGCGCTAATGTGCATAAGATAAATATGGACTTTGACGATAATTTTGAACTTGACACAAAGAGCTTTTTTGCAAAACTAAAAGAGACATTCGACAAATCCGTCCCGCGCCCAAAATATGTGGTCGTCAATTTTCCCCACAACCCTACAACCGTTACGGTAGATAAGAGCTTTTACGAAGAGCTTGTGGCTTTGGCAAAAAAAGAGCGTTTTTATATCATCAGCGATATAGCTTACGCGGATTTGACATACGACGGGTACAAAACGCCATCCATTTTTGAGGTCGAAGGGGCAAAAGATGTGGCGGTGGAGAGTTTCACGCTTTCAAAAAGTTACAATATGGCAGGCTGGAGAGTTGGCTTTGTGGTCGGTAACAAGAGGCTGATAGGCGCGGTAAAAAAGATAAAATCGTGGCTTGATTACGGTATCTTTACGCCCATACAGGTAGCCTCCACGGTAGCGCTTGACGGTCCGCAAGAGTGTGTGGAAGAGATAAAAGCGGTCTATCAAAAGAGGCGCGATGTGCTTTGCGAAGCGTTTGAAGCTGCCGGCTGGAGTATCAAAAAGCCACGCTCTACGATGTTCATCTGGGCGAAATTGCCCAAAGTTGCGCAGCCTTTGGGAAGCCTTGAATTTTCAAAACAGCTTTTGACGGAAGCAAAAGTCGCGGTAAGTCCCGGAGTTGGTTTTGGCGAACACGGAGAAGGGTATGTGAGAATAGCGCTCATAGAGAACGAAAACCGCATCCGCCAAGCCGCCAGAAATATAAAAAAATACCTTAATTCATTAGAGAAACAGTTATGATACGAGTTGCGATTTTAGGTGTGGGCACCGTTGGGTCGAGCGTTGTTAAGATATTGGAGAAGAACGCCAAAGTCATTGAGGCAAGAAGCGGCAAGAAAATAGTCCCCGTCGTGGGCGTCGTGCGCGATCTATCCAAAAAAAGAGATATAAATATCCCCTTGACAGACGACCTTAAAGACGTTATAGCGCGCGATGATATAGATGTGTATGTGGAACTTATGGGCGGCGTAGAGGGGGCGTACTCGGTCGTGAAGGAGATTTTGGAGCGCGGCAAAAGCGTCGTGACTGCCAATAAAGCGATGCTCGCATACCACAGATATGACCTGCAAAAAGCCGCGAAAGAGGTTACGATAGGCTTTGAAGCCTCAGTCGCGGGCGGTATACCCATCATAAAAGCGCTTCGCGAGGGTCTTAGCGCGAACCATATAAACGCCATCAAAGGCATTATGAACGGTACCTGCAACTTCATACTCACAAAGATGATGAACGAAAAGGGAAGTTTTGCGGATGTCCTTAAAGAGGCTCAAGCTTTGGGCTACGCGGAAGCCGATCCGACATTTGATGTGGGCGGATTTGACGCCGCGCACAAACTTCTCATACTCTCATCCATCGCGTATGGCATAGACGCGAAGCCTGAGGATATCTTGATAGAAGGTATCGAAAATATCGGCAGCGAGGATATCTATTTTGCCAAAGAGTTTGAGTATGTGATAAAACTTTTGGGCATCGCCAAGAAAAAGGGCTCCAAAGTGGAACTTAGAGTCCATCCCGCACTCATTTCGCAAGATAAGATGATATCCAAAGTAGACGGCGTTATGAACGGCATAAGCCTTATCGGCGATTTTGTCGGAGAGACGATGTATTACGGAGCGGGAGCTGGCGGAGACGCTACGGCAAGCGCCGTGGTGGCGGACTTGGTAGATATAGCGCGCGAAGGACAATCGCCGATGCTCGGCTTCAAAGAGCCGCTTGAAAACGGCAGACTCACGCTTATGCCAAAAGACGAGGTTGAAACGAGATACTACTTTAGGGTTAAAGTCAAAGATGAGATAGGAGTTCTCGCCAAAGTCGCCGCCATCTTGGAGAGTTCGCAAATCTCCATAGAGAGCTTTTTGCAAAAAAACGAAGCCAAAGCCTCCCCCTCTACAACAATCTTTTTCGCCACCCACAAATGCAAAGAGGCAAACGTACAAAAAGCGCTCAAAGAGATAGAAAAGCTACCGTTTGTGCTGGATAAGCCGAATATGTTGAGGATAGAGGACTAAAACGGCATCAAAATTAACCTCCCGCGGTCATTTGTTTGGGTCGTGGGTGGTTCTTGAGCGATAAAACCGCAAATAGCCTACAGACGAAGAACAAAAGATAGACGGTATTTGTAAGCTAGGATGAAATGACAATTATCCAAAACAGATATGAGATGAGTGTTGAAGAGAATGTAGCGTGGGCAAAGCGAAACATAGTAGATTATATATATAAATCCGCAAATCTTGAAGGTATTTTGGTAACATACCTTGAAGTTGCGGCTTTATATGATGGTCTCACGATATCTCGTAAAATGAAAATCGACGATATAGTGGCGATCAATAATCTAAAATACGCTTGGAGATTTGTTTTGGGAAGCATTGACTACTCGATAGATTATCCTTTTATATGCAAAATCAACCAATATGTCGGCGGCAATAGTCTCATTTTCGGCGCCGGCTCTTTACGCACCGCACCAGTTCGCATAGGCGGGACCACTTGGAGGCCCGATATACCCGATGAGCTTCAAATCAAAAAAGAGTTATCGGAGCTAAACGCCATCCAAAACCATACCGATAGAGCTCTATCGCTACTACTGTATTGTATGAGAAAGCAGATGTTTTTTGAAGGAAATAAAAGAACGGCTATGCTTGCTGCAAACCATATAGTGATCGCGAATGGCTGCGGAGTTATAAGCGTGCCTGTAGAGATTCAAGATGATTTTAGGCGCCTTTTAATTAAATTTTATGAAACTAACAACGATGAAGAGGTGAAGCAATTTCTCTATGAGAGTTGCATTGATGGGATAGAGCGCTTAGTTTAAACAGAAGCGTGAAGCGCTCTTTTTTCTAAAGTTGATGAATAATTTCCAATCCGATATTTTTTGAACTATCAGACGCTTTTATTTTTGGATTCCCGCTTTCGCGGGAATGATAGAAGAGCGATAAAATGCTTCACACGGGAAATATTTTGCTTCGCAAAAGCGCTATACTTGCTTTAAAAACCTCGTTCGCCTTAACGACAAAAAGATTATAAAAATTTATACAATACGCCCATTTTTCATATAGAGCGGCAAAATGCCGTTCTTATGCAAACCCCACAAAAACATCCGCTTACTCCGGTACCGGTAGGCGGCTTTCGTAGAATCTGTATTTTTTGTTTTGCAGTTTAACTAAAATGCCTTTGTTGGATAGTTGCCTGAAAAGCTTTATGATGGTGGGTTTGCTGACGACGATTCTCTCCATTATATCGGCGTATGAGTAGTTGAGGATGCCGTTTTCGTCTAAATTTTTGATGATAAAGCGGATGATTTCCACCTGCTTACTGTCCGTTACGGCGGATATGGTTTTGATAATGTGGTACGAGCGCGTTATCTCTTTTTGCTGGATTTTGGGTAGCGCCACATCGTGTAGTGAGTCTAAAAGTTCCCTTATGTTTATCGGTTTTACGATGTAGTTTTCTACTTTTAATTTTATCGCGTCTACGAGGTATTCGGTGTCGGTAAACGCGGTTGTTAGGATAGAGGGGATATGTATGTCAAGCTCGTTTTTGAGCCTCTTTAAAAACTCTATACCAGTCTCGTCTTTCAGTAAAACATCAGAGACGATCACATCGACATTTTTGCTTTTTATGATCTCATACGCATCTTTTGTATTTTGCACGGCGTAGATATTTCTGACGAAATCCTCCAAAATCGCCCCCGTGTGCTTCAAAAGATCCGCCTCGTCCTCTATATACAAAATGTCACATTCAGCCAAAATCGCATAATCGCGTTTATTCATTTTTGTCCTTTAAAGAAGGAATTTTTACTGTAAAAAGCGCGCAGGCAAACTTTTCTCTGCCGCCAAAATCGTACTCTATATTTTCACACTCTATACTGCCTTGCATATGCTCCTCCACAATCTGCTTCGACATATAAAGCCCTATGCCCGTCCCCAAACTCTTATGTTTAGTCGTAAAATATGGGTCAAACACGCGGTATATTATATCATTATCTATACCGCCGCCGTTATCTATCACTTTAATGATCGTGTATATTTTATCAAATTCTACTATGATGGCTATCTTACGGTTGATTGGCTTATCGACGAGGGCGTCTTTGGCGTTGCCGATGAAGTTCAAAAGCACGTGGATGAGTTCGTTTTTGAAGCCGTATATGTATATATCTTCAAATTCGCCCACGGTAAGGTTTATCCTCGCCTTTTCGATGAGGTATTTGCTCAGGTCTATGGACTTATTTATCGCCTCTTTCAGGCTGAAGTTTTTTTTGCTTTTGTTGGGGTTGAAAAATGTACGAAAATCATCAAGCGTGTCGGACATATTTTGCGCGAGAACTTTAGCGTCTTGGACCCTTGAGACGATGAATTGGTCGTCAAGCTTGCCCGCTTTGTATTTTATCTCGAAGCTTTGTATTATCATACTTATGGCACCCAAAGGCTGTCTCCACTGGTGGGCTATATTTTGCAGCATCTCTCCAAGGCTTGCGAGCTTTGATTGTTGAAATAGTATCCTATCTTTACTGCGGTTGAGCTCCACCTCCTCTTTGATACGCACCTCCAAAGAGTTGTTCAAATCCTCAAGCTCTTTAGTCTTCTTCTTGACATCAAACTCAAGATAATTATGCAGTTCGCGGATATTTTTGAGGATAGAGTAGGTCGCGTAGGAGCTGGCTATAAATACAAAAGTTATGAGCAGCAACAAAAGGATGATACTTTTTGTAAACGCCCTATCTGTCTGCATCTTTTCAACTTTTGCCTGTTTTAGATGAAAGTCGATAAGTTGTGAAAGCAGGCTTGAGAGCTCGTAAAGATCATCAAGTGTGTCGTGAGCCGTTTTGGTCGCGGCGTTGGTTTTAAGATTGGCTATGGCGGTATCTATCTTTGACTCTATATCAATACTGTTTTCTATGATAGGCGCTTTGTCGTAAATCATAAAAAGCCCCAGCCACCAGTTGGCAAAATTAGCGGGAAAATCGGGCTTTTTCACCTCCGCACTCTTCACCCCTCGCCAAATATCGTCGCTTTTATCATATATCTGCGACAGCTTAGCGCCATCTTTCTCTTGCAGTGCCAAATATGCGCCGTCAAGGTAGAGCCTATTCACCTCTTCTATCTTTTGAACATTTGCGATGCGGTTTTCGTAGAGCGTCTCGTGGTCGTATTTCAGGGCAAAAAGTGAAACGGATGTGAGAAAACAGATACAAGCCATCCCGAAAGCCAATACAAAAAGTATAAGCCTTGTCCTATTTAAAAAAGAGATATTGTTTAAAAATTTATCAAATGACGCAACTAATTTTTTCATAATGTTTTTTGAACTCCCACCACCAAACTACAATGATATTGTACACAATAAAAGAGTAAAAATCGTAAATTATGTAAATTTTTTTGTATAATTTCTCCATTACAAAAAAGGAGTGATAATGCAAGAGTTAACACAGGAGGAGACGGCAAGATATAGCCGTCATATTATACTGCCCAATGTCGGTTTAGAGGGGCAAACAAGACTTAAAAACGCGCGTGTTTTGATAACGGGAAGCGGGGCTTTAGGCTCTCCGGTCGCGCTATATCTGGCGGCGGCGGGTGTCGGGAATATCGGCATAGTGGACTTTGATGAAGTAGATGTTACCAACCTTCAAAGACAGATTATCCATACCAATAAAAATGTCGGCAAGCTAAAGACCGAATCTGCCAAAGAGGGGATAGAGCGCCTCAATCCGCTGGTAAAAGTTACTATTTTTAATACAAAACTCACGAGCGAAAACGCGCTTGATATCATAAAAGATTTTGACATCGTGGCTGATTGTACGGATAATTTTCCCGCGCGCTATCTGATAAACGACGCGTGCGTGCTTTTGGATAAGCCTTTGGCTTACGGCTCGATATTTCGTTTTGACGCGCAATCAAGCGTTTTTTGGGCTAAAAAAGGTCCTTGCTACCGCTGCCTTTTTCCCTCTCCACCACCACCCGAACTTGCTCCAAGCTGCGGTGAGGGCGGCGTGTTTGGCGCGATGGCGGGGATTATAGGCTCTATCCAAGCCAATGAGGTGATAAAGTTGATTTTAAAAGCGCCCGATACGCTCGTGGGAAGATTGCTCGTTTTGGACGCGTGGAAGATGAGATTTACACAGCTAAGTGTGAAAAAAGATGAAAATTGTCCCATTTGCGGCAATAAACCTACCATCAAAGCCCTTATCGACTATGATTATTTTTGTGCCGCCAAAGAGCCTGAAGTAGGCAGTTTTGAGGATATCAGCGCACGCGAATTGAAGCAAAAGATTGACAAAGGCGAAAAAATAAATATAATTGACGTGCGAGAACCCTTTGAATTTGAGATGACAAACATCAAAGGCTCGGTCAATATCCCGCTAAACAGCGTCGTAGAACGAAAGGGCGAGATAGATGAAAGCAAGACCTCGGTTATCATTTGTAAATCGGGAGTTAGAAGCGTATACGCTATAAATGCCCTGCAAAGAGGCGGATTTAAAGGGGAACTTTTAAATCTTGAAGGGGGTATTTTGGAGTGGGCGGACGAGATAGACGAGAGTATAGTAAAATACTAAGGAGAAGATATTGAAAGATGACATAGGCACAAAACTAAACGCTCTATCACCTTTAATCGCGCAAAGTTACAAAAAACATAAAAAGATAAGCCATCTTAACCACGACAATTTTGACAGCGAAAATTTACCGGAGCGCAAAGAGATTATAGAGATAACTCTAAGGCTTCGGGATGTGCTTTTCCCCGGCTACTTCACCAGACAAAACACGCGTGCCAAGACGGTAGATGCCGCGATAGAAGAGCAGATCGTATATATCTACAAGCAGCTTTATAAGCAAGTCTACAGGTCACTCGTGTTGCAAAATCAAAATGAAGCGGCGCAAAAAGAGGAGCTTATATTAAGCGCACAAGAGAAGAGTTATCTTTTTTTGGCAAAAATTCCCGCTCTAAGGGATACGCTCTCTATGGATGTGCAAGCAGCCTACGATGGCGACCCTGCGGCGAAAAGTACGGAGGAGATCATCTTGTCGTATCCTGGCATATTTGCCATAATGGTACATAGGATAGCGCACGAGCTGCATATATTGGGCATCCCGCTGATACCGCGCATTATGAGTGAATACGCGCATACCCTAACAGGCATAGACATTCACCCGGGAGCCAAAATCGGCAAATATTTTTTCATAGACCACGGAACGGGCATAGTCATAGGCGAGACCACGGTGATAGGTGATTATGTAAAAATCTATCAAGGTGTGACGCTGGGAGCTTTGTCTTTAAAAGCGGGACAGCGCCTTAAGGGGACAAAAAGACACCCCACGCTGGAAGATAGCGTAGTGGTTTACGCGGGAGCTTCGATACTTGGCGGCGAAACCGTCATAGGCGAAGGCGTCGTGATAGGCAGCAACGTCTTCATCACACGCTCCGTCACGGGCAAAACAAATGTGAGCCTCAAAAAGCAGGATTTGATATACACGGACAAAGCCTCCAAGCGCTCACGAAGAGATAGCGACGATAATATAATGATTGATTGGGTGATATGATGGAAAACAGACACGGTAAATTAAGAACAAGGGTGCTTGCGATGCCCAAAGATACAAATGCCAAGGGTAATATATTCGGCGGATGGATAATGTCGCAGATAGATATAGCGGGCGCCCTTACGACGAACGATATAGACGCGGGAAATGTTGTAACGGTGGCGGTAAATTCGCTCAAATTTAAAAAAGCCGTTGAAGTGGGCGACGCCCTTAGCTGCTACGGCAAAATCATCAATGTAGGCAACACATCCATCCAGACACAGATAGAGGTTTTCGCCGAAAGAGTAGTAGACCACAAAGAGATAAGCGTGCACGTAACGAGCGCGGTTATCACATATGTTTGCGTGGACAAAAACGGCAACAAAAGAGCCGTGAACAAGGATAATGACTATTGAGGTCTGCGCTATTTATACTCCTCTTTAGCATAATTATCTTATAATAAAAAATGTTTTTCAAATTTTTCAGACGCGCCAAGCCTTTACCTGGACGCGAAGCCGAAGAGACGGCGGCGCGGTTTTTAGAAAAAGCGTCGCTTAAAATCATAGCGCGCAATTATCATTCGCGTTTTGGCGAGATAGATATCATCGCCGAAGATGAGAACGCGCTGCACTTTGTGGAGGTAAAAGCGACATCGGGCAACTACGACCCTTTGGAGCGTATCACCCCTTCAAAGATGGCAAAAATCGCAAAAACCATCGAGTATTATATTTTGAAAAACGACATTAAAAAAGAGTACCAAATAGACGCTATGATTGTTACAAACGGCAACATAGAATGGATAAAAAATATTTTTTAGACGGCAGTTAGATGTACTATGTATAATTTAAAGTTTTTTAGGGTAAAATTTATCCTATTTAAAATTACCATTAAAAGGAGATAAAAATGGGCAAATATATCGAATTAAAAACCGCTGATTTTGATAGCGTAGTTAAGAGCGAAGGTGTCGCTTTGGTAGACTTTTGGGCGCCTTGGTGCGGACCCTGCAGAATGCTCGCCCCCGTTATAGAGGAGTTGGCGGGCGAATTTGAAGGCAAAGCTAAAATTTGCAAAGTCAATACCGACGAAGAGCAAGACCTTGCTGCAAATTACGGTATCCGCTCGATACCAACGATACTATTTTTCAAAGACGGACAGTTAGTCGACCAGAACATTGGCGCGGCTTCAAAAAGTGTCCTTTCGGGCAAACTGAACGCACTTTTATAGGCTTTTAAAATGAGCGAAATATTGGATTTGGCCATCGTGGGTGGAGGACCGGCAGGTTTGACAGCCGGTCTATACGCCTCCCGCGGCGGACTTAAAAATGTGGTGATGTTTGAAAAGTCGGTTTTCGGCGGACAGATAACCAAAAGCAGCGAGATAGAAAATTATCCGGGTGTCGTTGAAGTTGTAACAGGCTTAGAGCTGATGGAAAAGTGGCCCGAACAAGCCGCCCGCTTTGGCGTCAAGCAAGAGTTTGCCGGCGTTAAACGCGTCAGCAAAACAGATACTCTTTTTGATGTTGAGTTAGAAGATGGCACACTTTTAAAGGCTAAATCCGTCATCGTCTGCACGGGAAGCAACCCCAAAAAATCAGGCGTAGATGGCGAAGATGAATTTTACGGCAGGGGTGTCAGTTTTTGCGCCACTTGCGACGGATTTTTTTATAGAAATAAAGAGGTAGCTATCTTAGGAGGCGGAGACGCCGCGCTTGAAGAGGCTCTGTTTTTGACAAATATCTGCAAGAAAGTCTATATCGTACACCGCAGGGACGAGTTTAGAGCAAGCCCCGCGACCGTGCAAAGGGTCAATAAAAACGACAAAATAGAGCTTGTGTTAAACTCCACAGTCAAAAAGATTTACGGAGATGTAAGCGGAGTGAACGGACTTATCGTCGTTGATAAAGAGGGCAATGAGAGGGACTTGCAAGTTCCCGGTATCTTTGTCTTTGTAGGTATGAAAGTTAATAATGAAGTTTTACTTCAAAACGACGGCAGCTTTTTATGCGAGATGAGCAAAGGCGGCGAAGTTATTGTAGATATCAATATGCACACATCTGTTGCCGGGCTTTTCGCGGCAGGCGATATCAGAGCCGAGGCAGCTAAGCAGGTAGTCTGCGCGGCGGGTGATGGCGCGCTCGCGGCGATAGAGGCGATAAAATATCTGGAAACGCTTCATTAAATTTGAAGACAAAAGCGCGAAGCGAACTTGCTTTTGCCGTGAATTTTTAAAAGGGGAGAACCTAATATGGGTAAAGTTTTGCGCGTGAGCATTCACGGCTCCACAGGCAGAGTCGGCAGAGTCTTGATAGAGAACCTAAAAAGTGACGAAAGAGTGAGCCTAACAGCCCTCCACGCGATAGACGAATTTACCTTTCCCGTCCCCCCAAACGCGCTAAAAACAGACTCTTTGGAGACGCTTTTTAATGCAAGCGATGTGGTGATTGATTTCACCGCGCCAAGCGGCACTGAGGCTCTATTAAAACAAGCACTCGTAACCCCAAAAGCGTTAGTCATAGGCACTACGGGACTGAATAGCGAACAGCTTGATTTGCTGAAAAAAGCCGCCAAAAACGCCCCTATCCTCTACTCCACCAATATGTCTTTAGGCGTGGCGGTTTTAAACCGTTTAGTCGCGCTTGCGTCCGAAAAACTAAGAGATTTTGATATCGAGATAGTAGAGCAGCACCACCGTTTTAAAAAGGATGCGCCAAGCGGTACAGCTTTGACATTGGGAGAGCGCGCCGCCAAAGCCAGAGGGCTTGCACTGGATAAGGTCAGGATAAGCGGCAGGGACGGTATCATCGGGCAGAGAAGCAAAGATGAGATAGCCATAATGGCATTAAGAGGCGGCGACATAGTGGGTCGCCATACGGTCGGATTTTACAACGACGGAGAATTTATAGAGTTAAACCACACCGCGACAAGTAGAGATACATTCGCCAAGGGCGCTATTTACGCGGCAAAATGGATAATAAATCAGCCAAACGGACTTTACACGATAAACGATTGTCTGGGGCTTTGAAGGAAAAAATATGTGTGCGATAGTCGGTGTTATTAACTCCAATGAGGCGGCGAAGGTTTCGTATTACGCTCTGTTTGCGATGCAGCATCGCGGGCAAGAGGCGACTGGAATCAGCGCTTGCGACAATGATAAAATTAAAACCATAAAAGATAGAGGTCTTGTCACTAAGGTATTTGACGACAACTCTTTTGAGATATTAAAGGGCAATATGGCAGTAGGGCACAACCGCTACTCGACCGCCGGAAACGACTCCATTTTGGATGCACAGCCGATATTTGCCAGATATAGTTTGGGTGAAATTTCGGTCGTCCACAACGGCAACTTGATAAACAAAAACGAAATCCGCGCGAAGTTGATAGAAGAGGGGGCGATATTCCAATCCTCAATGGACACGGAAAATGTCGTCCATCTCATCGCCAGAAGCAAAAAAGAGCACCTCAAAGATAGAATCACAGAAGCGCTAAATGTCATCAAAGGTGCGTACTGTTTCATCATCTTAAGCCGCCACAAAATGTTTGTCATCAGAGACAGATACGGTGTGCGACCTCTGTGTATCGGAAGACTCAAAGACGGCGGATACATAGCCGCGAGCGAAACCTGTGCGTTTGACTTGGTCGGAGCGGAGTTTATACGCGATGTAAACCCGGGAGAGATGATAATATTTGAGCGCGGCTCCGACAAGTATGTAAGCGAGCAGCTTTTTGATACAGACCCAAGAATTTGCGCGTTCGAGTTCATCTACTTCGCGCGCCCCGACAGCGTCATAGACGGCAAAAATGTATACGAGATAAGAAAAAAGATGGGCGAGGCGCTGGCACAAGAGGCTTTTGTGGAGGGGGCGGATTTTGTGATACCCGTACCCGACAGCGGAGTAGCCGCCGCCTTGGGATACGCGAAAAAAAGCGGCATCCCATACGAAAACGCTATCGTAAGAAACCACTATGTGGGGCGCACTTTTATAGAGCCTACCCAAGAGATGAGGATGCAAAAGGTAAAACTCAAACTCTCCCCTATAAGCGCGGTCTTGAAAGACAAAAAAATCGTCGTGATTGACGATAGTATCGTTAGAGGGACCACCTCAAAACAGATAGTATCCATCTTAAAACACGCGGGCGCAAAAGAGGTACATATGAGGATAGCCTCGCCCGCGATAAAACACCCCTGTCGCTACGGAATCGACACGCCAAGCTACCAAGAGCTGATAAGCGCGAATTTGAGCGAAGAGGAGGTAAAAGACTATATCGGCGCGGATTCTTTGAAATTTTTATCCATAGAAGCACTGGTAAAAAGCATAGGAGATGAGCGCAAATATTCATTGGTAAGCTTTGACGGCAACTACTTTATCCAATAACCAAACCCAAAGAAGGGTTTTGACGATAGGGCGGTATTGGCGGGAAAAGTTTAAGGCAAAAGTCTACAAAACGCCCATCTCCATAATGGGCTTCACCTGCCCCAACATCGACGGCACGGTGGCAAAGGGCGGCTGTATATACTGTGAAAACGAGTCTTTCAGCCCAAATCTCACAAAAGAGAATAGAGCTTTTAAGCTAAACCAAGCCTCCGCCCAAAACCCATACTTAGAGAGCCAGCTCGCGCAACTTGAGTACCAATACAAAAAGTCAAAAACAAAGTTAGCCAAGAAATTCGGCGCGCAAAAGTTCATAGTCTATTTCCAATCCTTCACAAACACTTACGCCCCCTTCTCAACGCTAAAAGCCCTATACGAAAAAGCGCTCGAACTGCCCGACGCCATCGGCATAAGCGTAGGCACAAGAAGCGACTGTATGAGCGAGGAGATTTTGGAGTTTTTACGCCGCAAAAAAGATGAGGGCAAAGAGATATGGATAGAGTACGGCGTGCAGTCTATCCATAACGAAACGCTAAAACTCATCAACCGCGGACACGACTACGAAAACGCCGCTTTTTGGATAAAAAAGACCAAAGAAGCGGGGCTGAATGTCTGCGTTCATCTTATATTCGGACTCCCCAAAGAGAGCCAAGAGATGATGCTCCAAAGCGCAAAAGCCGTCATAGATTTGGGCGTAGACTCCCTAAAAATCCACCCGCTCTACATCACCAAACACACAAAATTGGCGCACGATTTTAACGCCGGACTATTCACCCCGATAAGCGAAGAGCTATACTTAGACACCCTAACCAAAGCCATAAAAATGCTCCCCGATAACATATACCTACAACGCATAACCGCCGGCGTAAACCCCCTCGTAGCCCCCCTATGGTGCCGCGACTCCCACCCCCAAAAAAACCGCGCCAAAAGGGCGTTGAAAGAGGCTGGGTTTGAGTATTGAGGGAGTTTTGTAAGGACAATCACTCCATCTTAAAATGCTCCCCAACCCGCATAACCCTCTCTCGCACATTATAAAGTAGATAGAGATAGTGTTCGTTGCATATGTATCGCTACTTTAGTGGCGTGAAAATTCGTTGATATTTAGATGTTGAAAGTGCATAATCAACTTCCAACTACCCTTCAATCTCACAATTTTAACCCCCCCCCAACAATCAAAACAGAATATTAATAAAAGCTATTTTGAGCGAACAATTTATGGCTTTTTTAAAGCCGACAAAAAGTATAATTGCCAAAATTTCTAAGGAGGCGGTATGAAAAAGTTTATTGTATTACTGGCATTGTGCGTCTGTTCTCTTTTAGCTGATAAGGAATATATACAGCTTGGCGCTTTTGAGGTTCGGGCGGTTGCGTCGAAAGATGGGGTTACTGTGTTGGAGATTTTTAAAGACAAAAAGCCTTTTCAAACGATAAGGGCGCAAAAGTTTCCGTATGATTGGACTAATGAAGCATGCGATGAGAGCTTTCTTTTTGGTTGGATTGATGATGAAAAATCTTTTGGATTTAAATGCAATCGGGAATTCGTCCCTTTGGAGTATAGGTACGAGAAAAACAAATTTGTCTATGCGGGAGGGCTTGAGGAGTTTTTGTTTTTCAACGAAATCAAAGAGACGCAAAATTTTTATATAGCATTGGACTATAAGCACGATAGTTGGAATAAGCAAAGTTCACAGTATGATGTCACGGGCTACGATAAAGTGCATATAATTCAAAAACCGTCAAACAAAATCGTCCAAACGATAGAGGGCAATTTGAGCGGTGATGCCGCCTATTGCGAAGGCAATTGTATCGCGATTGAAGACTATAACTTTGACGGATTTGAGGATTTTTCGCTTCTTAAGGAGTATGGCAGGACTTATTCAGCCAGCCTTTACTTTTTATATGACCCTAAGAAAAAGGAGTTCTTTTTGAGTGAGATTGATGGCGAAAATTTACTCTTTGACCAAAAAACCAAGACGATTACTTCATTTTTTGACGGGAGAGATGTCTTGTCGCGCTCGACTTACAAGCTTGAAAATAACAAATTGAAACTGATTAAAGAGAGTTGCTACATAGAGGATATTGAATGGGGAGAGGGCGAGTTTGAACATAATTGCGAATATTCCGGCGGATTTATATATTTGAGCTCGGTCGGACTAAAAAAGAACTTTGAGCTGAAAATCGCGATAAGCACCGACAAGAAAAAAGGCGTTGTGCGCTACAAAGGGCAAAAGGAGTTTATCGATATCACGCTAAAGCAAAAGAGCCAAAATGAGCTTATCTTTGATGAAAAGTATAAAGGCACGATAATGGGGGCTTATACGCTAAGCATCAATGATTACGGCGTGATAACAAAAGCCTCTTATGCGCGTAAAAAAGATGGGAAAAAGTTTGAGCTGGAAAATATATATTTAGATGAAAATTTCTAAGGAGGCAGTATGAAAAAGTTTATTGTGTTATTACTACTGTGCGTCTGTTCACTTTTAGCTGATAAGGAGCATATACAGCTTGGCGCTTTTGAGGTTCGGGCGGTTACGTCGAAAGACGGGGTTACTACGCTGGAGGTTTTTAAGGATAAAAAGCCTCTACAAACAATAGAGGCACAAAAGATTCCGTATGATTGGAGCAATGCAACTTGCAATGAGAAATTTCTGCTTAGCGGGATTGACGGCAAGGACGCTGCAAAATCTTTTGGGTTTAAATGCGAACCGTACCAGAGTACTGTAGAGTATGAGTACGATGACGAAAAGGGCGAATTTGTTTATGCGGGATGGCTTGATGAAGTTTCTTTCTTTTTTGACGAGCTTGGCGAAACGAAAGATTTTTATATCGGGGCGGACTATAAAGAAAAGTGGGGTAGCGGTGAAGATTATTTTGACGGCTATAGGAAGATATACATATTTCAAAAACCGTCAAACAGAGTTATCCAAACGATATATGGTGATTTCAGGGGCGATACCGTCTATTGTGAGGGTAACTGTATCGCGGTCGAAGACTATAACTTTGACGGCTTTGAGGACTTTTCGCTTTTTGAAGAGTATGAAGCAGGTTATTCAACGCGCCTCTATTTTCTATACAACCCCAAGAAAAAGGAGTTCTTTTTGAGCGAAATCAAGGGTGTGAATCTGTTTTTTGACCAAAAAACAAAAACTATCACCTCGTCTTCTGATGAGAGAGATTTGACTTACAAGCTGGAAAATAACAAGCTGAAGCTGGTTAAAGAGAGTTGCCATACAGAGGATTTCGAGTGGGGAGATGGTAATTTTGAACATAATTGCGAATATTCCGGCGTGTTTACATATCTAAGCTCAACGGGGCTGAAAAAGAATTTTGAACTATCAATCGCGATAAGCAACGATAGGACAAAGGGGGTCGTGCGCTACAAAGGGCAAAAAGAGTTTATCGACATCACCCTAAAGAAAAAGAGCCAAAATGAGCTTATCTTCGATGAAAAGTACAAAGGCAAGATAACGGGCACTTATACGCTAAACATTGACGATTACGGCACGATATCAAAGGGTTCTTACACTCGCAAAAAAGACGGCAGAAAGTTTGAGTTGGAGAATATGTAACTACTATTAGCCGCCCGTTTTCGCGCAGATAGACGGCAAATTTGCGCCGCTTTAACTTGTCGATGTTTTAAGCGGCGCTTATACTTATATCAAGTCGTAACCCAACTTCAAAAAAAGCAGCACCAAGACAAATATTATCGCTACGCGGATGACATTTGAGCCCTTTTTTATCGCCAGACCTGCCCCCATATAGCTTCCAAGTACGCTAAAAGCTCCGGCGCAGAGTCCCAGTGCGAACGATACGTGTCCGTTGTAGATGAAGATGACAAGGGCGGATATGTTGGATGAGAGGTTGACCATTTTCGCGTTTCCCGCGGCGATGCGGGGGTCGATGCGGGCTAATGTTATGTAGAGGATGATCAAAAATGTGCCTGTCCCCGGACCAAAAAAGCCGTCATACATCCCCACGCCAAATGAGACGAGGCAAGAGTAAATCACCGTTTTTTTGTAAGAGATAGAGCCAAAATCCGCCTCAAGGCTTTTGTTTTTAAACATATACAGCGCGATGAGCGGCAGCAACACCAACAAAATCTTTTGCAATACCCGCTCATCCGTGCCGTTGGCTAACATCGCCCCTATCGCGCTTCCCACGAGTGCGGCGAAGATGGAGGGGATGCATAGGGACATATTTGTAAAGCCGTTTTTGTGGTACCTGAGCGCGGCGACTAATGTGCCTATCGTGGAGGAGAGCTTGTTTGTGCCGATGGCAAAGTGCACGGGAAGCCCCGCGAATATATAAGCCGGCAGCGAGATAAGCCCACCCCCACCCGCTATCGCGTCAACAAATCCCGCCAAAAATATCAGCGGACAGACGACCAAAAAAGACCACAGCTCAAGTTCCATACGATTCTCTCTTTTAAAGTAGCTTGAATTGTAGCATAATGATAAGGCTTTAAAACGATTTGGGGCGAGGATTGTGAAAACTTAGCAAATCAGCATTTGCCAAGCTCCCGATAAGTAACGCACGGTATGCGGTTGATTTTAAAAGAAGATGATAATGTGTCTAAAGATATCAATTTAAAAAATAAAAAATCGCCATACTGGAACCTTGCGCAGTTTGCGGCTATAAATTCAGCGCCGCGGACGTGAATCTTTAATCACACATATAGGCTAAAATACTCCTCTACAACTTGCCCGTTATATCCGTCGCTGCCGCGCCAATACTCCGCGAAGCTCCAATCATTCTTTCCGGCTCTTTTGCGCTCATAAGATGTCGGCTGCAAAACACCCACGCAGGCTAATATCTCTATCAAAGCGCCCCTTTCGTTTTTTGAGGATTTTAGCGCCGCGGACAGTCTATCTCTTAACGAGCCCGGATATTCGTTTGGCTCGCTTTCGTCTATGATTTTTAGTATATTTTGGAATATCTTAATATCTTCAGCGGTGGGTTCTATCACATCCTCTTCGTACAGCCGTTGCAAATCAAATAGCATATATATTATCTGTCCGTGTCTAACGCCGCCCCATTTTATCCTCTCAAAGTTTAGTACATTCAAATCCTCATTTTTATACTTTTCATCTCCTATGATGCCATATCTGCTATCTCTACATATCTCACATGTATGGCTTGTGTAAGTTATATTGCCGTCGTAACTATGACCGCTAACCGCTTTTTTATATTTGTGCGGCGGTATCGCTTTGGCTAAAAAATAGGACGCTAAGCCGGAGCGAAGTTCCAAACGCCTCGTAGAAAGGCTTGCTATAAACGCTTTTACCGCCTTATCTACAGGTATTTTTTGGGTTAGTTTGATGATTTCTTTTATGCATTCATCGTGCGTTATCGTTATATCATCAAACATAACGCCTTTTTGTTTCGCGTATTCAAAATCTTCTTTAGGCGTATGCCGCTTGTCTATCCAACCGCCGTTTTTCCAGTAAGTATTAAACAGTATCTGTTTTGCTTTTTTATCCATTTTTGCCTCATTTATATTCCGCTGCTATTAAGATTTTAACTCCTCTTCGGAGGCAAACTTGCTTCGCATATCTGCAATAGCTATCTTTTGACGCCGCTCACGATATCAAAACCAGCGCTGATTTTTATCGTTATCTCGTGGGCGGAGGGTGGGTTGATGTCTACATCTTGCGCGGCTTGGGTTTGTGTTATGCTGTTGGCGCTGTTTGTCAGATATTCTTGATTGTAAGAGCGGTAAGAGTAGCGCGAATTGTCGGAGGCTAAGCTTGTTACGGATATGTTGGAGACGGCTCCGAGCGAATACTCTTTATCTCCTATCAATCTTTGCGCCTTTTTTTGCAGCTTTTCAAATAGCCCGCCCTCATAATCCGCGAGCGCTTTTTGCCTTTTCTCGTCGGAGACAAAGTAGACAAGGTCGTTGTTGACATTCATCTTCAGCTCTTGCGCTTTGGCGTATATCTTGCCGAT
>JAISQB010000087.1 GCA_031274495.1 Campylobacteraceae bacterium | reverse complement strand
AAAGGTTCCTCGTCACTTCGCTCGCTCGGAACTAATTACCTTGCAGTGCGTGGAGTTTGCCGTCTTCTATCATTCCTTTTACTACATCTTTAAATATCGGGGCGGCGGATTGGGCGCCGAAATAGTTGCGGGAGGGCTCTATGACTAAGACGCCGATGGTGAATTTGGCTCCGTCGTTGTCGTTTGCGAAGCCTATAAATGAGCTGTTGTAGCGCCTGAGATAGACGCCGCCTTGCGCCATTTGGGCGGTGCCTGTTTTGCCGCCGACTGTTACCCCCTCTACAAATGCCCTTGTGCCTGTGCCCTCCGTTACCGTCTCTATGAGGGTCTGTTTTATGGAGTTCGCGATATTTGCGGGGATGACTCTTTGGGGCTCTTCGTTTCTGATGTCGTGCCTGATGTTCTGTTTGTCTATGATGTATTCGGCGATTTTTGGGTTTATCATCAAGCCGTCGTTATTGAAGACATTGAAGGCTTTGATGAGCTGCAAGAAGTTGACATTGATGCCGTATCCGTACCCTGTGCTTCCGCGCGCGATTTCGCTTGTCAGTTGGTTGACGGTGGGGATGGCGCCAGCGTTCTCTTGTGATAGATCAACGCCGCTCTTTTGACCGAATCCAAATGATTTTAGTCCGCTAAAATAGCTCTCCGGGTCCAACTTTTGCGCAAGCTGCGCCATACCTACATTTGATGAATGTATGATGGCGTTTTTGGCGGTTATCCACTCCGACTCGAAGCGGTGTTCGTCCGTGATGGTAAATTTGCCCATAGTATATCTGCCGTTGTGGGTTCGCACTATGTCGTTTGGGACGATCTTGCCGTTTTTTAAAAGCAGCGCGTAGACGATGGGCTTCATTACGGAGCCGGGCTCATAGATATATTCAGCCGCTTGTATATTTAAAAAGGGATACTCATCTTTTTTAAAAGAGTTCACATCATATCTGTTTGAGCTGGCAAGTGATACGATTTTACCCGTACCGCTCTCCATAACGACAGCGATAATCTCTTTGGCTCCCAACTTCTCTTTATGCAGATCCAGCTTTCGCTCGACCATTTTTTGAAGTTTTAAGGGGATGGAGAGTTGGATATCTTGCCCGTTTATGGGCTCTTTGACTTTGACCTTTTTGTTTAGGATGATGGAGTTTATCGCGTCTCTGTAGCCTATGATGTATGAGTCTTGTGCGAAACTTAGCCTATCTTCGTAGTAGCGCTCTATCCCTTTGACACCTTGCCTTCTTGTGATGGCGTCTTGCTCTACCTTGCGCACATGCCCTACTATCGGCGAGAGGGCGTCTTTGTAGGGGTAGACTCTCAGTTCGCCGCTTTGGACTATATCCATACCGTGCAGGAATACTATGCCGTTTGGTCTAGTGTAGCTTTTAAAGACACCGAGCTTTAAGAGTTTACCCGCTAAGGATTGCAAGTGTTCGGCGTTTTTGGAGTCTATGTTGTATGAGAGGGTGACGCTGCCGCTCTCTTGGTTTATGATTTTTTTGATTCTTGCCTCTTTGTCGTTTGTGTAGAGACAGTAGAGTTTGATGAAAAGCTCCTTTTTTTCGGGGTTGATATTTCTTGTATCTACCACGACTTTGTAGAGTCTTTGGCTACCGGAGAGTACATAGTTATCCGCGCTTATGATGGAGCCTCTAAGGGACATTTTCTCTTCGCTCATTTGAAGATTCGGCGAGCGCAGGTCGATACTTGACCAGTAGAGTAGGGTGGCTATAAATACGACAAAACCTACCGTGACCAGTATGAAAAAGAGGGTAAATTTTGATTTGACTTCATAATTCATTAATAAAAGCCGCCTGTAGTTTTAAAATGCAGATTATATATGAAATTTGATAAAAATCAGTTTTTAAACCATTTTGGAGTAAAATTTTGCCTTATTAAAGTCAAAGAGGGATTATGGCGGCAGATAAGACGCTTTTTATACTCTGCGCGTTTTGCGTGTTTGTAGGTATTGTCGCATCATATTCGCTCTCGGCTTATATAGTGGCGTCCTATGCCGATTCGTACCATTTTTTCATCAGACAATTTTTAGTAGGTATGCTTGGTATCGCCGTGATGTGGGGGCTTTCGCAGTTAAATCCCGACAGATATGCCACTATCATAGGCTTTGTGATATTTTTCTTGTGTCTTTTGACGATGGGGTTTATGCACTACTTGCCCGAGCAATTTGTCACATCCGTAGGCGGTGCTAAACGGTGGATAAGATTTCCACTCTTCTCTTTCGCGCCTGTTGAATTTTTCAAAGTGGGATTTGTCTTTTTCCTCGCGTGGAGCTTCGCGCGCAAAATCAACCCCGGGCAAAAGACATTCAAAGAGGAGATATCGGTACTTTATCCGTATATAGGCGTTTTTGTCATCGTCATCTACCTCATAGCCGTTATGCAAAACGATATCGGGCAAGTTATCGTGCTGGCTCTGACATTGGCTGTGATGGCGTATTTTGCGGGGACGAGTTTTAGATTTTTTTCGGTGGCGATACTTTTTGCCGCTATAGTGTTCGTGCTCGTAGTCGTAAGTTCGGAGCGGCGGATAATGCGTATAAAGATATGGTGGTCGTCTGTCCAAAATTTCGTACTCTCATTCTTACCAGATAGCATCGCCAATATCCTAAGAGTGGAAAATGTCCCCGACTCTTATCAGCTCTCACACTCGCTAAACGCGATAAAACACGGCGGACTATTTGGCGAGGGTATCGGCAGCGGACTTGTGAAACTGGGCTACCTTGGGGATGTTCACACGGACTTTGTGCTTAGCGGTATCTCCGAGGAGATAGGCGCGCTTGGCGTCATCGGTATCACTTTGGTTTTGTATACCATCGTCTATCGTATATTTAAAATTTCAAGCAGATCCCAATCTCGCGTCTACCAACTCTTCACGCTTGGCATAGCGATGCTCATCATCTTTTCGTTTTTGATGAATGCTTACGGGGTGACATCATTGACCCCTATAAAAGGCATCGCCGTACCGTTTTTGAGTTACGGGGGCAGCTCGCTTTTGGCTATATGCGTGGGAATAGGTATGGTTTTGATGATCAGTAAAAAGGCGGATTTAAAATGATAGCGATAACAGGCGGCGGCACAGGCGGACATCTCAGCATAGCAAAAGCGGTGGCAAAAGAGTACAACAAGATAGGTATAAAGCCGCTCTACATCGGCTCTACACACGGACAAGACAGAAGTTGGTTTGAAGATAGCCCGCTCTTTTATAAGACCATCTTTTTGCCATCATACGGTGTGGTAAATCAAGGCTTTTTGGGTAAGATAAAGTCGCTTTTTAACATCATAAAATTATCTTTCAAAGTTAGAAAAATACTCAAAAGCGAAGGTATCACAAAGGTCTTTAGTGTCGGCGGCTACTCTTCGGCGCCTGCCTCTTTTGCTGCGATTTTAAGCGGTGCGAAACTTTTCATACACGAACAAAACGCTTGTATGGGGAGGCTAAATAGAACGATCGCCTCTTTTGCCAAAGAGATTTTCAGCTCATACGATAAAAATTCAAAAGTGAAAGATTACCCCGTGGGTGATGAGTGGTTTAGCTTGCAAAAAGAGCGCTCCACTTTAAAAACCATAGCCTTTTTAGGGGGCTCGCAAGGGGCGAAATTTATCAACAATTTAGCGCTGGAAGCTGCTCCGTGGATTAACGAAAACGGCATCAAAATCGTACACCAAACAGGCAAAAGCGAATATGAGAAGATAAGAGAGTTTTATGATGAAAATGGCATAAAGGCGGATGTTTTTGCCTTCTACTCACCGCTTTGCGATAAGTTAAAAGATGTTGATTTTGCTATCGCGCGCTCGGGGGCGGGCAGTATGTGGGAGCTTGCCGCCGCCAAAATCCCTGCCGTTTTTATACCATATCCGCACGCGGCTAACAACCA
>JAISQB010000016.1 GCA_031274495.1 Campylobacteraceae bacterium | reverse complement strand
AAATTTATCGGTTTATTTGGCTTCGCCAATACAAGCCCCATAGAGATACTAAGCTTGCTGCCATCTATAAACTCCATAAATTTTCCCCTCAACTCTTTTGCAAACTCTATGACCTCATCCCACGCGCCCAAAATAAAGATATCATCTCCGCCTGCAAAAACGGTGTAGATATTTTTATCTTTCATCAGAGTTGTCGCATAAACACTAAAGAAATAATCAACCAAGCGGCTAAAAAAATTGTATCTTGCAAATGAGTTTGTGACACCATTGTCGCTATTTTGTATAAAATTGCCCATATTATCCACATCGCCTTTTAGCGCCATTATAGCTTTTATGCCATACTTCTCATCGGCATTACAACTATTTTTGGCTAAATCCTCAAAGGTCAATATCTCGCCTTTATCACTCGTTTTAACATAGCTTGAAAGTTCCCATTTTGCGTAACCTTTGAACTCTTCATCGTTGCTGATATCAAATATAGCTATATAGTTTTTACCCATCTTCACATTTTTTGTGAATGTGATATAGTAATCGCCGAAAATATCTGTCTCGCCGCTCTTTTTTGAGACGACAAGATATCTATCTTTAGCTAAATGCTCTCCTATCTTGATAAAATTACCGCAAATATCACATCGCTCCTCATCGCTGTCATCTTTTTCTACTTTGCGTTTGTTGCAATACGGGCAGAGCGTTTGGTTGTCTATACCTTCATCGTAATTCATTATCGGATTTTTACGCAAAAGGTCAAATTTTTTGAATTTAACAGCCTCTACCGCTTTGTCTATGCGTGGACGCAAAGCATTTTTGTAACGCCTCTCAACAATAAAATCAGCCAAAGAACAAGGGACAAAACTCACCCCCACGCCCGTCTCTCCAAAATATTTTTCAACAAAAAAATCGTTTATCTCATCTTGTATCTTTTGAAGTTTTTCCAAGCTCTCATCATCATTTACGCCTAAAATCTCAAATTTACCCGCATTGGTCGTGATAATACTTTGATAGCTAAGACCCAATTTTTCAATGATATAAAATGCAAAAATCTTTGTCAATATCTGTATGTAAGCAGACTTTGCTCTCAATATCTTTGCCGCTTTCGCCGCGGGAACAGAGTCAAATATAAAATTTTGGATACCAAAAAAATCTCCGCAAATCATAAGCAGATCTTTTTGCTCTATGTCATTCTGCTTTCCCTGATAATGGTTTATGATATTTTGGTTGCCATTTTTATAAAGCTTATAAATAGCGCTCGCAAATATCGCTGTCGCTCTCGCGTGGTCGTAGAGAGGGATATTGGCTTTTTTGGCTTCACGACCGTTGATAGAAAAACTTGTACTTGATGGTATAAAACTTGTATATTTTTTCAAAAGATAGTCGATAGTAAAAGAGTCTGTGGAGCTGTTGCCGTGCTCTTTTATCACTTCAAACTCTTTCTCAAATTTTTCCCAAAGCGGCGTGTATTCGTTATCTTTAGCTTCGCCTTCTTTTTGAAATATAGACTCCGGCGATAGAGCCTCTATCTTAAAGCGTCTATCTGAATTAAAAGTGTGCCACAATCTCTGCTTATCAAAACTTTCACTATTTTGCTTATTGTACTCTTTAAATTCTTCTCTCTCAAATCCACTTGCCATTCTATCGGCACTTGCTATAATCCACGAAATATCATTGGAAAGGGAAGGGTTGTGGTGCATACTCGCGGCGTCATTTAACTCGTCCCCAAGATTAAATCCAAAATCATTTAATATTTGAGCCGTATAGTTTGCGTGTTGATGTTTGTACTCTTTTGCGCGCCAAACATCTTTTAATTTATACGCGTCGGCTCTTTGTCCGAATTTTCCTATATCGTGCAAGAGTGCCGCTAAGGCTATCTCATTTATACTATCCATCTCCACTCCTTTTAATTTTCAAAATTCTAACTTATCATAATGTCAAATCGTGTCAAAATTTCTCTACTTTTATCTCCCCCAAACCAAAAACCGTCTGCTTGCCGACCCCTATGATTTCGCCAAGCTTCAACAGCATATAGCTTTTCTCATCTATGTCTTGATATTTTATATAGCCTATAATGCCGCCTATCTCCATTTTAGTCTGTTGCCTATTTGAAAGGCGAGTTAAATCTTTAAAAATGATGCTGTTTTGTTTTTCGGTGTATGATGGAGTAAAAGGCAACTTTACGATGGGCAATCCTTTAAACTCATTTAGCCTATTTAGTATCGAAGACAATATCTGCTCTAATTGTGGTTTTTTATTTAACAGTCTATTGTCGGATTTCATTCTAAGGGGTGTTTGGAGCAGCAGTGTTACATCTTTTTCTATATTGTCTACTTCAAAATTTTTCGCAACAATCCGACTGATGTCAAATGTGCCGTTTTGAAATACCATTTGGTCGTTGCATATTATGGAGCTGATGCCAAACTTTTTACGCTCAAATCCCAAACCCTGTTTTGTCAGCATTTCAACAAAGGTGTTTAAGATATATGGCAATTTCGCGCACGCCTCTTCAAATAGATAAAATGAAAAATTATAACTCTGCTCTTTTAGTGGTTTTGAAAAGCGGTAAAGATGGAATCTGTTTTTAATCTCAAAGAAGTCGTAGTAGATACAGTTTGGCGCGGAAAAACATCGTTCGCATATATATTTGGGGTTAACACAAACAACTCTTTTTAGTGCCACGCCGAATGCGCCTCGTAACATTGAACCTAAAAAGTCGTAAGCGTGCTTCTCTTGCGTATTTAAAATCACATCTACTTTTAAATAATTCAACATTATCGAACCTTTGAAAATTAATGTAAGTATAATATCTTCGTATTAATTTAGGCTGAAAATATCTTATGCATATAACTGATATTTGCAATTTTCGTCGCATCATAAAAATTTTCTTACCATCTTTAAAAAACCGCAATATGTTTATCTTGTGTCTAAATAAACCTAAAGGCAAACGACAAAGATGACGATAAAAACAACCGTCCTTTTTGAATGTGCATAAAAATGATATTATTTGTCTTGATGGAACGATAGGAAGTTCAAAAAATGTGGAGATATTTTTCAGGGTGGTGCGCTAATGCTTAATGCTCAGCCAAAGACTACCTCTAAGCTCACATCCAAAACGACTCAGCGCAACCAAATGATATTTTACTACAACCAAACCAAAAAGTGATACCGGCAAAAATAAAAACAACCCCTTTAAGCATCAATTGATTTGGCTATATAACATACCCACTATTTTCGCTTGTTTGTTGGTATATGAGGCTTAAAATCTCCTCTCTTAATCTTATATACTCTTTGCTAAAGCGGGTCTGGTCTAAGTTGCTTTGGCTGATGCGGTAGGTGAAGTTGGCGTTGAACTCTTTTAGGATTACTCCGGGTCTGCTTGAGAGTACTATTATGCGTGTGCCGAGGCTTAGGGCTTCGTCTACGTCGTGAGTTATGAGGAAGAATGTGCTTTTTTCATATGACCAGATGAGCCTTGTCAAAAACTGCATATTGATTTTTGTGATCGCATCCAGTGCGCCGAAGGGTTCGTCTAAAAGGACGATTTTGGGGCTATTTACAAGCACGCGTGCCAATGAGGCTCTTTGGCGCATTCCGCCGGAGAGTTCGTAGGGTTTGTGATTTTTAAACTCAAAAAGTTCTACTTGCTTGAGGTATTTATCGGCTAAATCCGACCTCTCTTTTTTGCCGAACTTTCGCATCTTAAGACCAAATTCTACATTCTCTTTTACATTCAGCCACGGATATAAAACGGGCGCTTGAAAAACTACGCCGCGATTCCAATCAGGCTTTGTTATGGGCTCACTGTCCGCTATGGCGCTTCCTGATGTGGGTTTTACAAAGCCTGCCAAAACATTTAAAAGCGTACTTTTCCCGCAACCTGATGGACCCAAAACGCATATAAATTCGCCTTTTTTTATCTCTAAGCTTATATCTTTTATGGCGGTTACGGCGTTTTTGGTCCCTTCGTTGTAATTGACACCGACATTTGTCAAAGAGATGACGGTCATCTATCCCGCTTTAAGACAGGATAGATAAGGCGTCTATTTTTCAAGAGAGAGCTCTATGTAGCGCGGATTTATCGCTTTTTGAAAAACCGATAGCTCAGGTGAGGCGGCGATTGATTTTTGCTGCTCTAAAAAATCAGCTGTTTTTTTGAGAGATAGGGCTAAATTCCCAGGGTTTCCGCTTGTCCCAAGATACTCTTTGTCAAGCTGCTCTTTTGCGCTGAGCCACACATTGCCCAAAATCTGCGTCTTGCTATCCTCTTTTGATATTTGAAAATATTTCGCCAGAGTCTCTACCGTGCCGTCAAAATCGGTGCGGCACTCATCTTGCGCTTTTGAGAGGATTTTGATGTAAGAGGCTATGAGATTGGGGTATTTTTTGCCAAACTCTCTATTTACTATCTCAACATCGGCGGTTATAACGCCCTGCTTTGCCAAATCCTCACTGCTGATAAGTATCTTGCCATCTTCCAGCAGAGTACTTAGCACGGGATCCCAAACATACGCTGCATCGATATCACCGCGCTTCCAAGCGGCAAATATATCTTTAGGCTGCAAGTCAAGTATCGTAACACCCGACGCATCCACACCCTCAAGCGCAAGCGCGCTCAAAAGACTGTAGTGCCCCGTAGAGCCAAACGGAGTCGCGACCTTTTTACCACTCAAATCTTTTATAGTGTCTATCTTCGCGCTATTTTTCACCGCCAAAGCTTCCGACTTGCCCAAAATCGAGTGGATCCATATAAGCTCAACGCCGATATCTTTAGAGATAGCCGTAGTAGCGGGAGTCGTACCCACAAGTCCCACATCGATACCGCCCGAAGCCAGCGCGCTTATCACAGCCGCGCCTGAGTCAAATTCGAGCAGTTTCACCTCAACGCCTAACTCTTTGAAGTACTCTTTAGCTTTTGCGATATTTTCATCGTTGGGCATCTGCTGCGTTCCTATATTGATAACCGAGGGCTTTTGCGTATCTTCAGCCTTCTTTGAGCATCCGCCTAAAACTACCACCAGTGCAAAAATCGATAAAACAACCGATAAACTTTTCATACCAAAACCTCCTTAAAATATTAATCATACCCTTTCCAAAAAACTACCCTATCCTCTACAAAACGGACCACCTGGTCCAATAAAATACCCGTAATCCCCATAAGAAAAATACCCATAAAAATAATATCGCTTCGTAAAAACCTACTCGCATCCAACACAAGCCAGCCAATCCCTGACACCGCCGCGACCATTTCAGCCGCCACTAAAGTCGTATAAGCGACCCCAAGAGCCGTGCGCGCTCCTATAAAAATCCCGGGAAGACAAGCGGGAAAACTCACATAAAAAAATAGCTGCCGCTTTGAAGCCCCAAGTGTGAGCGCGCTATCTATATAACTCTTTTTTACAAGCTGCATAGACGATACGCAAGCGATATAGATAGGTGCGAAAGCCGCCAGTGCCAAAAGAGCGATTTTTGAGGAGTCGTCTATCCCCATCCAAAGCACGATGAGCGTGTAATAAGCAAGCGGCGGGAGGGGTCTAAAGAATTCAACGATAGGCTCAAATAGAGCGCGGATTTTCGCGTTATATCCGCTGGCAAGTCCAAGCGGTACGGCAACGATGACAGCAAGCAAAAAGGCGATAACGAGCCGCTTCAGACTCACCGCCAAATGCTCCAATAACGATATATTTTTATAGCCGTCATTTAAAATGGCAACAAACGCCTCAAACACTTTTTGGGGCGAGGGGACCATCACGCCGGAGATGAGATTGAGTTTTGTGACGATATACCAGAGCGCCAAGATAACAGATACCGATGCAAAACTCAAACATTTCTCTACAAATGGCTTTTTCACTGCGCTATCCTTGTGGCTAAAAATCTCTCTTTCGCGGATTTATACAACGAAGCTTCTCCCATCAATTTTTTGGATTATATCAGAAAGGGTTTTAAATGTCAACAATATATATCAGTTTAATCAAGTATAGAAAATCTCCACGCAAATTTTCACGCGTTGATTTTGTTTTAATGTGGGTGGATTGGTTGTTGTTTTATGTAGTTTGAAGGCTCTCTTTTGCAGCTTTTACACCGCAAAAGAGAGGTTTAATTTAGCGTTATATCAAAGAGTTGTTCTATAATATCCATCTAGCAGCGATTTGGGTTACCCAAGGGACGCCTACTAATAGATATATGGCGAGGTATATCAAGCCAAATATCAAGCCAAGACGCCAGAAATCGCTCGTCTTGACATACCCGCTCGCAAACCAGATAGGGCTGTGTCCTGTTCCGTAAGGAGTTAAAACGCCCATAATACCCATAGGGAGTATCATAAGTAGAGTTGCCATAGATACATCTATACCCGGTATTGATTGCGCCATAACGATAAAGACTGCGAGTAGCGCTGTAACGTGAGCTGTGGTGGAGGCGAAAAAGTAGTGTATAAAGTAGTATAGCACTACAAGTCCTATCATAGCCGATAGCGGTGAAAAGTCTGCGAGATAGTGTCCCGTAAAGGTGGAGACCCATTTTAAAAAGCCGACATTGTTCAATCCGCCCGCCATCGTTACCAATGTACCAAACCAGACCAAAACATTCCACGCAGGTTTATTGCTCAAGAAATTGTCCCAGCTGATGATTTTGCACGCTATCATAGCGATGATTACCAAAAGCGCGGTAGCGGTAGCATTTATGCCGATCTGGTCGCTTCCTATCCATAAAATCAAGGCGCAGATGGAGATGACTACCATAGATATCTCTTTACCTGACATTGACCCAAGCTTTGCGGATTCGCCGTTTGCCCATTTGACAACTTCAGTCGAGCCTTTTATCTCGGGCGGATAGATGAAGTAGATGATCACGGGAGTTAGGATGAAGAGTATAATACCCACAGGTGCGAACGCTATAAACCAGCCCACCCAATCAACCGTCGTAACGCCTGATGATCTTGCGACCTCTAAAGCCAACGGGTTCGGCGCTTGTCCGGTTAAGAACATAGAGCTTGACACACAAGTAGTCGCGAGCGCGCACCACGCAAGATACGCACCTATCTTTCTTGAGTCTTTATCCGGATAGCTTCCGAACATTGACGGGATGGATGTGATGATAGGATAGAGCGTACCGCCGCTTCTTGCCGCGTTGCTCGGTATAAAGGGAGCCAGTATGCCGTCCGTGATGGCGATGGCGTATCCAAGTCCCAATGTAGACTTGCCGAGCTTGCTTACCAAAAATAGAGCGAGCCTTTTGCCAAGTCCTGAGTTTTGGTAGCCGATACCTATCATAAACGCCGCGAAGATAAGCCAAACGGTAGCGTTTGCAAATCCCGTAAGAGCCCAGTTTATCGAAGCTGTAGCAGATATGACGGCGTCCGGATCGCCTGATTTTGCGGGACCTACTCTAAAGAGTACCGCCAACACTATGCCGATAAAACCAATCAAAGCAGCCGGTATAGGCTCCAATATCAGTCCTACGACTACCCCCATAAAAATACTGAAGTAAATCCAAGTATTTAAACTTACGCCATCCGGAGTCGGAATTATAAAAATTCCAAGACCAAATATTATCGGTATCAAGAGTTTTATATATCTCTTCACACTGACTCCTTTTAAAACAGAATATGCGAAAATTTTATAGTTCTAATCTTAATATTTCACTACCAAAAAATCATTAATCTCCACTTAGTTAAGTTTATGTTTATGTTAATATTAAAATGATATTTTGATATTACTTTTTATTGCGGAAGATGGAGCGGAAAAATTTATATTATTTTTATCCCAAAATTTTATGCTTGAAGTTATCGGCGCTTTAAATTTGGCATTAAAACAGATATTATCACAGCTCAAAACACGACGGCAGCGCAACTTCTCTATATTTTGCAAAGATTGTCTATGTTGCGCAATTTATATTTTGGTATTTTAAAATGATGGCGGAAAAAAACTATGATATTTAATGCCATCAGAACGCCAAACAAAAGCGGCGCGGCGTATTGGTGTTTCGTTGCTGATATTTTTTTTAATATAAATAATTTCTTATGAATTTTGAACGGCTATATATGTGTTAATTTTTGCGATTGGACTACATCTGCACTATAACTAAGCGGCGCGGCGGATGGCGGCAAATTACAAAAATGCTTCTTGTGCCATATCTATATATCATAAGTTTTTTACAACTTTATCTCGCGACAAAAATCAACCGACTTCAAAAACCGCTCTTACGGCAATTTATATATGTTGCTTTGAAATGGGAAAATTCCGGTTATCGGCAGTGCTATATCCTATTATATATGTTGCTTTGAAATTGAACGCGATTTATGCTTTGCGTGATATTAAAAAGAGCGGCGATTTTATATCTATTTTTTACATAAAAAAAGCGGCTGATTCAAAACTATCTCATTCAAACCGATAGTCTTAATATCGCCGCTTTTTTGTTTTTAATTTTTGCTGGGTTATTCGTCTACCAAATCGTCGGCAAACGCTTTAGTGTTAAATTTCGCCCCCAAATGTTCGCAGACAAGTTGCGCGTCGCGCTCTGCGTTGCCAAGGCAGCTTGTAGCTCCCGGGCTTGGTGTCATATTGAAGATGATGCCCGTACCCGGATTGATGCTCGCCTCTCCCAACATCAATTTTCGCTCAGGTTTATTTAAAACTTGCGGTCTTACGCCGCCAAAACCCTTCGCGTACTCTATATCCTCAAGCTTTAAGCACGGTACTAATTTTTTCATATCCTTTAAAAAGATTCTTTTATTAAAATATGGGATTTCGTAAAAAAAGTTTCTAAAGATATATCTTCTTATATCCGAGTCGGCAAACATATCTTTGAGTATCTTCAAAATCTTGAAGTCAAGATTGAGCGTTTTTAGAAAATCGGGGAATGATTTAAGCCCGTGAAATCGCTCTAACACAGGTAAGACAAGCGCGGTAGGACCAAAGCGCGTCGCCATATCAAGCAGCACATCAGGGTCACCGTGGAGTGCGGCAAAAGGGAGCTTTGGATTTTGCACCATATAAACTTTGCCTTTTAAAAAGTGCGATTTTGTCACATAATAGCTTCCGGCGACAGGCAAGCAGCCAAACTCTTTACCGTAGCCCATCTTATGCGCAAGATACAAGGCGTGTCCGCCGGCATCCACCACGACAAAATCAGCCGTAAAGACATCTCCGCTTTTTGTCATCAGCACGTGCTCTTTGCCAAGCTGTTTTATGCTCACAACTTCGGAGTTGAAAAATATATCCAACTGTTTGTTCTTCTCTTTTTGCGCGTTATCCACAAGGCTTTGCGCCATCGCGCCGTAATTGACCGTAGAGTATTGGTCTAAAACGCCCACGCCCACGATATCCTCAGGACGCTCGTTGCCGTTTTCGTCAAAAACGAGTTTGGGCTCGACCTCTTTTAACTTCTCTTTATCGTACACTTCAAGATACGGGAATAGCTCTTTGAACTCCTCATATCTCTTCTTCATATACTCCACCTCTTTATCGCCGATACCCACAGCCATCTTTTGGTGGATGAACATAAATTTATTCTCATATCCGTGTTGCAAACAGTAACGTCTTATCATATTTGCAGCCCGTTTTACGTGTTTGGCTTTGGCGAGAGTATAGTTTGTCTCTATATCGCCCGTATGAATCGTTTGCGAATTGCCCCGCCCGCTTGAGCTCAGCGTCGCCAAAGCGTCATATTTTTCAAGAAGCGCGACAGATTTTATATCCGAATATTTTGCCAGTGTATAAAACAACGCAGAACCTGAAATACCGCCGCCGACAATAACAACATCATAATGCTTTTCCGTCATATTTATTCCTCCGTATATGCGCCCACGCGCCTGCTTTTTTTTAAAAAATAACTGCGGTATTTAAGCATTTTTTGTTTAAATATTGGCTTATATCCATTTTTGCGATTTTATCAATCGTTTTACATTTAGTTTCGGGATTGATCGCCGGGATTAAGGTTTATCAAGGCAAAAAGAGGCGAACTTTTTCAGCACGCCGTTTGCGTAGGGCGTGGCGCAGACCTCTCTTAGGACGATGGGGAGATCTTTTATATTGTCTGCTTGGGCGGCGATATACTCTTTTATGATATCCGTGCTATGTTCGGGGTGAAATTGCACGCCCCAAATAAATTTGCCGATTCTAAAAGCGTGACACTTTTCGTAACAATTTGCCGCTAATAGCAGAGCGTCTGTGGGTAATTTTGAAACTGATTGCGTATGTGTCGCGTGCGCTAAGAAAGTTTCGGGCAAATCTTTAAAGAGCGGGTCGTTTTTGGCTTCATCGGTTAGATTGATACTGACAGTGCCTATCTCGGGACCGTCAGGATGGTCTTCCACAACGCCGCCGAATGTTTGCGCTAAAAGCTGATGTCCGAAGCAGACGCCAAATATCGGGATATTTTCCGCGGCGGCGGCTTTAAGCCATTCGGAGGATTTTTCCATATAAAGAAGCCTATCGGTCACCATATCGTGCGAGCCCGTTATGACTATACCGTCTATATCGGCAAGCGGCGGGAAGGGCTCTTTTTTGGGGTCAACCACTATCGCGCTTACACCATCACCCAAAGCGCCAATCGTCCACTGCTCAAAATCACCATACTTTGCCGCACACGACCTGAAAGTATCGCCCATCTTTAAAATGACAAACATTATCTGCCTCCTGACTATTTTTTATATCATCACCACACACAAAGCGGCTAAAACATAATATGCGGTCACGGTGTAAAATCGCGGATAGAGAGTATTTAGAAGTAGTTCTATCGGCAAAATCAAATATGCCGATAGTTTGGAGCGCTACGCTCTACTGCTGTTTTGTTTTAAAGATAACTTCCCCGTCCTTTTTAAGCTCTATCTCTCCGTGCCACTCGCTGTATTCGTATTGGTCGTTTGCATATTTGGATCCCGACGCAGTAGGCACACCTTTTAGGAGAGTTTTTTCTCCGTTTGGAAGAGTGATTTTGGCGCTGTCATTCTCAAAAACGATATAGATAACGCTTCCGTCATCTCCCTTTATCACCGCGTCAACTGTGTTGCTTTTACCATTGCAACCGCTTAAAAGCAGCAAAACTGCCGCTATGGACATAACTCTTTTTTTCATACCCAACCCCTATATTTTTAAAATAAAAAAAAGAATTCTACACCCTCACGCATAACGAATTCAGATAATATAGATAACAGATTATATAGTGGCTACAGCCTCTATCTCGACTTTGGCGCTTTTTGGAAGCGACTTGACGCCTACGGTGCTGCGGGCGGGTTTGTGTTGCCCAAAAGCTTTGGCGTATATCTCATTTACAACCGCAAAATCGCCGATATCAGCCAAAAATATAGTAGTTTTTACAACCTTATCAAGCGAACTGCCGCTCTGCTTTAAAATCTCTGAGAGGTTTTGCAGCACCTGCTCGGTCTGAACTTTTATATCCTCATCTAAAAATTTCCCCTCCGCATTCAAAGCTATCTGCCCCGATGTAAACACAAAACCGTTTGCTATGATGGCTTGCGAATACGGTCCTATCGCTTCGGGCGCTTTTTTTGTAGATACTATCTTCATAACAACCTCACTTTTTTAAAATTTGCTCAACAGTTCTCTAAAAACTTTAATCAAATCATACAGATGCGACAAGTGGCACCTCTCGTTTGCCGCGTGTATCTTGTCGTTTAGCACGCCAAACTCCACCGTGCTTATGCCGTGCTGCGCAAAAAACCGCGCGTCGCTCGTGCCGCCTCCAGCATTTATCTCTGGTACCACTCCCGTCACCGTTTCGATAGACCTCATCAAATGCGCTATCAATATCGAAGATTTATCCGTCATAAACGGCTTCGCGGACTCTTGCAGCTCCAGATCAAAATCCAACTTATCTTTACCAGGATTATTTACCATATATAAAAGACCAAAATTTGACCTAAGGTGGCGCTCTACATTTTCTATCTTGGTCAGCGGTGAATTTCTTACATTAAACTTAAGAGTAAGGGTTTTGGGCGTTATATTCGTTACCCCCTCCCCCGCTTTTATATCCGTGATGATAAGCGTACTTGGCTCAAATACATCATCACCCTCGTCAAATTTATACTCCGCGATTTTGGGCAGTATGGGGACTATCTGATGGATAGGATTTTGCGCGTTTTGCGGATAAGCCACGTGCCCTTGCTTGCCGCGAAGTATTATCGTACCGTTGATAGAACCGCGTCTGCCTATCTTTATCGTATCTCCGAAACTTCTAACGCAGGTGGGTTCTGCTATGAGAGCGTAATCGGGCAGCAGCCCCTCCTCTTTTAAAACTTCCAGCACCTTTACCGTGCCGTTTTTTGCCTCGCCCTCTTCATCGCTTGTGAGCAAGAGGGATAGAGTGCCGTTAAAATGTTTTGCGTATTTAAATGTTTGAAGTATGGCGCAAACGCCGCTTTTCATATCCTGAGCCCCGCGCCCGTATACAAAACCGTCCTTTTCAAAAGGCTCGAACGGGTCGCTCTCCCAGCCCTCTCCGGGCGGTACTACATCCACGTGTCCTGCAAAGCACAGATGAACGCCTTCGCCGAACTTTTTATACAAAAAAAGATTTTTTACATTGCCGACATCTACCCTTTTTGCGGTAAAGCCGGGCAAATAGTCCTCTACGAACGCCAATAGCCCGCCGTCACTGGGGGTAATCGAGGGGGTATTTAAAAGAGCAAAGAATAGTTCTTTGTTTTCCATTCACTTCTCGCTTTTATTTTTTATCGTGTCTTTTTGATAAGAACTCTTCAAGATTGTATTTTACTCTAAACTCAGGAGTTAAAAGGTGCACCAAAACATCGGTCAAATCTATCACTATCCACTCGCTGCTTGATTCGATATTCAGTATCTGCTCGCCTCTTTTTTTGAGTTCGGTTTTGAGTAGGTCAAGCAGGCTTAGCCCGTGCCTCTCACCCATCGTCGTGGCTACTACTACATACTCCACAAAATAGTCCGTGCCTTTCATATCAAAGACTTGGACGCTGTCCGCTTTTTTCTCTTCCAGTAATTGTGTTATAAATTCTATTCTGCTATTCATTACATCCCTTGAGTGGTATTCAAAAAATGAATATTATCATATTATCGCCGCTTTTTGCAACCTTTCCTTAAAAATAGGGGTGATATTTTTAACATTTTAAAAAAATTAAGTATAATATTTTTGGGCTGCATTTTAAACTTTTTCATACTTCGTTTTGGTTAATATTGCGGTATTAAAAATAAAAGCTTTACAAGGAGACAATCCAATGGCGCTAAAAGTGGCGATTAACGGCTTCGGACGCATAGGACGATGCGCGGCAAGAATAATTGATGCAAGAGACGATATAGAACTTGTAGCGGTAAACGATACCGCAAGCAAAGAGATGACGCGGCAGCTGTTAAAGTACGATAGCGTCCACGGTGTCTTTGAAGGAGATGTAGAGTGGCTTGATGAGGGAACTTTGCAAATTGGCAAGTCCAAAGTCAAAATGTTCTCTACAAGAGACCCTAAAGAGCTTGATTTTACGGCTTTTGGGGCTGATTTAGTCTTGGAGTGTACGGGGGCTTTTTTGACGCAGGAGAAGGCGCAGGTTTTTATAGATCAAGGTGTGAAAAAGGTGCTCTTTTCAGCTCCGGCAAAGGATGATACGCCCACATTTGTTCTTGGTGTAAACGAAAAAAATTATAAAGGCGAGAAAATAGTCTCCAACGCCAGCTGCACCACAAACTGTTTAGCCCCCATCGCCAAAGTGATAGATGACGCTTTGGGTATAAAAAAGGGGTTGATGACCACTATCCACTCCTACACGAACGACCAAAATATACTTGATGTAAAACACTCAAAAGATTTGCGAAGAGCGCGCGCGGCGGCTTTAAATATGATACCTACAACGACAGGCGCGGCAAAAGCGATAGGGCTTGTACTGCCGCATTTGAAAGGCAAATTGCACGGTCAAAGCGTAAGGGTTCCCACGCCAAATGTCTCCATAGTTGACCTAAATGTTTTAGTCGCAAAAAGCACCTCAAAAGAGGAGATAAACGCGCTTTTAAAGGCAAAGGCGGATAGCGAATTTAAGGGTATTTTGGAGATTGACGAGGATTTTAGAGTGTCGCAGGATTTTTTAACTTCGCCGTTTAGCTCCATCGTCGCGGCTGATTTGACGCAAGTTGTGGACGGCGATATGGTGAAAGTGATGGCTTGGTATGATAACGAGTGGGGTTACACGAGCAGGCTCATAGATATGGCGCTTTATATCTCAAAAAATTAAGGATTTGCGGTGAGTACGATTAAATCAATCAGAGATTTAAATATAGAAAATAAAAAAGTCTTTATCCGTTGTGATTTTAATGTGCCGATGGATGAGTTTTCAAATATCACGGACGATAGGCGCATCCGCTCGGCGATTCCTACCATCAAATACTGCTTAGACCACGGCTGCAGCGTCATTCTGACAAGCCATTTGGGTCGCCCCAAAGGTGTAGAGACGAAATTTTCGCTAAAACCTATCGCCAAACGCCTTGGCAGACTTTTGGAGCGCGATATCATAGTAGCGGGCGACATCATCGGTAAAGACGCCAAAGAGAAGGCAGCAACTCTTAAAAGCGGCGATGTTTTGCTGCTTGAAAATTTGAGATTTGAGAGCGGCGAGACGAAAAACGACGAAAAATTGGCAAAGGAGCTCGCCTCTTTGGCGGATGTCTATATCAACGACGCTTTTGGCGTGTGCCACAGAGCGCACTCATCTGTTGAGGCTATTACTAGATTTTTTGATGACGGCGCTAAGGCGGCTGGATTTTTACTCCAAAAAGAGATAGAGTTTTCACAAAATCTATTAAAAAAACCGACCCGTCCGTTTGTGGCGGTAGTGGGCGGAAGTAAAGTGAGCGGAAAATTGCAGGCTTTAAACAACCTATTGCCGCGCGTAGATAAGATAATCGTAGGTGGCGGTATGGCGTTTACATTTTTGAAAGCCAGAGGGTATGAGATAGGCAATTCGCTCGTTGAAGAGGATTTGATAGAAGAGGCAAACAAAATCATCCAAAAAGCCAAAGAGCTTAAGGTGAAATTTTATCTGCCCGTGGATATCGTAGCGGCGCAGACTTTTTCAGCCGACTCGGTTATCAAATTCGTAACAACCCAAGAGATACCAAAAGGCTGGATGGGGCTTGATATAGGTCCTGCGTCCGTTAGGGTATTTAAAGAGGCATTGTCGGACGCGCAGACGATCCTTTGGAACGGACCTATGGGCGTCTTTGAGATAGATAAATTCTCAAAAGGGAGCATCAAAATTTCCCACGCGATAGCCGAAGCGCACGCGACGACTGTGGTGGGCGGCGGAGATACGGCGGATGTCGTAAACCGCGCGGGAGATGCTGATGAGATGACATTTATCTCAACGGGCGGCGGCGCGAGTTTGGAGCTCATAGAGGGCAAAGAGCTCCCCGGCGTTAAAGTTTTGATGGCAAGAGATGACGAATGATACTTGCCGCAAATTTTAAAACAAACCACACAAGAAAGAGCACGGCGGCGTATCTGGAGGCTTTGGAGCTATTTTTGGACGCTTCACCGGCTGGCTGCGACATAAGAGTTTATCCGCCGCTTAGCGCGCTTTTGAGGGCTGATCTGTATTCGCATACAAAAATTGGCGCGCAAAACTTTTATCCCGCGATAGAAGGGGCATACACAGGCGAGGTCGGAGCGGCGCAGCTGAATGAATTTGATATTAAAAATGTCTTGATAGGACACAGTGAAAGACGAGCTCTTCTAAAAGAGACGCAAGAGTTTATCGCCCAAAAATTCGCCTTCGCGGCGACGCAGGGGTGGGAAATTATCTACTGCATAGGTGAGCCAAAAGATGTACGAGATAGCGGCTTTGAAGCTGTCGCAGAGTATCTTTGGGGTGAGTTTGACGGTATAGATATAAGTTATGACAAATTAGCCGTGGCGTATGAGCCTATCTGGGCTATCGGGACAGGTGTGAGCGCGGAGGTGCAAGACATAGCCAAAGTTTTGGATATGCTAAAAGATAAATTAAAAGATACCCCCCTACTCTACGGCGGAAGCGTGAACGCGGACAATCTCTCCTCCATCATATCGCTAAAATCGTGCGATGGGGCGTTGATAGGCGGTGCCGCTTTGGATGTGGCGAATTTTTGCAAACTTATACAGATAGCACAAAAATAATAAAGGAATAGATAGATGTTGATGAAAGATAAAAAAGGATTGATAGTCGGAGTTGCCAACAATAAATCAATAGCATACGGCATAGCGCAAGCCTGCGCCAAACAAGGAGCGCAGTTGGCGTTTACTTATCTGAACGAGGCTTTAGAAAAGAGGGTTCGCCCCATAGCCGAAGAGTTTGGAAGTGAGCACGTCTATCCGCTTGATGTAAATAAACCCGAAGAGTTGGACGCCTTGACAAAGACGATAGAGAAGGATTTCGGGAAAATTGACTTTTTGGTACACTCAGTCGCATACGCGCCGCGCGAGGCGCTTGACGGGAAGTTCGTAGATACCACAAAAGAGGCTTTTGATATAGCTATGGAGACATCGGTATATTCACTCATCAGCCTAACAAGAGCGTGCCTGCCCGTGATGAACGATAACGGCTCCATCCTAACGCTCACATACCTTGGCGGCGCCAAATATCTGCCGCACTATAATGTGATGGGCGTGGCAAAAGCGGCGTTAGAGTCAAGCGTGCGCTATCTTGCCGTTGATTTGGGTGAGAGAGGCATCAGGGTAAACGCCATAAGCGCGGGACCAATCAAGACATTGGCGGCAAGCGGTATAGGCGACTTTAGAATGATTTTAAAATGGAACGAGCTAAACTCCCCTCTTGCCAAAAATGTAACCACCGAAGAGGTCGGCAACAGCGCGATGTACCTCCTAAGCGACCTATCCTCAGGCGTGAGCGGCGAAATCCACTATGTAGACGCCGGATACAACATAATGGGACTTGGCAGAATAACGCAAGACGATGAAGGCAAAACAACTCTGGCGTGGGATGCGAAAGAGTGATTTGGGAAGAAAGATGGGCGTTTTGTCAATCGTAGATTTAAATTAAATACTTGAAGTGAAAACGGTCTTAATGCAGCATAAATAATTTAACGGTTTTCACGATATAGTTTGATCTGGGCTATATTTTTATTCAATATATGTTAAAATGTGCATGAAAATGTAAAAAGGAGAGGCGATGACCGGATCATTACCAACACTCTTTTTTTTAACCTTCATCTTCACGGTGTGCGCGGATATGTCCTTGAAAGCGCACCCGTTTATCACATAGATGGTTTTGGCTACGCTATGAAGATAAAGTTTTACCACCCCACCGACGATAGATGGCGAACAACCGTCACAAACCCACAAATACCAATCTCCAATTTAACTATCAACACCATAGCCAATATAACGGGCAGATGTTTGTGGAGTATATACCTTATAAAAAAAGCAGTTTACGAAAACTATTTGATTAAAAGGAGTAACCATGGCAGAGGTTGTAAGGATAGGTGCATTTTTTGACGGCACGGGCGGGCATAAGGAGAATGATAAAAAGATAGGCGACGGCGTCTTGACCAATATTCCAAAGCTGTATGAGTTGTATGAACAAAGCGGCTTCATCTCTTTATACGAGTCGGGAGTGGGCACAAGAGAGTACAAAAACGGCAAGACACTCACGGACAAGCAGGCAAAAACTATCATGGAGGGGACGGCGAGCAGGCTTGACTATTATGACAGCAAAGATTTGGCACTTGGCGGCGGGGCAAAAGAGATATCGGATAGCATGATGAGGCAAATTGATGAGCAAATTAGGCTATCCAAAGAGAAAGATCCGACCACCCAAATAGCAGTAGATGTTTACGGCTTCAGCAGAGGCGCTGCCATATCAAGGGACTTCATCAACTCTTTCAACGAAAAATACAAAGACGATAAAAATGTAGCTATCGACTTTGTGGGACTTTACGATACGGTAGCCTGTATTGGCACAAAAGATGACATATATAACGGCGAATTAAATCTTGACCTAAGTAAAGAGAGTGCCAACAAAATAGTCCACTTTATCGCGCAAGACGAATACAGATTTAACTTCCCCCTTCACTCTTTGAAAGACAAACACGGAAAATTAGCAAGCAATATGCAAGAGATATCCCTCTACGGAGCCCATGCCGATATAGGAGGCGGATATGCGGACAGATATCAAGACGATGTCATAAAACAGCACGGGACACTTTTTTATACAAACAATGTCGACAAAGACAACAAGATAGAATCCTTGTGTAAAACGGCAGAAGAGAAAGGCTACGATAGGGTGGTAACTTCACAAAATGACTCCCTTAAAATGATCACCTACCAATACACCCAAAAAGAGGATAAGACAAACGAACTTGGCAGAGTAGGACTACACGCTATGCGCCAAAAAGCCCTGCAGCACGGCATAGCGCTTAAAGATATCGACGCGGAATATGCATTGCCCGAAAAGTTCAAAGAGTACACAAACGCCATTATAAACGGCGAAGATATCGGCAAATATAAAGATGTAGTAAGCCCCTACATAAGTCAATCCGGAAGAAGCCTTCTTATAAAGGACGGTAGCGTAAGAGAGGATAGTTTTTTGATAACTTTAGTAAATGTGGCAAGAGATAAAAGGGAGATATTCGCCAACGACCCCGGTAAAGCCGCACCCAAAGAGCCGGAACAAACGACATCCTCAAACATCACCAAAAAAGCAGGCGAACCAAAGAGCATAACAGACATAGCCAAAGAATTTCAAGAGTTCGAAAGCCGACGACAGGAGCCGTTTTGACATGGGAAACAAGAGAGTGATAGATAAAAAGATCTTATATATCGATATGGACGGCGTGCTTGTGGATTATGAGTCGGGAGTTTTGGCTCAAAGTGCGAATATCCTTGAGGAGTATAGAGGCAAAGAGGATGAGATACCGCATCTTTTTGCCGATATGCTCCCAAAAGAGCACGCTATAGAGAGCTTCATAAAGTTATCAAAAGTATACGATACCTACATCTTATCAACCGCGCCGTGGAAAAATAGTTCGGCGTGGAGCGATAAGGCGGTGTGGGTGAAAAAGTATTTGGGTGAGTACGCGCATAAGAGATTGATAATCACCCACCGCAAAGATCTAAATATAGGAGACTTCCTCATAGACGACCGCACAAGAAACGGCGCGGGTGAATTTCACGGCGAACTGATACTTTTCGGCAGCGACAGATTTCCCGATTGGAAAGCGGTATGTGAATATCTTTTAAGTGTATAAAATATATTTAATGATACTATTTCATCTTACAAACTATACAAATTGGAGCGGTTATAGATGGATGGGCAGCGCCATATAAAAATTAACAAATTAAAAAACGCATATGTACTTAAGAACTTTTAAAGCCATAAAAGCTCCCCTAAAAAAGGTGGCGTATATCATCTTTATGCTCCTGCTCATCAGCGTTATATCGTTTGCGGCTATACACGCGGCGCCTAATTCGTTTTTTGCGAGCGGCGAGTTAAATCCCAACATCACGCCTGAAGCGATAGAGCAGCTAAAAGCCATCTACGGGCTTGATAAGCCGCTGTTTATACAGTATCTCTCGTGGCTTAAGGCTATCTTGTCGCTGGATTTTGGCATATCGTTTGCAAGCGGCAAAGAGGTGAGCGGCGAGATACTCGATAGATTGCCCATCACGCTTTTGATAAACATCGTAAGCCTTATCTTCGTCTTTTTTATATCCATCGCGCTTGGCGTCAAATCAGCCCTTAAAAAGGACAAAAAGACTGATGTCGCGATTAAGCAGTTGTCGTTGGTGAGCTACGCGATGCCCTCATTCTACCTCTCGCTTTTACTGATGCTCTTTTTTGCCGTAAAGCTTGGTTGGTTTCCTATAGGCGGCGTGAATTCGGCATATTTGACCGAAGATAGTTCCAAACTACTTGATACGGCGTGGCATCTGGTGCTGCCCTTGACAGTCGTGATCTTCGGCGGTATCGGCAGTATGACGCTTTATGTGAGGGGTCTTACGATAGCGATTTTGAAAAGCGACTACTTCTTTTTTGCTAAGGCAAGAGGCATCAAAGGCAAGAATCTTTTAAGATATATCATCCTGCCAAATCTTATGCCTCCCCTCGTCACAATGCTTGGGTTGTCGCTTCCCGGACTCATCGGCGGCAGCGTTATCTTGGAGTCGATATTTTCCATCAACGGTATGGGGTTGCTGTTTTATCAAAGTGCGCTTGCACGCGACTATCCCGTCATTATGGGCATTTTAATAATCTCATCGTTTTTAACGCTTCTTGGAAATATGTTGGCGGATATCTACCTCGGTGTCATCAACCCACATTTCAAGCACGCCAAAGGATAGACTTTGCTGATTTTGGGCGCTAAACTTTAAAAGCTCACTAAACTTTAAGTATTTTTAGAAATAATTACGCAATAAAAAAATAGTACTATAATTTAAAAAAAGGGTGAATATGGAAAAAAAAACAAAAATATTAGCAACAGTAGGACCATCGAGCGATTCGGTCGAGATTTTGGAGGGGTTGATAAGAGCGGGAGTTAATGTATTTCGTCTAAATTTCAGCCACGGGACGCACGAGTACCATTCACAGACTTTCAAAAACATAAAAGAAGCTGAAAGAATAGTAGGCAGACGAGTAGGGATTTTACAGGATTTGTGCGGTCCAAAGATAAGAGTCGGAAAATTAAAATATGATTTTGAGCTACGCCAAGACGATTTGATAGAGTTTCACACAAGCGCAATCGAGGGAGAAAAGATCGGCGAGGGACGCTACAAACTTAGCATAAACCAACCTCAAATTTTAAAGCTTTTAAAAGTCGGGGAACTTATCTATCTATATGACGGCAATATCCAGACAAAAGTGGTGGAAACAAACGGCGATTTTATCACGGCGCAAGTGCACAATTTCGGCAAACTCTCCTCAAATAAAGGCGTAAACTTTCCAAACACCAGGATAAACATAGATGCCGTCAGCGAAAAAGACAAAAACGACCTCATCTGGGGCGTAAAACATCAGGTGGATTTCATAGCGATATCGTTCGTGCAGAGAAAAGAGGATGTTTTGCATGCCAGAGAGCTGCTGAAGCAACACGGCGGCAACGCACACATCTTCGCCAAAATAGAGAAATTTGACGCGGTCGAGAGTATAGACGATATATTGGAAGTGAGCGACGGATTGATGGTGGCAAGGGGGGATCTTGGTATCGAAGTGCCCTACTACAAGGTACCGAGTATCCAAAAAAGCATCATTCAAAAAGCCAATGCCGCCTCAAAGCCTATCATCACAGCAACGCAAATGCTCCTTTCGATGACCGAAAAAGAGACTGCGACCAGGGCTGAAATCAGCGATGTGGCAAATGCCGTATTAGACGGGACGGACGCAGTGATGCTCTCCGAAGAGAGTGCGATAGGCAAAAACCCCATTCACGTGGTCGAGACGATGTCGAACACGATAAAAGAGGCTGAAAAGATTTACCGCTATAACAAATTTGCCGATTTCGCGTTTTTAGACGAAACGGATGTGATAGCCTCCTCCACGGGACGTCTCGCCGAAAGACTTGATGTCAGGGCTATCATATCTATCACGGGCTCAGGCAAATCAGCCAAAAAGATGGCAAGATACAGGATCAAAAACGACATCTACGCCGTATGCCACGACGAAAGAGTAGCGCGCTCACTCACCATCGCGTGGGGCATCGAACCAATCCTCGTCATAGAAAAATCAACCCTAAACGGAATGCTCTCCAGCACCTTCACAAACGCCCTCAAAATGGGCTGGATAGACAAAGAGCACACCTACATATTGACCGCGGGATATCCTGCCGGCTTAGAGGGCAGCACCAACTTCATAAGAATCGTCAAAAAAAGCGAGATAGACTATCTGGCGGCTTTGGAGGCATAAAACAAATGGCGGCAATTTACGATTTTACTGCCGCCTACAAGCTTTATAAATATAGCGACATTATCTCTTAGCGGTTTGGATTTTGCAAACAATCCTATCTATACACATAAAAATATCTATACAAACAAGATAAAACAGTAAAATTACAAAGATATATTGCTATAATTGCAAGTTTATGTTAACCAAAGGAGTAGCAATGAAGAAATTACTGTGCGTTGTGTCGGCTTTAACCGTCATGTTGTCATTTGTCGGGTGTGGCGGAGGACCGAGTATCCCAAACAAGCCAATAACAAAACAGTTTAGATTTGAAGGTGTCAATAGCTTTGACTTTACGCAGATACATAATCCGGTGATAGAATATCACTCCGAGGATGAGCTGAAAAATATGTTAAATGAGAAGATTGTTGAGCTACTAACCGCAAAGAGGCTAATCTCAAGTGATGAAAATATGAACATCTTGAAGATTGACACTGAGTATTATAGAGTATTTGTGGGAGAAGCAACGCCTCTCAAAACAGACTCTCTTGGCTCTCCACACTACGCATATTTCATAACTGTCGTGGATAATAATAATGAGACTCTTAGGAGTTTCGGACAAAAAAATCTTGTATTTAGTGGTGGTTTTGCCATGAATTTAAAAAATTTAGCCGGACAATTAAG
>JAISQB010000028.1 GCA_031274495.1 Campylobacteraceae bacterium | reverse complement strand
GAGAGTATCATCATACTTAAGAGCTTTGAGCAAAATTTCTCGGCGATATATGGCGGGATGCTTAAGAGCGCTACGACCAAGATAAGCCCCACTGCACGGATGGCGGCTACTATGCAAAGCGCCGTTAATATCATCAAGACGGTGTAAAAAAGCTTTGTGTTTAAGCCTTGAAGTTTCGCGAACTCCATATCAAAACTGATAGCCAAAAACTCTTTATAAAAAACGCCCACAACCGCCGCGATGAGAATGCACACTATCCCCACGAGCCACAAATCACCGCTTGAGACACTCAAAATGCTGCCGAACAAAAAGCTCATCAAGTCTACATTATACCCCGCGGTCAAATCCACGCATATAATACCCACAGCCATTCCAAAAGCCCAGATGGCGCCTATCACCGCGTCGATACGAGCTTGGTTTTTGTAGGATAAAAAGGCTATGACGAGTGAGAGCATAACGGAAAATGCCAAAGTCCCAAATATTGGCGAAATGCCCAGCAAAAAGGCGATCCCAAGTCCGCCGTAAGCCCCGTGCGCGATACCGCCCGCGATAAATACCATACGGTTTACCACTATCAAACTTCCGACGATGCCGCACGATATACTCACTAACACGCCCGAAAGTAGGGCGTTTTGCATAAATGTGAACTCCAAAGCCTCTATCAAAACGCCTCCTTTAGCAATGCGTGCAAGTGTTGGTCATCAGCACATCCACGGGGCAGTTGTGACCGTTGTTTGATTGCAGGGTCCTTAAAAAACTCTCCTGCGTGACGGAGGATGGCTCGTGCATAAAGAGCGTGCGGCTGAGGTACGCTATCTTTGTCGCGTAGCCAAGGGCTATATTGATGTCGTGACTTACCACGATGACACCTTTTGTCTCGTTGAGGGATTTGAGTAGCTCATATATCTGTATCTGCCCTTGCATATCAACGCTCGCAGTTGGCTCATCAAGGACCAGCAACTCGCTTTTACACGCAAGCGCTCTGGCTATAAAGACGCGCTGTCTTTGACCGCCTGAGAGGGCGCTTATCTTGTTGCGTGCCAAATCTTCCATCCCCACCCTTGATAGCGCGTCAAACGCCATCTTTTTGTCTTCTTTGGAGTAAAAGCCAAATCCGTTTTTCCTAAGCCTTCCCATCAGCACGATATCCAAAACGGTTATAGGGAAATCTTTGTTTATGAGTGTATCTTGCGGGACATAGCCTATCCTGTCGCAGGAAAGCTCTATCTTGCCGCCGCTTGGTTCCAAAAGCCCCAAGATAAGCTTCAAAAGTGTGCTTTTACCGCTGCCGTTTGGTCCCACGAGTGCCAAAAAGTCCCTTTTGTCGTACTCAAAATTTATATTTTCAAGGATGGGCTCTTTATCATACGCGAAAGATAGATTTTCGATCCGCAACATCGGCTAAATTCCCAACAGCATATCTGCCACCTCGTCCAAATTTTTGCTCACATCTTTTTTGACAGGGTCCACTTTGATGAGCTTTGCCCCTATCTCTTTGGCGACTATTTTAGCGTTTTTTTCTGAAACCTGAGGCTCAACTAAAAGAGCTTTGATATTTTTCTCTTTCGCTTTTTTCAATATCTCGATAAGTTCGGCGGCTTTGGGCTCTCGTCCCTCAACCTCGACATATATCTGCTCCAAACCGTACCTTTTGGCAAAGTAGCCCCACGAAGGGTGAAATACAAAAAAGCTTCTGTTTTTCAGCGCGGTGAGTTTTTTGGAGAGCTTAGCGTCCAGCGCGTCCAACTCTTTTGAAAAACTCTCATAATTTTTCGCATAAAGCGCGGCATTTTGCGGGTATTTGAGAGATAGAGTGTCGGCGATGGTTTTGGACTGAATTTTGACGAGGGCAGGGTCAAGCCAGATGTGCGGGTCAAGCTCGTGCGCATCGTGATCCGCGTGAGTGCCGTGTTCGTGACTTGCGTGTGCATTATGTTCGTCATCGTCGTGCTCCGCGTGTGTGCTATGCTCGTGTTCACTGTCGTAGTCTGCGTGTTTATCGTGCGCATCGTGACTTGCGTGTGCACTGTGTTCGTGCCCATCGTGAGCGTCGTGTTCATCATCGTGGTCTGCGTGTGAGCTATACTCGTGGTCATCATCGTGATACGCGTGCACATTATGTTCGTGCTCGTGCGCGTCGTGATGATGATCCTCCAGCCCGATCTTTTCGATACCCTTGCCCACATCCGTTACGCTAAGTTTTGGCGAAGCGGCGGTAAATCTATCGAGCCACGCCCTCTCGAACGGCAGTCCTATCGTAAAATATATATCCGATTTTGCCAAGAGCTTCATCTGGCTGGGTTTGGGTTCGTAAGTCTCGTGATTGGCACTTGCCGCGACCATCACCAAAACATCCACCGTATCGCCGGCGATCTTTTCTACCATATATTGCTGAGGCAGGATGCTGACCGTAACTACGGGCTTTGCGTAGAGCATAAATGCCCCCAAACATATAAAAATTACAACGCGAAACATCATCAAACTCCTCGTTTTGTGCAACTTAGTCGCAAGATTTGTAAAATCATATAAAAATGCGACTTAGTTGCGGCTTAATAAAAATTTCGCTATGATTAAAGCCGCAAAAACAAGGAGAGGATATGAACGGCAAGACAAAAAAACTCCTCCAAAAGAGCGGTATCAAGCCCACAAACGCCAGAGAGGCGATAATGGATATATTGAACACTGTAAAAGCCCCGCTAAGTTACGAGCAGATTCGCTCACTGATGAAGAGCGATATGGATAAGGCGACATTTTACAGAAATATATCTCTGTTTGAGGAGGCGGGTGTTGTCCAAAAGTTCGAGTCGGACGAGCGAAAATGGTATTTCGAGCTTTTGCGCAAATCGCATGCCCATTTTGTCTGCGAACAGTGCCACAACATCATCTGTATAGATTTGGATATCGGCGCTGACATCAAGGAGCATCAAGTCAAAAATGTGGTCATCAAAGGGCTCTGCAAAGAGTGCAAATAAAGGATAAAAAATGAGATATATACTAACGCTAACGGTTGGTTTGTTAGTTAGTTTTGCGATATTTGGCTGCGCGGCGGGCGAGCCACAAGTCAGCGGGCAAGTGATATACGAGTACGAAAAATCTCTTTAAAAAGCAGAGCCTAAAAGCTTAATTTAGGCTCATAATTCTCATCTGCTACAAATCTATCAAGCAACTCTTTAGTTATCGCGCTTGGTCTGCCGCTTTGCATATTGATGTATATCCAGACGGTTTTAGCTTTTGCCAAAAGTGCACGGTCGCTTTTTCTGAAAAAGGCGTATTCACGCGTGGAGATGGAGCGTTTGATGGAGCTTATCCAAGTTTGTATCACTATCTCATCGTCCAAAAAAGCGGGCTTTAGATACTCTATAAAGTGCGACCTTGCCACCCAAGTACCGCCGCTTTTTTCATAAAAAGCCACCGTAAATCCAAGCGAATCCGAATGCGCCGTAGCGGCGTCTTGCATCCAGCGGATATACTCCACATTATTCACGTGCATATTCGTATCAATCGCGCTTTCTTGCACCTTTAACGCGTGTTCGTAAACAAGAGCCATCACCAATCCTTCAAAATAAAACTTCGCGCCATTTTTCTATCTCCAATCTTTGCAGATATCCACCCACTCTTTAGCGCCGGCGTAGCGCTCTAACTTTTCTATGGAGAGTTCTATCGCGCTATTGTTACTTCCGCACGCGGGAAATACGGTATCAAAGCGCTTCAAAGAGTCATCCAGATATACCGTAACGCCATCATTCACGCCAAAAGGGCAAACTCCGCCTATCTCGTGACCAATGTTTTCCAAAACCTCCTGAGGGGAGAGCATCTTGGCTTTGAGTTTAAAATAGCCTTTGTATTTGGCGTTGTCTATCTTAGCGTCGCCCGCCGTGACGATGAGTATATTTTTATCACCCGCTTTGAACGCGAGAGTTTTTGCTATGCGCTTCTCTTCGCAATTTAACGCCCGCGCCGCCAACTCTACGGTAGCGCTTGATAGTTTAAGTTCTATTATCTCTTCGCCAAACTCTTTAAAAAAGTCCCTCACTTTTTCTATCCCCACCGCTCACTCCTTAAATGAAAAAAATGAGTTTAGCAAAATTTGGTATACAAGTAAAGATTTTGGGGTGAAAATTGTTGTGGCAAAAGATGTTTACACATAAAAAGAGTGCAAAGTAAAAAATCTTATCATCATAAAACATTTTGATAAAAATTATTTAGATTAGAATGTTTTTCATACGAGTAATTTTCTATACCAACATAAAAATCTGCCGATAGACGACCAATAAAAAGAGCTACTTCAAGTTGACCCATTTCATTTTATAATATTTTGCATTTGCACGCTATATTTAAAAAAAATTTATTTTTTTTATTCTTTATATTATTATTTCTAGTAAATTTAGCATATTTATCCTTATATATAAGTTTTCCATAAGAATATAAGTAATATAATTTATTTTCAAGTATGTATAGAAAAACCTCCCATGGGAGAATAAAAAGGGTTCTTATGAAAAAGTTTTTAATTTTGCTTATGGCAACTTTGGGCATATCTAACGTATCGGCAACTACAAACAATGCTGATGCCATTTCTGCTATTGACGAACAGTCTGTTCTAGTGTTAGAGCACAATATAGATTTTCAGAAGAATAATAACAATATGGATATGGCATGGCATCGTTCCCACTATTCGCATAGCTCTCATAGTTCGCATAGCTCCCACAGCTCTCATAGTTCCCATACTTCATCATATTATCCATATTAATTAAAATTATCAGGATAGTTTATATGAGTAATACATGTTGCATTAAGGTGGATAGCGCCCTTTTCAGCAAGGAGGCTATTCAAGAGGCACTATATGAGTATTCTGGGCTATATTATGTTAAACTAGAGGCAGTTGATAACTATTTTTATGCCTACTTCGAACCGAAAAATGATAATTATGACAATAAAGAAATTAGTAACTTTAATAATAAAGTCATAGACTATCAAATAAGACAGGACATTGCCAAAAAGTCTAACCATATACGAGATATTATTACAGAGTACGCATACTCTTCCGTAAAAAAAAATTTATTTTAGACCATATTAAAATTGGTAACTATAATTTTTTGCCTTTCGCGTTTAAAAGATATAATGATTGCATACTGCTTGTTAATTATGCTGGCGAACACTATTTTATTGATAGCATAGAGTTTGAGCAATTACTTGGGCATACTTTAGATAAAGATACATCAACATTTAAAACATTGAAATCTAAATTTTTTATCTACAATGATTTAGAAGAACTTCATTCTGTTATAGAATTATTGGCAAACCAAATACGCACAAAGCAACAGTATTTGCTAAATTTTACCTCTTTGCATATGATTGAAACAACAACATTGTGTAATTTGAGGTGTACTTATTGTCATGCGTCCACAGCATCTTGTGATACAGACAAATACAATAGACATAATGTATTTAATAAAGACGCGATTGACAAAATTATAGAAATGATTTTTCAGACAGCTTCTAAATATATAAAAATTGAGTTACAAGGCGGCGAACCTCTTACGCATTGGGGCTTGTGTAAATACATAATCGATAAATCATACCAGAAAAATTTAGAGCATGAGGATAAATCAATTGAAATCATCTTATGTACAAATTTGACACTTATGGATGAATCGAAACTAGAATTTCTCAAAAAATATAAAGTTATCATATCTACATCTCTTGACGGCACGCAAGAAATGCATGATGCCCATAGGGTAACATATGGCAATAAAGGAAGTTATAACACCTTTGTGCAAAAATTATTTTTAACTAGAAAAGTGTTGGGGCATAATAGCGTAGGGGCATTGCTAACAGTTACGAGTAAAAATTTATATAGACTAAAAGAGGTTATAGACGAATATATTAGATTGGAATTTGACGGTATATTTATTAGACCATTAAATCCGTATGGCAGAGCCAAAGATTTAGATAATATTGATTTTGGATATAGCATAGAAGAGTTTATAAATGAATATATAAAAGCATTAAATTATATAATTAGTTTAAACCTGAATGGCAAAGTTTTTGTTGATTATTATTCCAGCTTACTTATGAGAAGAATTTTAACACCTTTTTCTACAGGTTTTGTTGATTTGCAAAGTCCGGCAGGTGCAGGCATTAGTGGTGTAATGTATGATTTTGACGGCAATGTGTACCCAACAGATGAAGCACGTATGTTGGCACGCATGGGGGATAATAATTTTTGTATAGGCAATGTGATAAAAAATAGTTACAGTGAAATATTTTACTCGGAAAAACTTGTTAATATCACCAAGTCGTCCATATTGCAAACAATGCCAGGCTGCCATCATTGTGTTTTTAATATGTATTGCGGTAGTGATCCCATAAGAAATTACGCAGAATATAAAGATTTGACAGGCTTTAGACCTGATAGCGGCTTTTGCAAAAGAAATATGCTTATTTTTGATTATTTGTTAGATATAGTGAAAAAGAACAATGTTGATGCTATGAATGTTTTTTGGAGCTGGATCAATAAAAAAAATGTAAAAGAGATTGCCATATGATAGCAACCAGAGCAAAAATAAATAATTTAGACGTCAATTTTATTACCGCAGTGGTTTCTTCATCAAAAATCAATTTAAAATGTAAAGTCAAAACAGCATATATTGGAAAAACGAATTGTTTTACTTTTGGTCATAGTATTTATTTGTCGAATAGCTCAAGTTTAGTGCAAAATATAGGCAATAAGCCATTGGTATACGATATTAAAGATACCTTTTTTGATTCTTTAAAAGATGGGGATATTGTAGAAATTTATTCAAATGGTATCGTACATGTATTGTGGGATAAAATTCTTAATCATGACGATTTAACTCTTTTTGTTACAAACCAATGTAATGCAAACTGTATTATGTGTCCGCAGCCTCCAAGAAAAGACGAACACTCATTTTTTGAAATCAATAAAGCAATATTGAGTTATTTAGCTAAGAAAAATATAAAATGCATTGCCATTACCGGTGGAGAACCAACATTAAAATCAGAAGAACTGTGTTCATTATTGAAACATGCCCAAAAAATATTTCCTTTTGCAAGGATAGATTTATTGACCAACGGTAGAAAGCTAAAAGAGTTTAGCTATGCCAAACAGCTTGCATTATTAAATCACAATATAACTTTTTGCGTATCATTTCCAAGTGACAATATGGAAGATTTCAATAAAATTATGGGCGTGCAAAGCTTTACCGATACAATAAGTGCTATACAAAATTTGGGTTTATTGCGGCAAATGGTTGAGCTAAGGGTAGTTATTATGAAGCAAAACTGTGATAGATTGCCCCAAATAGCGGAGTTTATTTATAGAAATTTTCCATTTGTTGTTCATGTCACATTTATGGGACTTGAGATTATAGGCAATGCTTATGATAATTTTGCAGAAATAGATATCTCACAAAAAGAGTTCAATAAAAACTTGCTTGACGCTATCATCTATTTAAAGCAAAGAGATATGAATGTATCAATATATAATATGCCATTCTGTTTGATAGATAAAAGATTGTGGGGTTTTGTGAAGAATTCTATTTCCAAATGGAAGCAAAGTTATTTGGAAGAGTGCCGTTTATGTATAAAGGCAGAGAATTGTCAGGGTGTTTTTTCTACAACGAAAATATCCAAGTATAAAATACAAGCTATCGTAGATGACACGAGAAAGCATAAAATATTATAAAATGCTGTCACATTTTGCTATATATGCTTGTTGCATGGTTTTGTAACCATGTGCGTCTTGTGCGAAAAATTTTATTTATTATAAAACAAAAAGTGCAAGAGATTTTTGCTATGCTCTCTTAAAAAGCGATATAAATTTTGCAAGTGCGAGATAGAGTTTTGTCTTAAAGCCCGTTTTTTGGCGCGTTAGGTATTTGACTATGTTGTGATTGCCGAATATCGACGCGCACATAATGGCGTTGGTGCCATTAACTGCGGCGCCGTTTTGCACCAAGAGTTTGGCTATATCGAGATAACCCTTGAAGCAGACCCCTTCAAGCGGGGTCTGTCCTCTGTCGTTTTTACGGTTCACATCAGCGCCCATCTCGATGAGCATTTTCGTCGTGTCGGCGTTGCCGTTGTACGCGGATAACATAAGCAGAGTGTTGCCTTTGTGGTCGCAAAGATTGACGGGGAGTTTTGCCAAAAGCATAACCTTTAACTCGTCGGTGTTGGCGTATCTGGCAAAATCAAGAGCGAGTAGTTGCAGCTCCTCGTACCTTTTTGCTTCGTCCATCGCTAAATTCCCAAAGCTTTTTTGACGCCCTCGGCGTATGCGGGGCTGACTTTTTCAAAAAGGGCGATTTGACGATTGACGATATGGGGTGGAACGCCGTCCATCGCCTCCGCGATATTTGAGAAAAGCTGCTCTTTTTGATAACTGCCCATAAGTTCAAACAGCGCTCTTGTCTGCGAAAAGTCGTCATTTCCATCGCGGTGGTCGTACCTATCCGCTGCGCCCTCAATCGCCAAAGGCGGCTCGGCAAAACTCTTATCTTCGACGGGACCATCAAAGCTATTTGGCTCATAGTACGCGTCGCTTGGCTCTTTTGTCTCGCTATTCATAGCGCCGTCCAAATGGTAAGTGTTCACCTCTACTATGGGGCGGTTTACCGGCAGCGTTTCATAGTGCGTGCCGACTCTGTATCGGTGGGCGTCCGCGTAAGAGAAAACGCGCGCTTGGAGCATTTTGTCGGGTGAGAAGCTGATGCCCGGGACTATATTTGAGGGGCTAAAAGAGGCTTGCTCTATCTCATTGAAGTAGTTTTTGGGGTTTTCGTTGAGAATGAGCTCCCCGACATCTATCATCGGATACTCTTTGTGCGGCCATACTTTTGTCAAATCAAACGGGTTAAAGGGCGCTGCGCTTGCCTGCTCTTCGGTCATAATCTGAATCTGAAATTTCCACTTCGGGTAGTCGCCATTTTTGATACTCTCAAACAGGTCGCGCTGGTTAGACTCCCTATCTTTTGCCACGATGGCTTCGGCTTCTCTGTTCGTGAGCGTCCGGATGCCTTGGACGGTTTTGAAGTGAAATTTCACCCAAAAGCGCTCATTTTTAGCGTTTATCAAGCTATATGTATGCGACCCGTAGCCGTTTATATGCCTATAACTTTTGGGTATGCCCCTATCCGACATCAAAATCGTCACTTGATGGATACTCTCAGGCGAGAGCGACCAAAAGTCCCACATCGCCGTGTTGCTGCGCAAATTTGAGTGCGGGTGGCGTTTTTGTGTGTGGATGAAGTCGGGAAATTTGTAGGCGTCCCTGATGAAAAAGACGGGGGTGTTGTTGCCGACCAAGTCCCAATTGCCCTCTTTTGTGTAAAATTTCATCGCAAAGCCGCGCACATCCCTCTCCGCATCCGCCGCCCCTCTCTCCCCCGCGACCGTAGAAAATCTGATAAGAACCCTTGTCGTTTCACCCTTTTGCAAAACGGACGCCTTTGTATAGCGCGAAATATCTTCGGTGATATTTAACGCGCCAAACGCGCCGCTGCCCTTAGCGTGAACGACCCTCTCGGGGATTCTCTCTCTGTTTTGATGGGCAAGTTTTTCAAGAAGCTGATAATCTTGCATCAAAAGCGGACCCCTTTTCCCCGTGCTTAGCGAGTTTTGGTTATCCGATAACTTGTTGCCTGCCGTTGTTGTAATCACTTTTTTCATAAAACCCTCCTAAGGATTATAATTATTATAGGATAATTATTATCAAATAATAAAATTATTCTACTATCTATTGTTTGAATTCTTTCTTAAACCGAAGCGGCGCGGTTGTATTATCATACAAAATTGCAAAAATTTGAATACAAAGCAGCGAAGTGTTGCAAGGGGTTTATTTGGGCGGGCAAAAAGTAGATTCAAAGTTTGAGCGCGATTTGCAAACGGCACGGCTTGGCATAATGGCTGAACGGGTCGTTCACGCCAAAGGCAGCGTGCTAAATATCGCCAAAGATATTTCGCGCTATACGAAAACTTCGGCATCGCAAAAGGGGAGGGCTCTTATCGGATTTTCTACAGTCGCGGGAGAGCGCGGCGCGGCGGTGTACGCAGATAAGATATTGAATGGGCGCGGTGTCTATTTTGTATGGAAACGGACATCAGTGCGGCAAATGTATAAAATCTTCTTGCGGATTGGGACTTGGTGCGAACTTGATAAGCTAACAATGCCTATGCAAATCCATTAGTTTTAAAATAGGAGGACACATAGTGGATAATATGCCGCACATACAGTTTAACAAGCTGTTCGTATGCTTTTTCTATACTAACCGCGGGGTGGAAGCATCTATTTTGTGTAAAATCTCTTCGCGGGTTGAGGCTTTGGTGCGAGTTTGATAATCCGACGATGCCAGCGTAACTTTTTCAATCAAGTAGCTTTGTCGAGGCGCGGGTAGGGTGGTAAAATATCATATGGATGATATACTATATATATGGGTTGATAGGCAGAGCGTGGAGAAGATAGTATACCAATCCTTCAATGTGGATGATCTACCATATACATACGAGTTTGACAAGATAGAAAAATTCCCCGCCGCGTTTATGTTTCCGAATAGATAATTTACCACATATATAAGTTAATAAGTTGTCCTAAGAATGGAAAGTGGGCGCGAGAATTGGATAATCTACCATATATGTAAGTTGATAAGTCAAGTAGCTCCTCGCCCTTTTTACTTGAATAAATGCACAATGCGGGTCGATAAGGCAAAAAGCATACGCGAGCGCGATCGATCCCTATTGATAATCTACCACATATATAGGTTTTTTCTGCCTCAATTACCGTTTTGATGGATATCCGTTGTCCGTGGGATGAGCATAAAGATAAAAGCAAGCATAGCCTAACGCACAGCCGCTCTATCTTTGCCAAAGAGAGGGTTTGGTTTTTATCTTAACTAAAAGCTACTTTTTGGGCACAGTCAGCATATTTACATATCGCCCTTCAAAATTGGGCTCGTGGTCTCTGTCGGCGATATCTTTCATCAGTCCCCAAACATTTTCAAGGACTGCAACGCCCGCTTCAGGATTTGACATTTCGCGACCTTTCAAAAAGACGCGAAAACGGACGTGTTTACCCTCGTTGATAAACTCTCGTGCTTGTCTTATTTTGAAGTTCACGTCGTTTTGGGCGATTTTGACAGATAGTTTCACCTCTTTTATTTCGATGATTTTCTGTTTTTTCTTCGCCTCTTTGAGCTTTTTCTCTTGCTGATATTTAAATTTGCCGTAATCCATAATCTTGCATACGGGCGGATTGGCATTGGGCGAGATAAGAACTAAATCCAACCCCAAATCCTCGGCTTTTCTCAGCGCTTCATTGCGGCTTATGATACCGTATGCAGTGCCGTCTTCCCCTACGCAACGAACTTCGCTTGCCCTTATTTGCTGGTTTAGCAATATATCTTTATCTTTCTCTTTACTCAAAAGTGTACCTCACCTATTTTCTCCTTCACTAATTGAAACAGTTTATCTTTCGCCAAATTATACTGTTTTCTTTCTCGTCTATCTCTTAAAGCGACGCTTTTTGTGTTAATTTCCTCATCTCCTATGACTAAAATCATCGGAACCTTCTGTTTTTCAGCCGTTCTGATGCGTTTATTCAGACTCTCGTTTTTACTTGAAATCTCCACATCTACATCCAAAGCCGCCAGTTCACCCGCCAACTCTTTGGAATAATCCAGATGAGCATCCCCTATAGGAACGATAACCGCCGCCGTTGGGGCGATGAAAAACGGAAATTCTCCTCCCGTGTGTTCTGTTAAAATACCGATAAATCTCTCAAACGAGCCCAAAATCGCGCGGTGTATCATCACGGGGCGCGCTTTTTCGTTGTTAGCGTCTATGTATGAGAGGTCAAAGCGCTCGGGCAAGTTGAAATCGACCTGTATCGTGCCGCATTGCCATTTTCGCTTCAAAGCGTCCGTTATCTTGATGTCTATCTTTGGTCCGTAAAATGCGCCGCCGCCTTCGTCTATGCCGTATTTTAGACCGTTTGCGTCGAGTGCTTCTTTAAGCCCTTTGGTGGCTTTTTCCCAGATAGCGTCATCGCCGATAGCTTTAGCCGGTTTTGTCGAAACTTCCATCTCATAAGTAAAATCAAAACTTTTCATTATCTTATCGACAAAACTCAAAATCTCCAAAATATTCTCTTTTATCTGCTCGGGACTACAGAATATATGCGCATCGTCTTGCGTAAATTCGCGGACCCTAAAAAGCCCGTGTAAAACGCCGCTCTTTTCGTGTCTATGGACAACGCCATACTCAAAAAACTTCAAAGGCAGGTCGCGGTAGCTTCTCACGTCGTTTTGAAAAACTTTTATGTGTCCCAGACAGTTCATAGGCTTGATGCCGTATTCTGCTTCATCTATCGTCGTGAAGTACATATTTTCGCCGTAATTTTGATAGTGCCCGCTGATTTTCCACGCGTCAGATTTCAAAAGTTCCGGTCCGCGCACAGGCTGATAGCCTCTTAAACGGTGCGCTCGAAAGAGTAGACTCTCTAATTTACTTCTAAGCCTCGCGCCATTTGGAAGCCAGATAGGAAGTCCGCCGCCCACTTCGTCGTCAAATGTAAATAGCTTTAGTTCGGTGCCAAGCTTTCTATGGTCTCTCTTTTTTGCTTCTTCTATCATAGTGATGTGTTCTACGAGGCTCTGTTTGTCGGCAAACGCGGTGCCGTAGATACGCGTTAGCATTTCGCGTTTTTCATCCCCGCCAAGATATGCGCCCGAAACTCTTGTCAGTTTAAAAAATCTTAAGTATTTGGTATTTGGTACGTGAGGACCGCGGCACAAATCTTCAAAATCGCCCTGCACATATGTCGTAACAGCCGCACTATCAAGTATGCGCAGTAACACCTCTTGCTTTAGGTCGTCATCTTGGAATTTTTTCACTATCTGCGATTTTGTGTAAGAGCTTTTGACGATGGGGAGTTTTTCGCCCGCCAACTTTAGCATTTGGGCTTCGATGGCTTTGAGGTCCTCTTCGCCTATCTTTTTTTCCACTCTAAAATCATAATAAAAACCGTCCTCTATAGCAGGACCCACAAAAAATTTCGCCTCAGGATAGAGTTTTTTTATCGCGTGAGCCATCAGGTGGGCGGTGGAGTGGCGGATGATTTCAAGAGCACAGGGTGAATTGTCAAAGTATATCTCTTCGGCGTTTTGCGGTTTTTGCGGAGCCGTTTGCGTATCGACGATGGTATCGTCAACTCTGTAAGCTAAAATGTCTTCTTTCATTATTGTAAAATTTTCCTTTAACCAAATGAACTTCCAAACCAACGGAAGAACTAAAATTTAAAAGCTTATCAAGCTTTGTTGTCAGATCGGCTAAAAAGCCCATCCAAACAAAAAATGGTGGCCACGAGAGGACTTGAACCTCCGACCACTACCATGTCAAGGTAGTGCTCTACCAACTGAGCTACGCGACCATTTTGAACTTCGCAGACGGCAAAGCCGTCTTTGCGACAAGGAGCTACGCTCCCTCAACCCACCTAAAGCTACCTGCTGACGCAGGAGAGTGAACAAACAAAATTCGCTTTAAAGGCGAAAATCATAACTTCAATTTTAAGCCAAAGATTATATCTAACGAAATCTTTTATTTGTCTTTAATGGGGCGTTTTTTCGCTTAAGAGGCAAAACACTCCGTTGTTGGTTGAGAAAATTAATAGTTATTATATTTGGCGTTAAATGCCTCATCGCTCATCGTTAAGTATATGATAAACTCAACAAAGGCTATGATGTACGGTATGAGCGTCCAAAAGAATATGAGATATATAACGCCTTGCTCTACTTTGCCAAGATAAAATTTGTGCGCCCCAAAACCTCCGAGAAAAAGCGCAAATAGCGCGGCGCCTATCCTGCTTCTACCGCCTTGTCCGTCGCTAAATGCGGATGGGGCAGGGCGCTGTCTGACGCCGCATTTGGGACAAATCTCCGCCTTTGCTTTTATAATGCTGCCGCACTCGCTGCAAAATTTCTCATCAACTGCTTTTGTGGCGAAATCGCTCATAAACGCTCCCTTTAACGCAAATTTGAAGCGATTATTATAACACAGCCTATTATGTTTTGTTGTGAAGGATGAGCGTTTTGGCATTAAATTGATTTGATATAAAAAACCAAAATGGCGATTGGTAAAAAATTTAAGCCGAATATTATCAACACTCTTATATAATCCAAATCCTACTTTTTTACGGACAGATGGGTGAGCTGGCTGAAACCACACCCCTGCTAAGGGTGCAAGTCTTAATCGGGCTTCGAGGGTTCGAATCCCTCTCTGTCCGCCACTCACGATAAATACCCAAATCTTAATCTTTATATTAAGTACTATATCAGGCATTTATCCCCATATGCAGGTCTATTTATACTTAAAAATAACATAAAATACCTATTATTGTGATATGCAAGCGAGTTTATTAACTATAAAAAATTATAATTTCCAAAATTCATCCGCAAGGCTAATTTGTGACAAAACTACTATCAAAATTGGCGATAGACAGCCGCATATTAATCATTATACTGACACTCTACTTTGGTTTCGTGCTAAATTTAAGTTTTTGGCGTTTCGTATCGGGGCACATTGAGATAGGCAGCTTTCAGATGGTGATTTTCGCGTTCTCTTTGATTTTTTTCATCTTAACGCCGTTCTATCTTCTGCTTAGCATCGTAACACTTCCATTTTTAGCCAAGCCCCTCATCACCCTCTTTTTGCTCATATCAAGCGCGGCTAACTATTATATGTATGAGTTTGGCGTCTTTATAGATACGGATATGATCACCAATATATTTGAAACGACCAAAAGAGAGGCGTTTGACCTCATCACGGTGTGGGGATTTTTGTGGGTTTTTGTCACGGGCGTCGTACCCTCCGTTATCTTAGCTTTCACGACCATCCGCTACGCATCGGTGAAGCGCGAACTGAAAATACGGATTTTGTCGGCGGCGGCAAGCTTGCTGATACTCTTAACGACCGCTGCCGCTTCCTATAAAGAGTACACATCGTTCGGCAGAAACAATAGAGAAGTGCGCAAACTGCTCAATACTATAAATTATACCTACTCGACGGTAAGGTATTTTCAGCGGCGCGCCCTTACTAATAGGGAATTTGTGCGCTTGGACCCCGACGCCAAAGTAGCGCCATTTAAAGAGTCGCATAAAACCGTTGTGGTGCTCATCGTAGGGGAGACCGCCAGAGCCGATAACTTTTACATCAACGGATATGAGAAAAATACCAACCCCAACCTTGCAAAGCAGGATATCATAAGCTTTAAAAATGTCCTCTCCTGCGGGACTGCGACGGCGATCTCCGTGCCTTGTATGTTTTCAAATGCAGACCGCGAATATTTTGATGTAACAAGCGCCAAATATACGGAAAATCTGTTAGACATAGCCAAAAACGCCGGATACGATATATTTTGGCGCGATAATGACGACGGCTGCAAGGGCGTTTGTGATAGAGTGCCGACCGAAAATATGCTGGGGTCGAAAAACAGTGATAAATTTTGCGATAAGGAGAGTTGCTTTGATGAGGTGCTCATAGAAGGACTTGAAGGGTATCTATCAAATATCACAAAAGATACTCTTATAATTTTACACGCGATGGGCAGCCACGGACCCACCTACTACAAACGATATCCGGATGAGTTTAAGGTGTTCAAACCCACCTGCGACACAGCCCAGATACAAAACTGCTCCAAAGAGGAGATAGTCAACACCTACGACAACACGATACTCTACACGGACTACATCATATCAAAGACCATTGACACTTTGAGGAAATTTCCGGATTTTGAGTCGGGTCTTATGTATATCTCAGACCACGGGGAGTCTTTGGGCGAAAACAATGTCTATCTGCACGGTATGCCCTATGTGATAGCCCCCAAAGAGCAGACAAAAGTGCCGATGATACTCTGGATGTCTGAAAATATGCAAAAACAGGACTATATTGATTACAGCTGTATGCAAGAAGCGGCAAAGACCGATGCATACAGCCACGACAATATATTTCACTCGTTTTTGGGACTACTTGAAATCGAAACAAAAGTATATAAAAAAGAGTACGATATATTCAAAAAATGCCGCACAAAAGAGCTACCCTAGCCTCTGGCGGTTCTTTTGTTCAAAATCTGCTTTTTTAATAGATGAAGTGAATTCGCTACCAGTGGCTCAATAGGCACATGTTATTTAAAGCCATATTTTTTTTCTCGTTTCAAAAATGCCGTTTTGCCACCCTCAAGAATTTTACATATTTGCTCATTTATTTCAGGATCTTCTAGTGAACCTGAAGTATACTTTAAAATTCCTTCCTCGTTTCTGGCAATAATAATTTGTTCGGAATCCGCGTTTACCACAAGGTTGGCATTATGAGAAACAATGATTACTTGTCTATATTTTTTGATTTTCCTGAAAATTGAAACCAGATCAGACATAATAAATTCATTATCCAAATCATCTTCCGGTTGGTCGTAAATAATGGTCTTACTAAATAAGTTTGCGGCTAATTTCAAACGTAAATAAATTGTACCTTGTTGTCCGCGAGATAATTTTGTGATATTTTTGTTTTGAGAAGTGACAACTATATTATGCGTTATAAACTCGATGTATTTTGTGAAGAATGCATCTAACACACAATCTCTAATTGGGATAACGGCATCACTAAAAGCATTTGGATCAGAAGCTTGCTTGATAAAGTCGATATACTTATCCAAATTGCTTACATTGAGAGTGTTTTCTAATTTCTCCTTGCTCCAAGAACGACGATCTAGCTTTTCTAAAAGCAATTGATACATTTTTTCTGCATTAAAACTTATTTCAACAGATACATTCAGGTTGTCTTCACCGAGTATATCTGAAAGCAATCGTTTCTGCTCTTCGGAATAACCACCACTTCCATTTTTGAAATTATTCCATTTATCTTCAATTTCCTGCTTATAGGCTTTGATGCCACTCTCAATCTCTGTGCCAAGCTCCTTAAAGTAATTTTGTTTTATTGTTTCAAATTTTTTCTCGTTTTCTTCTAAAAGCGTTTTTTGTTTTTGAGATTCGGTTACCTTGTTTTGGTAAAGTGCCACATCACTCAATAAAGTTGTTAAATCTCCTGTATAACCTTTAAAGGCGTCTTTTGTTTTTTGTATTTCTTTTTCTGCATTGTCTATTAGCTCTTTAATTTTGGGCAATGCTGTTTGTGTAATATAATTTATTGTAGTACTATTGTTAACACAAGGAATACTTATGTTGCTATCAACTTCTAATAGAGCTTTGTTTAGTTGTTCTATATTGCTATTTACTTCCTTTTCGAATTCTCTTATGGATCTCTTTTGATTTTGTAATTTTTCGTAAAATATTTTTCTTTCCGATAAATCATTTAAATGTTTTTGATAATTTTTTAATTTAAGTTTATTTTCCTTAGAAGTTATATTTGTAATAAAATCATTATATTTTTTTATTTCTTTATCAATCTCGTCTTTCTTTTGTTGACTATTTGTATCAAGTATTTTGGTTATCTCAGAATATTCATTCGTGTATCTATTTGCTTTTGCTTTGTATTCCGTAGAAACTATATAATTATCGATAACGCCTATGGTCTTTCTAATATTCTCTGTAAATTCCTGCGGCTTTTCTACTATTCCTTTAATTTCGCTTTGAGAAATATACATGAATGGAATATTCGGCTTATTTGAAATTACAAAAGGAATGGGCTCGTCATTCAAGGAAGGTTGTCGCTTGATAGTTATTCTATCGCTTTTGGTATAGCTTATACTTCTATTGCTCTGTCCTAATCCTGTCGAAATATAATCGATTAAAATACTTTTTCCAGTTCCTCTGCCTCCAATGATTGAAACTAAATTACTATTTAATGGCAAGACACATTTTTCAAATGTTACATTATCTTGCTCATTTTCAAAAACATCAACCCTTTCACTTATTTGAATCTCCGTAAACGGCGATTTTTCAAAATCAAAGGCGGGATTATTTTCTTGTATTCTAACTCGTTCTTCTGGCTCATATAAAATTTGTTTTAATCCTTCAAATGTGGGATCAGCTTTAATCCAAGTGTTACAATGATATCTTTCTATAGGCTTACGATTGCCATTTTCATCAAATTCATAACTATCCAAGTCAGTGAAGTTATGGATATCTAATGAATGAAGTAGCTTCTTATTGCCAAAGCTATTTAACCACTCTTGATTATTTTTATTAGTGGTAAAATTATTTCCCAAAAATGCGCCAACTTTTGAATACAAATCATCTTTCAAAGGTTTTAGTTGTTGGTTTTTTTCTAAATTGCTCCATTCTTTATAGCCCAAAAAAAGAAAGCATTTATCTTTCCATCTTGGACTATTTAGTAATTCAAAAACTCTGTCGGTAGGTGGAACTAAACTGCTAAAACCATTTTGTAAATTATTATTGCCCTCTTGAGTTAAATTTTCTATCGATAAACACTTTGTTTTATGCCTCTCCAATTTAGTTATAGGAATTTGTTTAATAAATTCTTCTTCTACTTGCCTTATTTCAGTTGCTATATCATTTTCGTTTATATCAAACAAAACATGCAAATTAATTTTTTGAAGATTATTTTCGCTTCCGCTACCGAAAGTATCAATTCTAAATTCGAGAATGGGAAAAATTTTATCAATATTTTTTAATTTATTGTGTTTGAGTTTGTAGTCCATTACTTTTTTATAGCCATCAATGAAGTAATAATCAGTAATGCCAATAACTTTAACCTCAATAGACAAGTTTTCTAATGCATTAATAAATTTATCCCAGCCTTCTTGAGTATTTCCGTATTCTTGGCAAATTGAATTTGGGGTATGAATATGCAAATCCCACTTTCTCCATTCCGAACCCCTTGAAAAATTTGTAGCCATAAATTACTCCTCATGTATACTGCATTAAATATTATACTTCATTTCCTCTTTTTTTCCATGCCATTTTCACAATTATCAAAAATACCCCAAAATTTATCGCTACATCGGCAAAGTTGAATACGGCGAAGTTAAATCCATAATGCCACGCGATGTAGTCCACGACGCCGCCGTATAAAAAGCGGTCTAAGATATTGCCGCATCCGGCGCCGAATAGCATACCGACGGCGATGGCGTTTTGCGTGAAAAAGAGCTTTTCGCGGTAGACAAATACCAAAAGCGCCGTGATGATTACTATCTGGATGTACTTTAGCCACTCGCCCAAAAACGCGAACATAGAGAACGCCACACCTTTATTGAGGACAAGATAGAGCGATAAAACTTCGCTGTGCCAAGTAGATCCGTCCAAAAAGAGCAGTTTAATGAGCCTATCTAAGATGAAGATGATAACGGCGGAAATAGCCGCTTTTAGTATAGTTTTAGCCATTTAGCGCCCTTTTGAAAAACGCTTCGGCATTTAGTGCCGCTTCGTTCATAAGCTTTTCATCTTTTGCCTCCAAAAGTATGCGCAAAAGATTTTCCGTGCCCGAGTACCTTATAAGCGTTCTTATGTTTTTGGCTTTAAAGTCGCTTAAAAGCTCGTCATAACCTTTAATATCCTCAAGCGGCACCTTTTTTGCGATAGGGAGATTGACAAGTTTTTGCGGGTAGAGTTCAAAGGGATTTAGCCTATCACCGTTGGCGCTCTTTTTGGCCTCATTTAAAAGGCACGCCATAAGCTGCAAAGCCGCCACAAGGGCGTCGCCCGTCTTTGCGAAATCGGCAAAGATGATATGTCCGCTCTGCTCACCCCCGAAGTTTGAGCCAAGCTCTTTTAGTTTTTCCAAGACATATTTATCGCCCACATCGGCGCGCTCGAGCTTTATGCCTTTAGCGGTTAGATAATCCTCCAGAGCTTGATTGCTCATCGTAGTCGCCACTACACAATCCCCCTCCAAAAGCGAATTTTGCTTGAGATAATCCGCCAAAATGCCCAAAAGTTTGTCGCCCTCCACAACTTTGCCTTTTTTGTTCACCACGACAAGCCTATCGGCGTCCCCATCAAACGCGAAGCCGATATCGGCTCTGTATTTGACCACCTCTTCGCCAAGAGCTTGCGGGTGCAGCGCGCCGCAGGAGAGGTTGATATTGCTGCCGTTTGGCTCGTCATTGATAACGACTATATCTGCTCCCAGTTCCCTAAAAATAGTCGGCGCCACTTTATACGCCGCACCGTTGGCGGTATCCAATACAACCCTTGTGCCGTGGAGGGTGAGATTTTTTGGGAATGAGTTTTTTATATGCACGATATATCGCCCGATGACATCGTCTATCCTCTTTGAAGTGCCGATTTCAAGCTCTGTCTTTTGATTTTGGGCTATGAGATCTTCGTCGTAATAGATATTTTCTATATTCTCTTCATCTTTCACATCAAGCTTGTAGCCCGTGTGGTCAAAAAATTTGATACCGTTGTCAAAGTAGCTGTTGTGGGATGCGCTTATCATTATCCCCGCGTCGCACCTCATATCTTCGGTCAAAAACGCAATCGCCGGCGTGGGCATAGGACCTATCTGTATCACATCATATCCTACGGCGGTGAGCCCCGAGACTATCGCGTTTTCTATCATATAGCCGCTGCGGCGCGTATCTTTGCCGACTAAGATTTTATTGGTGAGAGAGTGTTTTCTAAAAAATATTCCGGCAGCCATCGCGAGCCTCATAGCCGTGTGCGCATCCAATTTCGCGCCCGCTTTTCCCCTGACGCCGTCCGTTCCGAAAAGTTTCATCATCTATCCTTGATAAGTTTTCGCGTATTTTAACAAACAAATGGTAAGATTTGCCAAAAAAGGGTATAAAAGCGCAAAAAAAATTAATTCCCGCTTAAATTAAGTTTTGTATAATTTCTAATTCTGTATAATCCAAGACTAAAATTTTACAAAAGGCACTTGACAATGGCAAACCATAAGTCAGCGGAGAAACGCGCGAGGCAGACTAAAGTTAGAACAGATAGAAATAGATTTTATAAAACTCGTATTAAAAATCTTACAAAAACAGTACTAACCGCTGTTAGCGCGAACGATAAAGAAGCCGCAAATACAGCTCTAAAAGCAGCTAACAAGAGCATCCACTCATATGTTAGCAAAGGTGTTTTGACAAAAAACACAGCCGCGAGAAAAGTCGGTAGATTAGCTAAACTCGTTAACTCTTTAGAAACAAAAGCCGCCTAAATTAGGTGGCTTTCCCCCTTTAATGTTAAAAGATAAACTACTCCCTTTCATCAACCGTTACGATGAGATATCCTCGTCTTTGGCGGATTCCTCTTTGGATGTGAAAAAGATGACCGAACTATCCAAAGAGCAGTCAAGCATCGAAGATATCTACACAAAAGCGCACGAATATATCCAAACGCACGACAATATAGAGAGCAACAAAGAGCTTTTGGATGACGCCGAACTGGGAGAGCTTGCAAAAGAGGAGCTGAAAATCTTAGAAAAGAGGCTCCAAGAGCTTGAAGACGAGATAAGAGTTTTACTACTTCCAAAAGACCCCAACGACGATAAAAACATCTTTCTTGAGATAAGGGCAGGTACTGGCGGAGATGAAGCTGCGCTATTTGTGGCTGACCTTTTCAAGGCGTATGTGAGATATGCCGAGAGCAAAAGATGGAAAGTGGAGATAGTAAGCCAAAGCGAAGGCGTTTTGGGCGGATTTAAAGAGATGATAGCGCTCATACAGGGCAAAGGCGCATACAGCCGCCTAAAATACGAGGGCGGCACACATAGAGTTCAACGTGTACCCGAAACGGAGTCGCAAGGCAGAGTTCACACTTCAGCCGTCACAGTCGCCGTTATGCCCGAAGTGGACGATGTCGAGATAGATATTAACCCAAATGATTTGAAAATCGACGTTATGAGAAGCTCCGGACACGGCGGACAGTCCGTAAATACGACCGACAGCGCCGTTAGAATCACCCATCTTCCCACAGGTATCGTCGTCGTAAACCAAGACGGCAAATCGCAACACAAAAACAAAGACGCCGCTATGAAAGTCTTAAGAGCGAGGCTTTACGAAAAACAAGAGGAAGAGCGGCTGAAAAAAGAGACAGCAGATAGAAAGTCGCAAGTAGGCTCCGGCGATAGAAGCGAAAGGATACGAACTTACAATTTCCCGCAAAACCGCATAAGCGACCACAGGGTAGGGCTCACCCTCTACAGACTTGAAGCGATAATGGAAGGCGGACTTTTCGACGAGATAGTAGAACCCCTCATCGCCCATTTCCAAGCCGAACAGATGAAAAACGCAGGGCTGTAAAACGGCTATCGCGAACTATTTGATAATTTTCTAAAGATAAACTTTCAAGCCCTTTAACTCTTGCGGGCAGTGCAATGCGATAATTCATTGTAAAATATTTTGATAACTCCATCTGCAAGCCATACCTTCCAATCCGGAACTTTTCGGTGAAAAAAATCGGCTGACTATCTAATTTTCAACTTGTCCAAAATCTCCCCTTCAATGAAACAGACGAGGTCGTATAATAAAAAACTTAAACTTTAATACCCTTTATTCACAAACGCCAAAAGCCACATTCTAAAGCACGCGTACATCATCATAATATACCCGCCAAACTTCACCAAGCCGCCGATGAGCCGGTCTAATCCGACAAGATTGAATGTCGATAGGATGTAGTTGAAGTCGTGATATCCGTCTTTACCCAGAAATGAGTTTGCCGCGCTGACATATAGTCCTTCGTGTGCCGTTGAGATATACCACGCGGTGTATTGCATAGAAAAGCCCACGAAAAAGAGCCCTATGTAAAATCCAAAAACATTGCCTTGTCTTTTGGAGATGACCCCCGGCACAAAAGGAAAAAGTAGCTGGAAAAGCGTCCCATTCGCTGCTGTTATAAAGTCGGGACAGCGCGCTATATAGCAGACTCCGTGTCCCGCTTCGTGTATCATTCCAAAAGTTTGGTTTAAGATAAATGAGTAGAGTACAAAAAGCTGTTTTAAAAAAGTGTCGCCGTAGATGGGCTGGTCGTAAGGTTTGTAAGCGGTAAAAAGTATCAAAAAGAGTATAAAGATAACTGCCGACGCCTTTTTTGCCGAAGTTGTCATCACGCACCGCTTGTGTATAAAAAAGTGGCCGGGAGAGAGGGATTCGAACCCCCGGAGGCTCTCACCTCAACGGTTTTCAAGACCGCCGCTTTAAACCGCTCAGCCATCTCCCGAAATAAAATTGCGAAAATCTACTCGGTCTTCTCTTTCACATATGTAGCACCGTCGTGAATCTTCTCTTTTGTCCAGTTCATTGCCTCTTTGGTGTCGGTTTTTACGCCGCTCCAAGTGTTGCTGCAAGCAACAAACAAAAAAGCCAAAAACAACAAAACAACAACCCTCATCTTTCACTCCTCTTGTTTTTTTGGAGGCGACACCCGGATTCGAACCGGGGATCAAGGCTTTGCAGGCCCGTGCCTTACCGCTTGGCTATGTCGCCGTGCTTTGGGTGGTGCCCGAGGCCGGACTTGAACCGGCACGAACAAAAGTTCGAGGGATTTTAAGTCCCTTGCGTCTACCATTCCGCCACTCGGGCCAAAAAAATCCCAAACAACTGGAGCGGGAAACGAGGTTCGAACTCGCGACCCCAACCATGGCAAGGTTGTGCTCTACCACTGAGCTATTCCCGCATTGTAAAAAATTAAGAGGCAAAGTATAGCAAAAGTTTATTGAAATGTAAAGTAAAAAAGCCCCGCGCGCAACTGTTTTTTTGTAAAAATGTCGACTGGTATTCTTTGTCTATCTTTGTAATATTTAAGCACGCATATAGATACAGATAGGTAAAATCAAATATTTTATTCAATTAATCAAGGAGTAGTTATGAATATTAAACATATTGCGCTTTGTGTGTGTTTGATAGGGGTAGGGATAGGTGCGATATATGCCGCTGAAAAGGAGACTGATATTACGAGTTTTTATGAAGAGATTCAGTTGCATAATGATTTAAAGATAAAAATTAAAAATGCGCCACTAAAAGATACTATCTCAAAACAAAATTTTGATATCGCTGGCATTAAAATAGGAAGCTCTATAGATATAGCAAAAAAACTAAAATCGATTAATTCAAAATATAAAATTAAGGAATTTGATAAGTCTATTCCTCGGAGTATCGGTACTTCTGTAAACGGAGAGTATGGTGTAAGGGGTGAATTCACCACTTCACCGGGGATGTATGATGGAGATGTATTCACCATCTCAGAAGATGATTATGGTAAAGTATTTTATCTTATCAGGGGACAAAGCTTTCAAGAAAAAGATTATTTAAGCATACAAGCTTTTTACGACTCTATATTTGAAAAATATGGTAGACCATCGTATGTATCTGGTCCAACAATTCTTGTATGGTTTTATGACAGAAATGGGGAACAAATTTTTCGAGCAGCAAATAGTTCAGAGAAACAATTTGGTGGGTGTGGCTATATGACTAAAATTGATTTTGTGTTTTATACGCCGCCTACGGAAAGCACTATATTCAAGAAATGCGGTAGAGAGATAAGAGTATATCCTCATATTGAACCAAAAACAGGATTAATAATGGCGTTTCGTATTGCTATGATAAACCATAAAGATGTTTACGACAAAATAGAAGCAGACCGACAAAAACTAATTAAAGAGACAAAAGGCAATAGACCCTCACTTTAATCTCCACCTTAAGCCCGCAAAGCCGCGGGCTTATCTCTACTTATCCCGTTTTTTATTATAGTTTGTTATAATAACGCCTCATTTTATTTAAACAAGGTTGGATTTATGCGCAGCGATATGATAAAAAAGGGGACCGATAGAACTCCGCACAGAAGTTTGCTAAGGGCTGCGGGGCTTAAAGATGAGGATTTTAAAAAGCCGTTTATCGGCGTGGCGAACTCATTTGTAGAGATAATCCCAGGGCATTTTTTTCTCAATAAATATTCGGAGATTATCAAAGAGGAGATACGAAACGCGGGCTGTGTGCCGTTTGAGTTTAACACTATCGGCATAGATGACGGTATCGCTATGGCGCACGATGGGATGCTCTACTCACTGCCAAGCCGCGAGATTATCGCAAACTCCGTTGAGTCTATGATGAACGCGCACTGTCTGGACGCGCTTATCTGTATCCCAAACTGCGACAAGATAGTCCCCGGTATGATAATGGGCGCACTAAGGGTCAATGTGCCCACCGTCTTTGTGAGCGGCGGACCGATGAGCAAAGGGCACGATAAAGAGGGGCAGGCGCTGGATCTGAACTCCACCTTTGAAGCTGTCGGCAAATATAATAAAGGCGAGATAAGTGAAGAGGAGTTGCACGACATAGAGTGCCGCGCGTGTCCCGGTGGAGGGTCGTGTTCGGGAATGTTTACGGCAAACTCTATGAATACGCTTATGGAGGCGATGGGTATCGCACTTAGCGGCAACGGTACGATATTGGCTCTGACAAAAGAGCGCGAAGAGTTGATAAGAAAAGCGGCGCGAAGAGTCTGTGAAATCGCGCTTGACGAGAGATTTAATATACGCAATATCTTAAATGAAAAGGCGATACGAAACGCGTTTGCCGTGGATATGGCTATGGGTGGCAGCTCCAATACCGTACTGCATATGCTCGCAATCGCCAAAGAAGCGTGTGTAAACTTCAACATCAAAGACATCAACGAGATAAGCAAAAAGATAGCCCACATCGCCAAAGTCGCCCCATCTTTGGGCACGGTGCATATGGAAGATGTGAATAGGGCGGGCGGTATGAATGCCATTATGAATGAGATAGCCAAACTTGACAACGGCACACTCTATCTTGACAACCTCACGGTAACAGGTGAAAGTATAGGCGAGCGCATCAAAAACGCGGATATAAAAGACACCACTATCATCCATACGCTCGATAACGCTTACTCAAAAGTGGGCGGACTTGCGATACTATTTGGCAATTTAGCTCTTGAAGGCTGCGTTATAAAGGCGGCGGGCATCATCGGAAGCAGAAGTTTTAGGGGCAAAGCGGTCTGTTTTGACTCACAGCAAGATGCGATAAAAGGCATCACGGGCGGTAAGGTCACAAAAGGCGACGCGGTCGTTTTGCGCTATGAAGGACCAAGGGGAGGTCCGGGAATGCAAGAGATGCTCTCTCCCACCTCGCTCATCGTCGGTATGGGGTTGGGTGCCGATGTGGCACTTATAACGGACGGAAGATTTTCGGGCGCGACAAGAGGTCTTAGCATAGGACACGTAAGCCCTGAAGCAGCTGAGGGCGGACTTATCGGGCTTTTAAAAGACGGCGATATTATAGAGATAGATGTGGATAAATACACAATAAACGCCGTTTTAAGCGAAGAGGAGATAACCTCCAGACGCACCAATTTCAAACCGAAAGTCAAAAATATCACGAGCAGTTGGCTAAAACAGTATCGCCAGCTCGTCACCAATGCCAGCAACGGCGCGGTTTTAAAAACTGAATAACAAAAGCGGCGCGTATATTTTAGTGGTGAAAGCTACACAAGTAAAACGAGAGTTCGGAGCGTTCTAAAAGCGCTCCTTATGGCTATTTGAAGAAAATATGCAACCCCGCGCCAAGACTTTGTTCAATAAAAAATCCTTATCGTATCGTTTGATTATAAAATTGTCGTGCCTTGTAAGTCCGATTGGTCAAAATGGAAAATGTGATGGGCTAAAATAAGAGAGGATATTCGTTGCCTTTAGTGGCTCCATCATCACATAAATATGAAAAAGTGCCGCTATTTCTTACCTACTTTTTTCAATAATATATTCAGAAAGCGAATCAATGATAATGTCTTGCGAAAATTTATCCCACTGCATATTTAAACTTTCCGTCAAATAATACAAACCACATCCGTCATCACAAACATCTACCCCTCCCCTTTGGGATGAATATGTCCATCATAATCTTCAAAGCTTTTTATGACCCGATACCACTTTGACTGACAGAGAAATTGATGCGAATTTTATTTGCCCAAAGCGCAGGATTTGCTCCGGAACCCCATATATTACGGCGCTATTACTTTGAATATTTTCGTATAAAGATTTCCGGATTTGTTAAAAAATATGCTATTTAAAATTAAAACCGTGAAGGGATAAATGGATGGTGACTCTATCTTCGTGGGCGGTTGCCGTGAAGATAGAGCGGTATGATAAATTATTTTTCTAAAGCAGCTTTTGCTTTGACAACTATTGCGCTGAAATTTTCGGGTTCGTTCATCGCTAAATGCGCTAAAATCTTTCTGTCGAGTTCTATTTGAGCCTTGCCAAGACCGTTGATAAATCTTGAATAGCTGATGTCGTTTAGTCTGCACGCAGCGTTGATTCTTGTTATCCAGAGTCTTCTGAAGTCTCTCTTTTTGGCGCGTCTGTCGCGGTATGCGTAGACTAAGCTTCTCTCTAATTGCTCTTTTGCTTTTCTAAAGTGTTTTCTGCGTCCGCTGAAAAAGCCGCGCGCGAGTTTTAGAACCTTTTTGTGTCTTCTGCGTCTTATAACGCCCGTTTTTACTCTTGCCATTTTTTCTCCTTAACCTTTTGGTGCCCTCTTTGGGGACTTGCCCTGTCTTGCAGGGGGATTGCAAAAACTGAATGATTTAAATCAAAAACTATAAACTATCTTTGGCAAAGCATTATCTTGATAGAGCGTTCGTTCGTGCTATCAACATATTTTGCCTCTTTCAATCCGCGCATACGCTTTGAGGGCTTTTTCGTCAAAATGTGACTTCTAAAAGCAGCCCCGCGTTTGATGCGGTTTTTAGCCGATTTGAAGCGTTTTGCCGCTCCGCGTACCGTTTTCATTTTCGGCATACAAACTCCTTGCATAATTTTTGAAAACTGTCTGTTTAGACTTAACATTTTTCAAAGCCAATAATTTTATCTGAAAAATTCTTAAGAGGGATTGAATTTGAGAGTATTTCGGCGCGGAGTGATGGCGCCGAAATAGTTTTTATCTCTCTATAATGGTTACCGTACCATCAGCGTGTTCAACTATAACACGAGTAGGTTGCTGTTGGTCGTGTATATAGTTGTGAAATTTTGCCCTTCTGTGCATTGGGTCATTTCCATTTTTTTCCACGTATATGACTTTATTTACGACTGTCGGCGCACTTGGACGCGCATATAAAATGTCCGTCGAATAGCGGAAGTTGTTGTTGTAATATCCGGACGAATCGTATCTGTGGTTGTTAAGTAGATGCGGCAGTGTCAAAGCCGCAGCCGCGCCTATCAAAATACCCTGCTCTTTTTTGCCCCACGCACTTGCGTTTACCGCGCAAAGCATCGTCAAAAGCGAAATGATCGCTGCTGTTTTAAACATCTTCATAGATTTCCTCCTACGAAATTTGTAACGGCATATTAACTCTACATTGTGAACTAATTGTAAATTTTTGGGCGCCCCCCCCACGCCCTGCTAAAAGCTACCGGATACTATCCGCTTTAGGATAGATAAACGCAGCCTCTTTTTCTATATATATCTTCTCTTTGCTGTCTGTCGCGAAAGCCCTTATCGTAACGGGAAGCGGCTTGCCGTTTTGAGTTTTGAGAGATGAATTGATATCGGTGGAGAGTATCACCACTTTGCTTTTCACTTCGCCCACCCTTAATTTAAACGGTTCGCTTGGCGTTTTTATCGTTATCTCCGGATTTAGCACTTCAAAGTAGAACATATGCTCTTTGGAGTCTATATTTTCAAATTTAAATTTATATGTATTTTCAATGTTCGCTTTATCTTTTGATAGGTGAAATAGCTCTGTGCCTCGGTTGATGTTCAATATCATACTCTTCTTCGTCGTACTCATAGACAAAAGTGCGACCAGCGCTATCGTAATCGCAATGCTATATGCCACCGTTCTAAAGCGGATAACTTTGACCTTTTCATTATTTTGCACAGAGTTGGGACTGGTCCATCTTACAAGGGATGGGAGGCTGAGCCTTTTCATCACCTTTTCGCACGCGTCCGAACACTCCAAGCAGTTGATGCACTCCAGCTGCATTCCTGCTCTTATATCTATATGCGTGGGGCATACTCTAACGCACGCATCGCACCTTGTGCACTCGCCCTCATCTTTGTTACCTGTTATCTTTTGTTTATCTGAGCCATATATCACACCGCCTCTTACGGGATCGTAAATCGTCTGTACCGTATCGTTGTCTAACATCGTGGATTGGATCCTCACATACGGACAGACGTAGGTACAGAAATTCTCTTTTATAAAAACGGCTGATGCCATTATAAGAGTTGTAAATATGAACCACACTACAAATGTAATACGATTTTCAAGCGGGTCTAAGATATAGACAAAAAAGTCTTCGGGCGGGATAAAGTACCACAACAAGTCCGCCGCCGCCGCTATCGCGAATATATTAAAGATCAAAAACGCGAGGATTTTTTGTATCCATTTGCCTTTGGCAATCGGCTTTTGCTTATTGTCCACACTCTTATAAAGACCAAATATCTTTGTCTGAAGCAGGTCGCGGTATATGGTCCTAAATATGGTCTGAGGACACGCCCACCCGCACCATACGCGCCCACCCAGCGTCGTTACAAAAAATATCCCCAAAAAGAGGATGATAAGCAAAAACAGCATAGGCCAAAGTTCCGACATATTAAATGTCGTAAAAAATAGCTGCAACTGCTTTTTGTCAAAGCTAAGCAGAAAAAAGTGCTTGCCGTCTACGGTTATCCACGGCAGCACTAAGCTCACGAAAGTTATAAGGCTAAAGCCTATATAACGCATCTTCTTGTATGTCATAAAATGTCCTTCTTTTAGATTTGTGCTATAAGAGCGCACTCTTGTTTGGAGGCTTGTGCCTGTTGCGCTATTAATTTGTCTATTTTTTTATTGTCCTGCTTTGGCAGCGTCTTTTTGATACTCGCCAACTCTTTCAAATCCCTTGAATTGATATAATCCTTCAGCGAACTGCGGCTAAATCCAAGCTCTTTTGCTATATGGTTTACCGATGAGCCAAGTTCCAGCATACTCACTATCCGCGCTCTGTTGTCGTCAAATTTCGACCTTGACATCCTGCCTTTGGGGCGTCCTACGCTTACGGTTTTTTCGGGGTTTAGATTTAGTTCGCGCTGTTTTGCCAAAAGTTCCAAAACATCAAAAAGCGGAGTTTGATTTGAGACGACGAAGTGTTTGTTGCAGATATGCAGCGTGATATTTCGGCGAAGCAGGCACTCAAATATCTTGACCAATTCGTCCACTTTAGTAGTAAGCGACCAGAGGTCGTAGATAAGCACGGTATCGTTTGGCTTCAAGGAGCGCAAAAATCCTTTAAAGCTCTTTCGCTCCTCCAATACGGTCTCGCCGGAGGAGTTATCTATCTCGGTTGCGTGCACGCTAAAGCCGCTGATCTGCGCGTATTTTAAAATCTGCTTTTGTTGTATTGTGATATTGCTCTGAAAATCTCTGTTTTTCAAAAGAATGACAGCCACGGATCGCCTTTGTCTATTATAAAAGTCAAGTATAACTCTTTTGGCGTAAAAAGTCAATAAAAAGATATATATCTTCGTCAATATTTTTAAAATCCCAAGTGCAGTTGCAATTTATCGCGATTTTGGTTACAATACCGCCCTAAACCGCATTTTATGCGGGAATTTAAACGAAAGGCGGTGATGAGGATGCCCGGAATTAAGGTTCATCCCAATGAGTCTTTCGAAGAAGCGTACAGAAAGTTTAAAAAGCAAGTTGACAGAAATTTGGTAGTTACCGAAGTCAGAGCGCGAAAACATTTTGAAACTGCGACTGAAAAGCGCAAAAAACAAAAAATCAGCGCGCGCAAAAAAATGCTCAAAAAGCTCTATATGTTGCGCAGATACGAATCAAGACTCTAATCACGCAAATAACCAAGGGCTTGCCCCTTGGTTATTCTCTATCTTCTCTAAAATTTTTTATCCTTTCACCCATCGCCGGATGCGAACTAAACATCTTACTAACATTATCTGCCGCGTCGGAATTTAACTTTTCAAAGATATCGGCTATATATTTTGTGGAGATATTGTTGCCATCCATCACCGCTATCGCGTAAGCGTCGGCCTCTTTTTCAAACTCTTGCGAATATTGCGCCTCCATTATGAAAGCGCCCACACTTGTCATAAGTCCCGAAAAGTCACCGACGAGGTAGCCTAAAAGCGCGGAGGTGACGGAGGATTTGATGACCATTTTAACTCCGTGCCGATACTCCACGTGCCCCTTTTCGTGCGCCAAAACCGCCATAATACCGCGATACTTTTCATCCTCATCCATCTTCACAAGAGCGTCCAAAAGCACTATATCGCCGGATGGCAGCGCAAACGCATTCGCGCCAAACCAAGATGACTCTCTAAAGTGTATTTTGTAATTTTGCTCTTCCTGCGCGAACAGTTTACCAAAGCTTGAGGCGATATGCTCTTGCTGCTCTTTAGTTAGATTTGACTCCCGAAAATACTCTTCATCCAAAGACCGAAGCGCCTCTTTGCTGACTCTCTCAATCACGCTTTGGGGAATTTTATCGGCTAACAGATCGGCTAACATCTCCCCTCCGTATGTTAGTATGAAAACGGCTACGCCCGCCAAGATAAAAAGCGACAAGAGGGCGTATCTCATTTTTGATTCAAGCCACAAGACAAATCTCGAAAACCCTGCGTTTGGCAGCGAAAAGTGGTCATCCGTCTTCAAAACGCAGTATGAGCCATCCCCAAAATCAATCGTCTGCGGTGTCCCTTTAAGTTTGACGCCGACCCCCAACATATCGAAGTTGTAGCCTATACCAAGCTCCTTCAAAAGTACGACATTATCGCGCACTTCAAGCGTTATCTGCCGCGCGTTTGAAGATTTGCCGTCATAATAGGTAACTTCAAAGCTCTGCATCAAAAGCCTATATCAAAATCAAAAAAGTCAGCCGTCTCTTCGCCAAGCGCGCTTCTTTGTCTTTGCGCCTCTCCCTCAAAATCTTCAAACGAGACGGACTCAAAGCCCATATTTTTAAGTTTGTATTTTGTGAGTCTGATTTTCGCGTACGGGTATAAAAAGCCAAGCGATACGATTATGAGGAGAAAGTTGGTGATATAGATAAGAGAAAGGTCAAAAGCGCTCCATTCGTTTGTCATTTTGAACTCTTTGATGGAGGTTTTATTGTAGACGATCTGCCCAAGCCACGCCTCAAATGAACCTCTCAGTATAAAAGAGGCGATAAAAAGCCCAATGTAAAAAAGAGGCATAAGTGTATAAAAAAGCGTAATGACTATAAAATATATGGACAATGGATGACCATATTCATTCTCGGCGCCAAGAACACCAAGCGTGAAAAGTATGACACATATGATAAAAAACAGCGCCAAAGATAAAAGCAGCATCTTCACAAAATACAAAAAGAAAAAACTACTCGCCTTCCCGTCATATTCAAACGGCACATTGCCGTACGAGGAGTTCGTAAAGACAAGCTTTTTAAATTCATTGTGCGTATATGGGAATATGATGGTAAGAGTTAGGATATTTAGCAGCAGATGCAAAAGGAAAAATTTGTAAAAGTCCCCGATCGTAGCGCTAAAGCGAAAAGAGAGTCCGTGAAATCTCGTATATCTTAGCCTAAACGCGATAGCCTGCCTGATAAAAAGCGGCAACAATAACACAAACAGCCCCGTGATAATGCCCGCAACCGCGTAATAACCAAACTGTAACGCCATAAAAAATATCGCGTAAAAGCCCACGACTATCAACCTGCCCAGCAAAATACGCAAAGGATTTGCCGTATATTCAAAAGCGCTTCCGCCAAGGTATGAGTTGGCGTAGATGTATTGATTGTTGCGCACTTTAGCCCACGGCGAGTAGATTCCAAGCGTCAAAAGCGTCAGCAGCGCGTTTACAATCCAGACTTTAAAATAGTCCCACCCATTGCCGCGAAATTCAAACGGCACATTTTTTTGCAGCCCAATCTCTTCTTGCATAAGGTACCCCTTTTAAAAAATTTCATAATTTTATCATAACTTGTTAGCAAATAAGCTCTTTTTTTGGTGTTTGTTAGCTCTTTTTTGGGCTTATTTCGGGCTTTTTTGCTATAATAACACAAACAAACCAAAATAAGGTTAGCGCAATGAGAAAACTAACGGTAGCTGCTGCCGCCTTGGAACTGGGGATAACAAAGGAGGCGATTTATAACCGTATCAGGCGCGGCTCTTTGCAAATCGTGCAGGAGGGCGACGAGCGGTACATACTTTTAGAAGATGAACCAACTAAAACGCCCCTAGCCGCAAAAAGCGTGAATACCCAAAAAAAAAGCGCAGTTCCCGACGAGCGGTATATCAACCTTTTAATCTCGCAGATAGATGAGCTAAAGGCGACAAATTCGGAGTTAAACAAAGACAAAGAGCGGCTTATCAAAGAGAAAGAGCAGCTTTTAATCGAGCAAAGAGTGGCTTTGGAGACTATCTATAAAGAGCGCGACGAACAGTTAAAAGCGATACTAACGCTCGCTAACCGTTCGCTTTTGGCAAAGCCCGTGGATGAGGCGGAAAAGGTCACGATAGAGGCAAATTTTGAAGAGCGTATGGAAAAATGGCGCGCCAAAAGAGATGAGAACGCCGACGACGAAGAGGATAGGGATTTTTCGGATTGGAGAGAGTTGAAGAGCTATCTAAAGGCGAAGGGTTTTTCCAAAAAAAGAAAAAAAGAGATTATCTCGCAAGCCCAAAGGAGCGTTGGTATCGCGGATGATATCGCTGAGGACGAAGGTGTTTTATATATCAAAAAAGATGCTGAATTGATAAGGGAAGCAGAATAGATGAAACTTGTTTTTTTAGATGCTAACACTATGGGAAGTGATGCTGATCTCTCGTGTTTTGGGGATTTTGGCGAACTCACGATATACAAAACTACAAAAAATGATGAAAAATATGAGCGCGCCCGCGATGCCGATATAGTTCTAACTAACAAAGTGGTGTTTGACCGCGAACTGTTAGCAAAACTGCCCAAACTAAAACTTATCGCGCTTTCGGCTACGGGGATGAACAATGTAGACCTAAACGCCGCAAAAGAGTTTGGCGTTAGCGTGAAAAATGTTGCCGGTTACTCCACCAAATCGGTCGCGCAGCACACTATGATGTTAGTGTTAGCGCTTGTGGGAAGGCTCGAATTTTACGATAGTTATGTGAAAAAAGGCAAATGGTGCGGGAGTAGAATTTTCACCAATCTTGATAGAAGGTTTTATGAGATCGACGGCAAAAATTGGGGTATCATAGGGCTTGGCGCGATAGGAAAAGAGGTCGCCAAAATCGCCTCTGTTTTTGGCGCGAAAGTGTCGTATTATTCTACCTCCGGCGTTGCAAGAGAGGAGCTCTATCCAAGCCTTCCTTTAGACGAGCTTTTGAAAAGTTCGGATATCGTAACGATACACGCGCCGTTAAACGAGCAGACTAAAGGTCTTATCGCCAAAAAAGAGTTGGCGCTTTTAAAACAAGACGCCGTGATAGTCAATACCGGACGCGGCGGCATCGTAAACGAGGCGGATTTGGCAGAAGCGATAGAGAATGAGAAGATATACGCGGCAAGCGATGTGTTGGAGATAGAGCCTATGAGGATAGATTCGCCTTTGGCAAACCTCACAAAACAGGAGCGTTTTATCATAACTCCGCACGTGGCGTGGGGCAGCGTGGAGGC
>JAISQB010000084.1 GCA_031274495.1 Campylobacteraceae bacterium | reverse complement strand
GCGTTCTATGTAGTTTTTCAGGGCGACTATCTTTGTCTTTTTATCGGGAAGCGCTTCAAAAAGGTCTATTTTATTTAAAATCTTTTCTCTATTTAAATGGCTAATTTCGCCGATACCGTTCATCAAAACCAAAAGTCTCTCTTTGAGCAGATTTTTATCGCTTACGAGGTTTTTATCGATACAGATACTGATAAGAGTATACGCCGCCTTAGCGCTAAGGCTATGCGCCGTGTCGGGAGGCACTGTAAAAATCTGATTTGCACCGCAAGTAAATGAACTTTGACCAACCCCAAGACAAACCTCCCCTTTTAGCACCAAGCCTATCACAAAAGTCGAAATATGCGTATGCACAGGATACGAGATAGCAGAGTTTTCGCATTTGACCACTTCTATCCCAAAGCCCTTAAAATATCGGTAATTTATACTCATTGTCTACAAAATCTCAATCGATCGGGGCGAAATTTAGTTTCATCACCAGACTTCACCGCCGACGGGTTTGTCCCAATCCACAAGTTCGCCCTCACAAGTGCCGCTCCGGTTCTTGAAACGTTCGGCGAGTGTTTTGTGTCTGTTTATCGGCTTGATAATCAGCTCTTGGTTTTTTGTGATATCTATAGATACCGTAGAGTTTTCTTTGAGTCCTAACTGTTTTAGGAGTTTTTTGGGCAGTCTCAAAGCTGTAGAGTTACCCCAAGAGGCTAATCGTACAGTTATCATTCTCACGCCAACCCAAACTCTTGTGCTAAAAATTCTCCTGTGTAGGAGTGGGTTTTTTTGTGGTTTTTTGCCATTTTTAGTGGGGTGGCGCAGTCTACTATTTTGCCGCCTTTGTCGCCGCCTTCGGGTCCCATATCTATGACGAAATCGGCGTTTTTGATGACATCCATATTGTGTTCTATGACTAAGACGGAGTTGCCAAGAGATGTTAAGTGGTGTAGGACTTTGGTTAGTTTGTCTACATCTGCGAAGTGAAGTCCTGTTGTGGGCTCATCTAAGATATATAGCGTCTGACCTGTGTCTTTTCTGCTGAGCTCTTTGGAGAGTTTTATCCTCTGCGCTTCGCCGCCGCTTAGGGTGGTGGCGTTTTGTCCCAGAGCGATGTAGCCGAGCCCCACATCTTGGAGCGTTTTTAGGACTTGATAGAGTTTGGGTACGGCGGAGAAAAAGGCGGCTGCCTCGTCCACGCTCATCTCCAAAACATCGGCTATCGATTTGCCTTTGTACTTTATCTCTAATGTCTGCGCATTGTACCTTTTGCCGCCGCACGCGTCGCATTTGACCATTATGTCGGGCAGGAAGTGCATCTCTATCTTTATCTCGCCGTCGCCTTGGCACTTTTCGCACCTGCCGCCTTTGACATTGAACGAGAATCGCCCCACTTTGTAGCCTCTTATTTTCGCCTCTTTGGTTTTGACAAAAAGCGCTCTTAGCTCATCCATAAGTCCCGTGTAGGTGGCGGGATTGCTGCGGGGTGTCCTTCCTATCGGGCTTTGGTCGAGGTAGATGACTTTATCGAGCTGTTCTAACCCTAAGCACTCCACGCCTGAGACTTTTTTGATCTTTTTGGCGTGGTTTAGCAGCTCTTTTGCTACGGGGAGCAGCGTCTGGAGTATCAAGGAGCTTTTGCCGCTGCCGCTTACACCGGTGACGGCTACGAAATTTTGCAGAGGGATTTTGACATTTAGTTTGCGGATATTATTTATATTGACATTTTTTATCTCAAGCCACTTTTTCTGCTCTCTATCTTGTCTATAATCTATCGTCTTTTTGCCCGTGAGATACAGAGCCGTTTGCGTATCGCTCTTTTTAAGCTCCTCTAATGTGCCGCTAAATACCACCTCCCCGCCGAATTTTCCGGCATTAGGACCGATATCTACGATGAAGTCGGCGTTGTTGATGGTCTCTTTGTCGTGTTCGACCACGATGAGCGTGTTGCCCTTCTCCTGCAAAGCTCTCAGCGTCTTTATGAGTTTTAGAGTATCCCTCTCGTGAAGCCCGATACTTGGCTCATCCAACACATACATCACTCCCGTAAGTCCGCTGCCTATTTGTGAGGCTATCCTTATCCTTTGCGCCTCACCGCCGCTTATCGTTCTGGCGTCGCGTCCCAGCGTGATGTAGCCAAGCCCCACATCGTGCAAAAAGCGCAGCCTCTCGTTTATCTCTTTGATGATGGGGGCGGCTATCATCTTCTCTTGCTGGCTGAAGTGTTTGAAGTTCTCTTCGTTGGAGAAAAATTCGGTCGATTTTTCTATGGGCATAACGAGTATATCGGCGATGCCTTTGTTGGCTACTTTGACGGCGAGGGATTCGGGGTTTAGTCTGAAGCCGCCGCATTTGTCGCACACTTTTTCGCTCATATATTCGCTAAAGCCCTGCTCGTCTTTTATCATATCGTATGCTATTTTGATGACACCGTCAAAGATTTTACTTATCTTGTGGTGCTTCCAAAAAAATGATATCGCCTCCGTTCTCCCGTGCAAAACCGCCTTTTTTTCGTACTCTTTTAGTTCACCGAAAGGGACGGTGATATCTATCTTTTCGCTCTCGCAAAACGCCATCAAAAATTTATAATAAAAGCTCTTATTGAAGCCATAAAGCAGCTTCACCGCCCCATCTTCGATACTCAAATCCTCATCTATAATCTTACTCATATCCAAAGTGTACCGTATACCAAGCCCGTCGCACGCCTCGCACGCACCTTTTGGCGAATTGAACGAAAACGACAGCGGCTCTAACGGATTGAAGCTTATCTTACAATCAAAACACGCCAGATGCTCGCTAAAGTGGACACTCTCTTTTTCATACCCTATCTCTTTGGCGTTTAGTATCACCACCTCCACCTCTTGATAACTCTCCTCAAGCGCCTTTTCGACGCTTTGGGCGATGCGTTCTTTGTTCTCTTCGCTCATCACGACGCGGTCTATGACCACTTTTATCGTATGTTTTTTGGTCTTTGCGAGGTCTACCTCTTCATCAAGCCGCACCACTACGCCGTCTATCAAAGCCCTTACATACCCTTTGAGGCGCAAGGAGTCTATCAAATCCGAAAAAGTTCCCTTTTTTTCGTTGATGAGCGGGGCTACGATGATGAGTTTTGCTTCATTTGGGAGTTTTAAAATCTGCTCGATGATATCCGAAGCGGACATTTTTGAGATAGGCTTACCGCACAAGTGGCAGTGCTGATGTCCCACTCTGGCGTACAAAAGCCTTAAGTAGTCATATATCTCGGTGATAGTTCCTACAGTTGAGCGGGGGTTTTTGCTTGTCGTCTTTTGGTCTATCGCGATGGCTGGGGTGAGCCCTTCTATCTTGTCTATATCGGGCTTGCCGACCCTATCTAAAAACTGCCTCGCGTATGAAGAGAGCGACTCTATATAGCGTCTTTGTCCTTCGGCGTAGAGCGTATCGAAAGCGAGCGTACTTTTGCCGCTTCCGGAGATGCCTGTGAAGACTATGAGTTTGTTTTTGGGTATCTCCAGATTGATAGATTTTAAGTTGTTTTCGCGCGCGCCGTAAATCTTTATACTGTCCAAATCCTATCCTTAATGCGATGAATGAAATTTATCATTGTATAACAGAGGCTCTTAATTTATGATATATTGTAGGTAAAGAAAAACTGTTATACAATATACCCCACCTATATCAAGGAGAGGAAAATGCGCGTTGTTACGCTTTCGTTTTTGCTCATTGTTTCGCTATTTGGCGCAAATGTCACGGATGCATTTTTTTCCCAAGATGAGAGCGGCGCTTTTAACCTCACGCTTCAAGTGAACGGCGCTTTTAACGCCTCATACGAGCAAAAACACGATGGCAGCGTTACGGCGCTGATTTTCAAAGGCTTGCGTAGCGATATATCTTTCAAAAAAACGCCAAATTCGTCCATGATCGAAACCGTAAGCGTCAAGCAGGGCGATAAAAACTCCACGCAGGTTTCATTCGTCAGCAAGCAGCTTTTTGACACATCCGTCACGGCTGCCGTCGGCGCGCTTCACATCTCCCTCATCCCCAAAACAGCCCCACTGATGATAGAGGATATCGCAAAAGACACCGCAAGCGGCAATGTGGTAGGGTATGTGCTGGATACGCTGCTTTATGTCGCTCTGGGGCTATTTGCCGTGACTTTAGTCTTTATACTCTTCTTAAAACTCAAACTATTCGGTCGCGCTAAAAGAAAAAGCGTAAAACCGCAAAGCGAAGAAGAGCCCCAACCGCCCACCCAAGACGAACCAACCGCCAAAGTTGAAACCGCGCCAAAAGAGGAGGCAGCCCCGCCCGTCCCCAAACCCCCCAAATCTACCCCTCCCAAAAAACCCGCCAAAAAATCTCAAAAGAGCCTTTTTGATATATAAACCCGCCATTTTCTCGTGCGAGCCGTAAATAGCCCGTTAGTATTTTTATATTCACCTTTTCTATCGTACTTCTCAAGATTAACTAACTCTTTCTGTCATTTCTAACAAAAAATATTCAAACTTACTCAGATTTATAAATCTTAACTTTAAAAAGTCACCTATTTTTTACAAAAAAATCAAAATTACGAAAAAATACTAACCACTTTAGCCCATAAATGACAGCAAAGCAGTATTAATAAACCCCATAAATACGATACTTAACTAAAAAGTTTACAAAACAGCAGATATTTTTATATATTTATGATAAAATTATGTAGTTTAAATCTTTAACAATGTTTTCTGACATAAGTGAAAGGTACTTGGTTCTTCAATGAACGCTTTCTGTTAGGAGTGAAAGATGTTGAATTTTTCGATAGATGCTTTGAGTGCAAATCGATCTAAACAGATAACGGCACTGATTTCATCCGTGATCGGTCGAAAGATATCATCAAATTTTGCCAAGTCGGCTGCAGCTATCTTTGTCACATTGGCGCTTGCAGGCTGCGGCGGGGGTGTGGGCTATGGCGACAGGCAGTATACGCTTTCTGTTCGGACGGTTTCATTTTACGACGCCAATCTTGACCTTTTGGAGGCAAAAGGCGTTAAGCCCGAAGTCAGCATAGATATTGACGATAAAAAGAGTGAGTTAGTTTTAAGCAAATGGTGAGGGGTACCCGGCTGCTTTTATGAGTTCTGCTTTAACAGATACTTTTTCGTAAAAGGAGCGGAAAAATGTTTAGTTTTTCAACAGATATTTTAACGGTATATCCGTCTAAAGATTCGGCGGCATGGGCTTTATATAAGATCGCCCGAAAAATATCATCAAACTTTGCTTTGGCTTCAACTCTTTTTGTCTCCTTGCTATTTGCAGGCTACGCAAACGGATATAACGGTTACGCGTATGACGGAGATATCATAAATCCCGATCGGTACTCATCAAACATCACCAACACCCAAAATATCAGCGCCAATGCCGCCGTTATAGAAGCAAAAGACACATCCGATGTCAGCTGCATGGTCGCTTATCTTTATACTAACACCGCAGTGGTAAATAACTTCGCCGTTATGAAGATTGCAAATGAGGGCGGCAACAGCAGTGTAGGAACAACAGATGAGGTTTTGAAGAGGCAGAGACTTGACTACTTTTTCGAAGATAACGCTTCGTATATTTGGAAGATGGATGGGGGTGACCCTTATCCAAGATAGGTCAATATAGAAGCAAATGGCGAACTGTTTGTTTCTATGTTTATCTTTTTGGTAAATGATTTCTATTAGAAGGAGTGAAAGATGTTTAATTTTTCAATACCCACTTTGACGGCAGGACCGTCTGAATATTCAACTAAGTTGGCTTCGATCAGCCCAAAAAGATCATCAAACTTTATCAATTTGGTCTCAATTCTTTTTGTATCCTTACTATTTGCGGGCTGCGGAGAGTGGGAGGGCGACTATGTCAATCCGTATGTCGCAGGTTCACACGCCTATTGGTTTTATGATGCCGACTTTGAGCTTTTGGAGGCGAACTATACCAATCCTGGCGAGGTTATAGACCTTGACTCCAAAAAGAGTAAGTACGGCACAGATTGGTACTTAGCCCAAAGTGCTGTCCCGATAGAAGGAGGCTTTTTGCCAAATAAAAAAACAGGCTTTTACGCTATCCCAAATGTCATAGAGATATCAGACCAAGCCGAACTAAGCAGCGTCAGAAACAACCTATCGGGTACCTATATCGTGCTGGAAGATATTGAGTTGCAAGCGGGAAAAGTCGGTTTTGACGCAACGGCAGGATGGACTCCTATCGGCGATGAGACAGTCCCATTTAAGGGTATCTTTAACGGTAACGGACGCAAGATAAGCGGACTTTGGATAGATAGACCATCGGACAATTGTGTCGGACTATTTGGACGCATCGAAGGAGGCAATATCAAAAAACTCGGCGTCTTGACGGACGAGACCGAAGGGGTTAAAGGTTTAAGTAAAGTCGGCATCATCGCAGGATGCGTTGAAACTTATTCAACGATAACCCTCAGCTACTCCGCAGGGAATGTTGGCGGAGACTATTTTATCGGCGGCATCGCGGGAAACGTTGCATTTGACTCAAAAATAACCAACGCTTACTCCAAAGCAAACGCCGTCGAAGGCAATTATGTCGGCGGCATCGCGGGATCGATCGGTGGTTCATCAGAGGTAACCAACACTTACTCTATTGGAAATATCAGCGGAATTAACTATGTCGGCGGCATCGCTGGGGAAGTTACCAGTGGCGCAATGGCAATTAATAACGCTGCTATCAATCAAAATAATGACGGCTTGATCAATGTCCATCGCATTGCCGCCATAATTAATGACTTAAGTGAACTGGTATCAAATAACTTCGCTTTAGATACCATGAATATTAACATAGATGGCGTGGTCGGCAATGACGGCACGCCCAAAAGCGACGCGCTGTTAAAGACGAGATTAACCTATGAGGGTGAGATAGATGGAGACGGTAACGGCGGTCTTGGCTGGCAATTCGGAGACAACGCCTCCCATCCATGGAAGATAGATGAGGGTGCGGATTATCCTTATCTTTATTGGGAAGATAGGTAGGACGGGTAAGTTTGGGCAAGCGGTGCAAATCGCCGTTTGCCTCATATGAGAAACATTTTATGGCGGAAGGAGCAAAAGATGTTTAGTTTTTCAAGTAATTTGACGGCAAAGCCGTTCGGAAATTTGGCGGCGTTGGTTTTGATCCTTTTTGTCTCCTTGCTATTTTTTGGCTGCGGAGGAGGCGGCGGGGGCAGTATCGATCTGCGCACCTTCAGCGAGTATGAGGTTTTGTTTTATGATGATAAGCTTGACCTTTTGGACACGGAAGTTGTCAGCAATAGTATAGACCTTGACGCCAAAAAAAGCGAGTATGGCGTAAGTGAATGGTACTTAGCCAAAAGCACAGCGCCGATAGACGGCAACTTCACACCAAATGGCAATACCAACTTTTACGCTATCCCCAATGTTGTAGAGATATCAAACCAAGCCGAGCTAAGCAATATCGAAAGCAATCGGTTCGGTAATTATATTCTGTTAAGAGACATTGAATTAAAAGCAGGAGAGGACGGTTTTGATGAAACTTATGGGTGGACCCCTCTATTTAAAGACTATGATAACGCATTTGGCGGCATATTTAACGGTAACCATCATACGATAAGCGGTCTTTGGATGGATGAGCCCTCGAGAGTTGGTGCTTTCGGACTATTTGCCGGTGTGGTAGGCGGTACTATCAAAAATCTTGGGCTTCTGATAGACGATGACAACGGCGGCGTTAAAGGTCAATGTTACACCGGCGGCATCGCGGGATTTCTTACAGTTAATTCGGCGATAATCAACAGTTACTCTATAGGAAGCGTTAACGGAATTTGCTCTGTCGGCGGTATCACGGGAGAGCTTCTTGAAGGCTCAAAAATAATCAATAGTTATTTCATGGGAAAGATTAGCGGGGATGGTGATATCGGCGGTATCGCGGGAATCCTTGATAAATACGCAACGATAACCAACGCTTACTCCAAGGCAACCATTGTCGGAGACTATGAGCTCGGCGGCATTGCGGGAGCGATGGCTGTCTCAACAATAACCAACAGCTACTCCACGGGAAATATTAGCGGGACGAGAGAAATAGGCGGCATCGTGGGATATTTTGAAGGTTCGATCTTAGCCAATAACGCCGCTATCAATCAAGAGATCAACGGTACGGACAACAATGTCAATCGTATCATAGGGGTTATCCAAAACACCGGACATACGACAATATCAAACAACTTCGCTTTAGACACTATGCAGATTACGATAAAAGACAGCAACGGCGAAGCGGGAATAGATGGAACCGATGAGGATTTTAAGACGCAAGAGTTCTATTCGGATACTCTTGGCTGGGCTTTTGATGAAGATGATATCTTGTCTCCTTGGAAGATATATGAGGGTGAGGGTTACCCTTTTTTATATTGGGAAGATAAGTAGATATGGGCTTAAGCAGGCGGTGACTTGTCGCCGCTTGCGACAGACACTTTTGGGTGAAAGGAGTGAAAGATGTTTAGTTTTTTAAGAGATGCTTTGAGGGTAAAGCCATATAAATATTTGGCGGCTGTTTTTGTCTCATTGCTATTTTTTGGCTGCGGCGGCAGTGGCGGCGGAGGCGGAGGCGGCGATGATCAACGCGCTCTTGACAGTTACGCTATTTCGTTTTACGACGCCAAACTTGACCTTTTAGATGTAGAAAATATTGCCGAGGGCGAGGATATAGACCTTGACGATAAAGCTGCGCAGTTTGCGGTAAGTTGGTACACGGCTAAAAGTACAACTCCTACAGGCGGAATCTTCACGCCGCAGAGCAGTACTAACTTTTATGCAATCCCTAGTGTCATAGAGGTGTCAAACCAAGCCGAACTTGACGATGTCAGGGACAATCCTTCGGGTAGTTATCTTTTGGTAAAAGATATCGCGTTGGAGGTCGGGCGAGATGGTTTTGCCGCCGCTGAGGGGTGGCTTCCTATCGGGAGCAGCAGTGCGTCGGGGCGATTTAAGGGGATATTTAACGGTAACGGTCATAAGATAAGCGGACTTTGGATCAATAGAACGGGCGACAATATCGGACTATTTGGCTATGTAAATGCAGGCACCATTAAAAATCTCGGTGTTTTGATAGATGAGAGCAGAGGCGTTAAAGGCAGAAGTTCTGTCGGAGCTATCGCGGGATATATCTATGATAGCTCGATAACCAACGCCTACTCTACGGGCAATATCATCGCAACAGGTACTGCCGCAGGCGGCATCGCGGGGGAGATCAGGCATGACTCAAGGATCACCGATAGCTACTCCAAGGTAAATATCGACGGAAGAAATCAAGTCGGCGGCATCACGGGATACGCCTACAGCGACTCAAATGTGACCAACAGCTACTCCACGGGAAGTCTTATCGGCGCGGGTTCCGTCGGCGGCATCGCTGGAGCTATCGGTTTGAGATCGACGGTGACCAATAACGCCGCCATCAATCAAGAGGTCAACGGTACATCCAATGTCAATCGTATCGTCGGCTATCTCACCGCGAGCAATACAGTGTCACATAATTTCGCCCTATACACCACAAATATTACACCAAAAGGCACCAACGGCGACGCGGGAACTCTTAAATCCGATGCAGACTTTAAAACGCGAGAGACCTATAAAGATGATCTTGGCTGGAAATTCGGACCTTGGGAGATAGATGGGGGTTATCCTTATCTTTATTGGGAAGATAGATGAGTTTGAGCAGCTGGCGATAAGCCGTTTGGCTCATATGATAGAGATTTTATAATGTAAGGAGTGAAAGATGTTTGATTTTTTATCAAATATTTTGACGGGAAAGCCGTCTAAACATTCAGTTAAGTTGGCTTCAATGAGTCCAAAAATATCAACATATGTCGGTTTGATCGTTGCTATATTGATCCCGATCCTTTTTGTAGCTTTACTGTTTGTAGGCTGCGGCGGAAGCGGCGGCGGGGGCAGTCAGCGCGCTCTTGACAGCTACGCGATTTCGTTTTATGACGCCGAACTTGACCTTTTGGACAGGGAAAATATCGCCATAGGCTCCGTCGTAGACCTTGATGATAGAAAGATCAAGTATGGCGTAGATGATTGGTACTTAGCCAACAATGAAACCGCTATAGATGGAAACTTCACGCCCGATAGCGATATCAGCTTTTATGCCGCCAACGGTGTCATAGAGGTATCGAGCCAAGCCGAATTAGACGCTGTAAGAGACAATATGTCAGGTAGTTATCTCTTGGTAGAAGATATTGTGCTGCAAGCAGGAGAGGACGGCTTTGATGAGACGCAAGGGTGGCTTCCTATCGGCGATAATTCCGGTGCGTACTACCAGACCGACACCACATTTAGAGGTACATTTAACGGCAACGGTCATAAGATAAGCGGTCTTTGGGTGGATAGACCACTGTTGGCCCATACAGGACTGTTTGGTTTTGTATCCAATGGAGGCACAATCAAAAATATCGGCGTCCTGATAGACGAGAACAGATCCGTCAGAGGTGAAGATTTTGTCGGCGGCATCGCGGGAAGCGTTAGGAATAACTCAACGCTATCCAACTCTTACTCTATAGGAAGCGTAATCGGACAGCATTTTGTCGGCGGCGTTGTGGGGTATGTTTCTAATATCTCTACGGTAAACAACACTTACTCTATAGGAGATGTCAGAGGAGTGATCACCGATGTCATAGGAAGCGGCGATAGTGTCGGCGGCATTGCGGGGTATGTTCTCGGCAACTCAACGCTATCCAACTCTTACTCCACGGCAAGTGTTAGCGGAGTCGACTTTGTCGGCGGTATCGCGGGAACTGCCGTAACCAACACAACAATAATCAACAACGCCGCCATCAATCAAAAGATTGACGGCACTGCAAACGAAACCAATCGCGTTGTCGGCTCTATATGGAATAACAACACGATATCAAACAACTTCGCTTCGGCTGCTATAAAGATCAATGGCTTCATTAGAACTGTTGATGATGTTGACGGATTGGAGGGAGGAAGCAAGATAAGAGGTGAACTTAAAACGAAAGCGACCTATGAAGATGGTCTTGGCTGGTCTTTCGGAGAGAGCGTTTTGTCTCCTTGGAAGATAGATGATGGCGTGGGCTATCCTTATCTTTATTGGGAAGATAGGTAGGTAGGTAAGGGTTTGGCAAATAGCGGTTTATTGCTTTTTGCTTTGGTATCTTGATAAACATTTTTCTGATGAAAGGAGCAAGAGATGTTTAGCTCTACATTAAATATTTTGGCGGCAAATCCGTCTAAGCGGTCGGCTTTGTCTGCGATCGCACCAAAACGCTTTAGCAAATTGCTCTCGATTGCTTGCGTCTCTTCGCTATTTGCGGATCGCAAAAGCAAAAGCGAGTGGAGAGTGCGCAATCTCGACCGTTATGTAGTTTCATTTTATGACGCAGGGCTTGAACTTTTGGAGACGAAAGTTGTTATTGCCGGCGGTAGTATAAATCTTAACGATAAAAAAAGCGAATATGGCGTAGAGGGTTGGCATTTGATTAAAAGCGCAATTGCATTAGGCGAGAACTACACGCCAAGCGGCAGCACCAATTTTTATGCCGAGCCCAATGTTATAGAGATATCAAACCAAACCGAACTAAATGCTATAAGGGACAATCCATCAGGCAGTTATGTATTGACAAGAGATATTAAATTAGAAGCTAAGGGAGACGGTTTTGATGAGACATGGGGGTGGGAGCCTATCGGCGATGATACGAAGCCATTTGGGGGTATATTTAACGGTAACTCCCACAAGATAAGCAACCTTTGGGTGAATAAAACATCGGGTGATGATTATGCAGGGCTGTTTGGCTGCATTGAAGGGGGCACGATAAAAAATCTCGAGCTTTTGATAAATGAGTCCAAAGGGGTTAGGGGTGAGAGTTATGTTGGCGGCATCGCGGGGAAGATTGGGTTTGGCTCGGTGATATCCAATAGTTACTCTATAGGCAATGTCAGCGGAACTTATGAAGCAGGCGGCATCGCGGGACGAGTTGGATTTGACTCGCAGATCATCAACAGCTTTTGCGCGGGAAGCGTCAGCGGCACTTGCAATATCGGCGGCATCGCGGGATATGTTATGTCAGGCTCAAAAATAACCAACGCTTACTCCAAAGCAACCGTCAACGGAGATAGTGATGTCGGCGGCATCGCGGGATATGTTTACGGCGACTCGGTGATATCCAACAGTTACTCTACGGGAAATGTGAACGGAACCAATAATGTCGGCGGCATCGCCGGATCAGTTGAGTATAGCTCAAAAGTAGCCAACAACGCCGCTATCAATCAAAAGGTCGTCGGCAGATACGATATCAATCGTATCGTCGGCAAACTGAACGGCAGCATAGCATCAAATAATTTCGCTTTAAATGTTATGAAGATTGAAGCAGAGGGTGATGAGGGCAGCGATGGTACGCCTAAAGCAGATCTGTATTTCAAAACGCAAACGACCTATTCCAATGCCCCTACATTCGGGCTTGGTTGGTCATTCGGAGAGAGCGATTCATCTCCTTGGAAAAAAGATGAGGGCTATCCTTATCTTTATTGGGAGGAGAGGTAGCAGACGGCATAAAGTGCTGTTTGCGTTTTTGATAAACACTTTTTCGGTGAAAGGAGCAAAAGATGTTTAGTTTTATAGCAGATACTTTGACGGAAAATCTGTCTAAATATTTGACGGCAGTGGTTGGCTTAAAATGCTCCGGTACTATTTTGGGCTCTTTGTCATTTGTAGGTCGTGCGGATAAAGGGGCAGATGAGAATAGTCTGCGCAACTTTGACAGTTATACGGTTTCGTTTTATGATACCAACCTTGAGCTTTTGGAGTCAAAAAGCGTTACCAAAGGCGTTGGTGTAAATCTTGACGATAAAAAGAGTGAGTATGGCGTATATGGCTGGTACTTGGCTAAAGATTCGATTCCTATAGAGGCAAGCTTCACGCTTGAGGGCAATATCAGCCTTTATGCCGCCCCCAATGTCATAGAGATAACAAACCAGTCCGAACTGGATGATATAAGAAACGATCCGTTGGGTAGCTACATCTTGATAAGCGATATTGCGTTAGAGAGCGGGGAGGATGGTTTTGATGAGGTGCAGGGGTGGCTTCCTATCGGTGATGATATGGATCCGTTTGGGGGTATATTTAACGGTAACGCTCACAAGATAAGCGGTCTTTGGGTGGATAAAACATCAGGTGATGATTATGCCGGGCTGTTTGGTCGTGTCGAAGGGGGCAGGATCAAAAACTTAGGCGTTTTGATAGATGAAAGAGGGGTTAAGGGTGAGAGTTATGTCGGCGGCATCGCGGGCGATATCGGGTCTAATTCGGTGATAACCAACGCTTACTCTATAGGAGATGTCAGCGGAACTTATTATGCAGGCGGCATCGTAGGATGCGTCGGGTACGGCTCGGAAGTGACCAACACTTACTCCGCGGGAGATATCAGCGGAACTTATAATATCGGCGGCATCGCAGGATGGGTCATGTCCGACTCGAAGGTAACCAACTCTTACTCCAAAGCAACCGTCAAAGGAGACACCGATGTCGGCGGCATCGCGGGAAGCGTCACATTTAGTTCAATGATAACAAACAGCTGCTCCGCGGGAGATATCAGAGGAGTCAATAATGCAGGCGGCATCTCGGGATCGGTCGAGTATAACTCATGGGTGACCAATAGCGCCGCTATCAATCAAGAGGTCGTCGGCAGATACGATACGAACCGCGTTGTCGGCAGGTTAGAGAGCAGTACGGTATCAAACAACTTCGCCTTAATCGATATAAGAGTCAACGGCTTTCCCAAAACCGATAACGATGCCGACAGCTTTGACGGCGCGGATAAGACAATCGGCGAACTTAAAATGCAAAAGACATATGCCAACGCTTCCATAGACGGCGGACTTGGCTGGGATTTCGGCAACGGCGCATCATCTCCTTGGAAGATGGACGAGGGCGAGGGTTACCCTTATCTTTACTGGGAAGATAGGTGAGTTGGATAAACATTTTATGATGGAAGGAGCAAAAGATGTTTAGTTTTTTTTCAAATAATTTGACGGTAAAACTGTTCGGACATATAGCGGCTTTGACTCTTTTTGTCTCCTTGCTATTTTTTGGCTGCGGAGGCGGAAGCAGTTATAACGGAGGTTTTCCTTCTGTTATAGCTACTTATGATGTGATATTTTTAGATGAAGATGATGGCGAGATAGCCAAGCTAAATGCAGAAGCAGGCTCATCCATAACCGTCCCAGAGGCTCTCGAAAAAGAGGGGTATGAGTTTGAGGGTTGGTTTGAAGTGGGAGGCGCGCAGACGATAGCGGCGGGTGAAACATCTTATATCGTAACGGGCAATGTAACTTTTAAAGCAAGGTACCAATATGTAGAAATTTTTAGAGTGGCGTTTTATGATGCCAATCTTGAACTTTTGTGGGAAGAAAACATTACCCAAGGCTCCATCGTAGACCTTGATAATAAATCCTTAGAGTATGCGACAAGTTGGTATCTATCTAAAAACACAACCAAGGCAGAGGGAATCTTCACGCCGGATAGCAACATCAGCTTTTACGCTGCCCCCAATATCATAGAGATATCAAACCAAGAGGGGCTAAATAGTGTCAGAGATAATCTAACGGGCAAATATATCCTCACAGGCGACATTAAACTAAAGGCAGGAGAAGACGGCGTTGACGAAACACTGGGGTGGCTTCCTATCGGGAATAGTTCAAGCACATTTACCAGTGCGTTTGCAGGCTCGTTCAACGGCACATTTAACGGTAACGGTCATACGATAAGCGGCTTTTGGATAGATAGAGCGTTTGATTGTGTCGGGCTGTTTGGCTATGTAAACGCAGGTAAGATTAAAAATCTCGGGCTTTTGATAGACGAGGGCAAGGGGGTCAAAGGTAAAGGTCGTGTCGGCGCTATCGCGGGATATCTCGGACGCAACTCAACTATAACCAACTCTTACGCAAAAGGAAATATCAGCGGAAGCGATAGTAGAGTCGGCGGCATCGCAGGACAACTTAGCAGCAGTATGGTAGATGGCAGTTACTTCACGGGAAGCGTCAGCGGAAGCAGTCTTTATGTCGGCGGCATCGCAGGGGATATCTTTATTGCCAGTTCAATAACCAACTCTTACTCTATAGGAAATGTCAGCGGAGATTATGATCGTATCGGCGGCATCGTGGGAAACGCTTATGACAACTCAAAGATAACCAACTCTTATTCCGAAGCAAGCGTCAGCGGCAAAAATTATGTCGGCGGCATCGCGGGACATGTTTTTAACAATACGACATTAACCAATAACGCCGCTATCAATCAAAAGATTAACGGCACGACCGACGTCAATCGCATTTCAGGAGGTAGAGTCGGCGGCAATGCAACAAACAACTTCGCTTTAGATTCCATGGAGGTCATAGGAACTACGGGCGGCGTTGTCGGCACATCCAAAGATATCACGCAGCTAAAGACGAAGTCAACATATGAGGGTACGATAAACGGCGATGGTAACGGTGGGCTTGGTTGGAAATTCGGAGACAACGCCTCGTATCCTTGGAAGATGGACGAGGATGAGGGTTATCCTTATCTTTACTGGGAAGATAGGTAGGTGTGAGCAAGCGGCGGCATGTTGCTGTTTGCCCCATATGACAAACATTCTATGGCGGAAGGAGTGAAAGATGTTTAGTTTTTCAACAGATACTTTGACGGTAAAACCGTTTGGATATGTAACCGCGTTGGTTTCGATCCTTTTTGTCTCCTTGCTGTTCATAGGCTGCGGAGGCGGAAGCAGTTATAACGGAGGTTTTCCTTCTGTTGTCACCACTTATGATGTGATATTTTTAGATGAAGATGATGGCGAGATAGCCAAGCTAAACGCAGAAGCAGGCTCATCCATAACCGTCCCCGAGGCTCTCGAAAAAGAGGGGTATGCGTTTGAGGGTTGGTTTGAAGTGGGAGGAGCGCAGACGATAGCGGCGGGTGAAACCTCTTATATCGTAACGGGCAATGTAACCTTTAAAGCCGGGTATCTGGAACTCTTTAGAGTCGCATTTTATGATGCCAATCTTGAACTTTTGTGGGAAGAAAATATTACCCAAGGCGGCAGTATAGACCTTGACAATGGTTGGTACTTAGCTAAAAACGCAACCAAGATAGAGGATAATTTCACGCCTGAGGGCAGCATGAACTTTTACGCTATCCCTAATGTCATAGAGGTATCAAACCAGACCGAACTAAACGGCGTCAGAGATAATCTAACGGGTAAATATATCCTCGTAGATGATATTGCGCTAAAGGCAGGAGAGGACGGCGTTGACGAAACGCTTGGGTGGCTTCCTATCGGGAATAGTTCAAACATATTTGCCGATGGATTTACGGGTTCATTTAACGGCACATTTAACGGTAACGGTCATATGATAAGCGGCTTTTGGACAGATGGAGCATTTGATTGTGTTGGGCTGTTTGGCTATGTAAACGCAGGTAAGATTAAAAATCTCGGGCTTTTGATAGATGAGGATAAAGAGGTTAAAGGTAGAAGTTGTGTTGGCGCCATCGCGGGATATGTGGGACGCAGCTCAACTATAACCAACTCTTACGCAAAAGGAAATGTCAGCGGAAGCGATAGATTAGTCGGCGGCATCGCGGGACAACTTAGCAACAGTCTAATAGCTAACAGTTACTTCGCAGGAAGTGTCAAGGGAAGCAGCAACCAAATCGGCGGCATCGCGGGACTCAGTTATACTGCCGGCTTAATAACCAACTCTTACTCCATAGGAGATGTCAGCGGTAACAATTATGTCGGCGGCATCGCGGGAGATGCTGATATCAACTCAAAGACAACCAACAGTTACTCTGCAGCAAATGTCAGCGGCAAAAATTATGTCGGCGGCATCGCGGGACGCATTAAGAATAATGCAATAGTAACCAATAACGCCGCTATCAATCAAAATATTAACGGCACGACCGGTGTCAATCGCATTATCGGTTATATTCAGAGCGGCGGCAGCAATACAACAAACAACTTCGCTTTAGATACTATGGAAGTCGTAGGAGGTGTAGGTGGCGTTGCCGGCACATCCAAAGATATCACGCAATTAAAGTCGGAGCTAACCTATTCTAATGCGACAAGCGGAGACGGCGACGGCGGGCTTGGCTGGGATTTTGAGACAATTTGGAAGATAGATGATGGCGAGGGTTATCCTTATCTTTACTGGGAGGATAGGTGAGTTGGGTGGGCGGCGGGTCGGCTGCTTTTATAGGTTCTGTTTTTATGGATACTTTATAGCGGGAGGAGTGAGAGATGTTTAAATTTTCGATAGATACTGTGAGCGTAAAACCGTTCAGGCATTCGGTGGTGTTGGCTGCGTCTATGGAGAGCCCAAATATATCAATATTTTCAAGTTTTAACCTTACTAAGTTGGCGTCGATTTTTTTCGCCTCTTTGCTGTCTGTTGGCTGCGGAAGCGGAGATTGGGGCAATACGCGCACTCTTGAGGGTTGCGTAGTCTCGTTTTATGACGCGAACCTTGAGCTTTTGGAGGCGAGGTATGCAAAGTTTGGCGATAGTATAAACCTTGACGACAAAAAGAGAGAGCATGGCGTGCTTGGCTGGTATCAGGCTAAAAACGCGACTGCTGTAGAGGGACATTTCACGATAAGTGAAGATGTCAACTTTTATGCCGCCCCCAATGTCATAGAGATATCAAACCAAGCCGAACTAAATAGCATTAGAAACGGCTTGTCGGGCAACTACAGCTTGACAAGAGATATCAAACTAAGAGCGGGAGAGGCGGGCTTTGATGAGATACATGGGTGGTCTCCTATCGGCGACCTTGCAGACGCGTTTACGGGTATATTTAACGGCAACTCTCACAAGATAAGCGGTCTTTGGATAGATAGACCGACTGCTGCGCGTGTGGGGCTGTTTGGCTGCGTCGAGATAGGCACGATCAAAAATCTGGGCGTCTTAACGGATGAGACCAAATGGATACAGGGTGAGGATTATGTCGGCGGCATCGCGGGGGTCATCACGACCGACTCCGTGATCACCAACAGCTACTTCGCAGGCAACATCAGCGCGGACAACTTTGTCGGCGGCATCGCAGGGCATGTCTACGGCGACTCGACGATAAGGGGCAGTTACTCTAAACTTAGCATCAGCGGGACTACCAATGTCGGCGGCATCGCGGGGAGAGTTGAGTTCGGCTCAATGGTCACCAACAGCTACTCCATAGGAAGCGTCATCGGAGACAATACAAATATCGGCGGCATCGCGGGGGAAGTTTACGACTTCGCGACGATCACTGAGAGCTACTCTGAAGCAAGAATCAGCGGCGGCATCGGCGTAGGCGGCATCGCTGGCAATGTCGGGTATAGCTCGACTGTCATCAACAACGCCGCCATCAATCAAGAGATCGGCGGATTGGTCGATATCAACCGCATTGTCGGCTATATCTCCGGCAGCAACACGATAACAAATAACTTCGCCCTAAGTATCACAAAGATCGAGATAGAGGGCGACAACGGCAAAGAGGGTACGCTCAAGAGTATCGCGCAGTTAAAGTCAAGGCTGACCTATATGGGCAACACAATCGCAGACGGCAAGGGCGGTCTTGGCTGGGATTTTGCAACGACTTGGAAGATAGACGATGGCGTGGGTTATCCATATCTTTATTGGGAAGATTAGGTTGTAGGTGAAGCGCTTGGGCGGCAAGTCGGCGCTCGCCTCTTTTGGCAAACATTTTTTTGATAGAAGGAGTAAAAGATGTTTAGTTTTTTATCAAAAATTTTGACGGGAAAACTGTCGGGAAATTCGGCATTGGCATTGACTCTTTTTGTCTCCTTGCTATTTTTTGGCTGCGGCGGCGGAAATAGCTATAACGGAGGCTCTCCTGCTGTTATCGCTACTTACGATGTGCTATTTTTAGATGAGGATGATAGCGAGATAGCGAGGCTAAACAAAAAATTAGGCTCATCCATAACCGTTCCTGCGGCTACCGAAAAAGAGGGTTATGAGTTTGAGGGTTGGTTTGAAGTTGGGGGAGAACAGACGATAGCGGCGGGTGAAACCTCTTATGTCGTAACGGGCAATGTAACTTTTAAAGTCAGGTACCAATATGTAGGGATTTTTAGAGTCGCCTTTTATGGTGCCGAGCTTGATCTTTTGGAGACGGATATCGTTACTAAAGGCGATAGCATAGACCTTGGCGCCAAAAAGAGCAAGTATGGCGTAGGCGAGTGGTATCAGGCTAAAAGCTCAGACCCGCTGGAAGAGAGCTTTACGCCCGATAGCGACATCAACCTTTACGCTGTCCCCGATATCATAGAGATATCCAACCAGACCGAGCTAAACGGTGTCAGAGATAATACATCGGGTAGTTATCTCTTGATAAAGGACATCGAGCTTGAATCTACTGGGGATGGTTTTGAGGGGTCGGCGGGATGGCTTCCTATCGGGGTAGCTCCGTCAGACCCATTTGTAGGCATATTTAACGGTAACGGATATAAGATAAGCGGTCTTTGGATAAATAGACCGCAGACTTACGAGGTCGGACTGTTTAAGCGTATAAAGGGAGGCACGGTTAAAAATCTTGGTGTTCTGATAGATGATGATAACGGCGGCATTAAAGGTGAAGACAATATCGGCGGCATCGCGGGGCTTATTAATACCAACTCAACGATAGCCAATAGTTACTCTATAGGAAGTGTTAGCGGAAACAACAATATCGGCGGCATCGCGGGATATATGCAGAATTCAGCAATAGCCAATAGCTACTCTATAGGAAGCATTAGCGGAAACATCGGTGTAGGCGGCATCGCGGCATATGTTGGGGATGGCTCAAACATAACCAATACCTACTCCAAGGCAAGTGTCAGCGGAGATATGGCTGTCGGCGGCATCGCGGGGTATGTTTTCCAAAGCCGGGTTGCCAATAACGCCGCTATCAATCAAGAGATTATCGGCTCATCCGGTGTCAATCGCATTGTTGGGGTGGTTGCTGCCGTCAACACAATATCAGATAATTTCGCCTTAGCCACCATGAATGTTAACGGCGCTCAAAGATTTAGCGACAATGCCGGCGGATTGGACGGAGCAGATAAAACAGATGCGGATTTTAAGTCGCAAGAGACTTATGAGGTAGACCTTAGCTGGTCTTTTGACGGAGAAAACGCTTCGCATCCTTGGAAGATAGATGAGGGCGAGAGTTACCCATATTTTTATTGGGAAGATAGGTAAGTCGGATAAACATTTGGTGATGGAAGGAGCAAAAGATGTTTAGTTTTTTTTCAAATACTTTGACGGTAAAACCGTTTGGAAATTTGGCGGCGTTGGCTTTGACTCTTTTTGTCTCCTTGCTCTTTTTTGGCTGCGGAGGAAGCGGTAATGGCGGGGGTGATCCGCGCAATCTTAATGGCTATGTGGTTTCGTTTTATGATGACACGCTTGAGCTTTTGGGGACGGACAATATTGCCGAGGGCGCTATTGTAGACCTTGATGATAAAAAGAGCGAGTATGGCGTAGAGGATTGGTATCAGGCTAAAAGTACAACTGCGTTGGGCGAAACTTTCATACCGCGCAGCGATATCAACTTTTACGCCACCCAAGGCGTCATCGAGATATCAAACCAAGCCGAACTGGACGCCATGAGAGATAGCCTATCAGGCAAGTATATCTTGATAAAAGATATTGAGCTGAAAGCTACCGGAGCCGGTTTTGAAGGGGCGCAAGGGTGGCTTCCTGTCGGATCGCCTCCGCCAACTCCATTTAGAGGTATACTCAACGGTAACGGACACAAGATAAGGGGTCTTTGGATCAATAGACCATCGGGTTCTGAGGTCGGACTGTTTGGGCGTATAGAAGCAGGCACGATTAAAAACCTTGGCGTAGAGATAGACGATAATAACGGCGGCATTCAAGGCGAAGAGCGCGTCGGCGGCATCTCGGGATGGGTTCAGCAAGGCTCAACAATCACCAACAGTTACTCCGTAGGAAGCATTAGAGGAACTACGCATGTCGGCGGCATCGCGGGGTATATTCAAATTAGCTCAGCGATCACCAACAGTTACTTTGTGGGAAATATCAGCGGAACTTATTATGCGGGCGGCATCGCGGGATATATTAAACAAAATTCAAGAATAGCCACCAGTTACTCTATGGCAAATATCAGCGCATATATCGGTGTCGGCGGCATCGCTGGATATGTCATCGAAAGCAATATAAACAATAACGCAGCTATCCATCAAGAGGTCAACGCCACATCAGTGGTGAATCGTATCAGCGGTTATGTCAGCAGCAGCAATAAGGTATCAAATAACTTCGCTTTGAGTAGTACGCGCATTGTGATAGAAGGCGCCAACGGCAACGCGGGGACGCTCAAAAGCGATGCGGAACTTAAAGCGGAAATGACCTATTCGGATGCGGTAAACGGAAATGGTAAAGGCGGGCTTGGCTGGGACTTTGAGACAATTTGGAAGATAGACGAAGGTGAGGGTTATCCTTATCTTTATTGGGAAGATAGGTAAGTTGAGCGAATGGCAACAGGTCGCCATTTGCCTCTTTGATAAACATTTTATAGCGGAAGGAGTGAAAGATGTTTAGTTTTTCAAACAATTTGACGGTAAAGCCGTCCGGAAATTTAGCAGCGTTGGTTTTAACTATTTTTGCCTCCTTGCTCTTTTTTGGATGCGGAGGAGGCGGCTATAACGGAGGCTCGCCTACTGTTGTAACTACTTATTATACGGTGATATTTTTAGATGAGAATGATGTCGAGATAGCCAATCTAAGTAAAGAGATGGGTTCAAACATCACCATTCCTGAGGCTCCTGAAAAAAAGGGATATCTCTTTGATGGTTGGATAGAGGTCGCAGGCGCGCAGATGATAGGTAAAGATGAAACCTCTTATATCGTAACGGGCGATGTAACTTTTAAAGCCCAATATATAGAGGTTTTTAGGGTTGCGTTTTTTGATGAGAAGCTTGACCTTTTGAAAGAGGAGAATATCATCAGGGGCGATAGCGTAGACTTAGATAATAAAACTCTGGAATATGCGAAAAGTTGGCATCTATCTCACAACACATCTGTGGCAAGCGGAAACTTTACGCCCGAGGGTAACATCAACTTTTATGCCACCTCCGATGTCATAGAGATATTAAACGAAACCAAGTTAGACGATATCGGAGACAATCTATCGGGCAAATATATCCTCACAAGCGACATTAAACTGCAAGTAGGAGAAAACGGTGTCAGCGAAACGCAAGGATGGACTCCTGTCGGCTCTTCCCCGGACCCATTTAAGGGCATATTGAACGGTGACGGACATACGATAAGCAACTTTTGGATAAATAGAGTATCATCATACCCAGTCGGACTGTTCGGTTATGTAAGCGGAGGTACTATTAAAAATGTTGGTATTTTGATAGATGAGAACAGATCGGTTAGAGGCGGCAATTATGTCGGCGGTATCGCAGGAGAATTGATGGGCAACTCAACGATAACCAACAGCTATGTAAAGGGAAATGTCACAGGAGGTGCCGAAGTCGGCGGCATCGTGGGATATATTGGCAACTCTACGATAAACAACAGTTACTTTATAGGAAATGTCAGAGGAAGTACCAATGTCGGCGCCATCGCGGGACATGTTAGAAATAACTCAACGATAGAGGGCAGCTACTCCGCGGGAAAAGTCGGTACAAGCAGTTATATCGGCGCCATCGCGGGAATTGTTGACGGCGGCTCTACGATAACCAACAACGCCGCTATCAACCAAGAGCTCAACGCCACATCTCATTTCAATCGTATCGTTGGTTATGTCAGCGGCACCTACACCGTATCAAACAACTTCGCCTTAGAGACCATGAGCGTTAACGGCGCTCCTAAAAATAGCGACGACACCGACGGATTGGACGGGGCGGATAAGACAAACGACGAACTTAAAACGCAAACGACCTACGAAGATGATCTTGGCTGGGACTTTGCAACGATTTGGAAGATAGACGAAGGTGAGGGTTATCCTTATCTTTATTGGGAGGATAGATGAATTGAGAGGGCAGGTGGCGGCATAGAGCGGATAAACTTTGTCAATTTCGCTTCGCTCTATGCCGCCACCTCCTTGGCGGCGAGAGTCTTTGCGCTAAAAAACCCGCAAGCAGACAACCGTAAAGATTTCTCGAAATACCCACTTCTTCATGATTCCCGTGCAAACGGGAATCATCTCTTCTCTCGACATTTTCGCACGAAAGGCGAGAGATATCTTTTTTGAGGAGGGCAGGTGGCGGCATAGAGCGGATAAACTTTGTCAATTTCGCTCCGCTCTATGCCGCCACCTCCTTGGCGGCGAGAGTCTTTGCGCAACAATACCCGCAAGCAGACAACCGTAAAGACTTCTCAAATATACCCACTCCTTCGGGATTCCTGCACAAACGGGAATCCTCTCTTCTCTTATCGTTTGCGCATGAAGTGACAGCGCTTTTGCTCTACGTATACCGCACCCATTTTTAAACCTTCATCTATAAAAATTACAAAATTTTATACTTTTTGTATATACAACTATCATTAGTGATAATAATTATTGATTATTCTAAGATTGTTTTTATCTTATTTTTGATAATATCATTTTTTTATTCACAATAATGATTATCAAAATATATATTGTGGAACTAAAATCTAAACCACACGGAGGAGAAGATGAAAAGTAAATTTTGCCTTGTTTCGCTACTGTTAGGGGGGGCGCTACTTGCCCTAAACGCTGCTGAAGTAGAAGAGGTCGAGGCTATCAAAGTCGTGAGCGCGACAGGCTACGAGCAAAATATCGACGATGCGCCTGCAAGCGTATATGTCATCACAAAAGAGGAGTTGGAGAACAAATCTTACAACGATCTGTCCGACGCCTTGAAAAATGTGCCCGGTGTTTATGTGACGGGCGGCAGTGTCTTTCAAGATATATCCATCCGCGGTATGGCAAACACCTACACTCTTTATATGGTTGACGGCAAACCCTTGCCCGCGAACGAAGCGCATGGCTTAAACGGCGGCGGCGGCGGTGTAATGCTGGGCGGTCTGCCTCCCATATCAATGATAGAGCGTATCGAGGTCGTAAGGGGACCTATGTCATCGCTTTACGGTTCCGAGGCTATGGGCGGCGTTATCAACATCATCACCAAAAAAACGCCCCAAGAGTGGAGCGGTAGTATCAAAGCCGAATACACAAGGTCACAAAGTGATATCACCGAAGATGGTTATCAATGGGGCGCCAATCTCGCAGGTCCGCTTATCCAAGATGTATTGTCGTTGCAACTGTACGGCTCAACGATAAATATCAAAGAGAGTTACTGCCCGGGCGCGGATAACGCAACCAGTTGCGGCGGTGATAATACAAGAATGAACCCCGAATTTACAAACAAACAGGTAGGCGCAAAGACTACTTGGGCTATCAATAATGAAAACAGTGTGTGGCTAAGCTACGACTACTCTCAACAGTTAAGAGCGTCAAATCCTGGCAAATCGATACCTCGTATAGTCCAAAACCGCACAACCAAACAATGGTCAAATAACACTCGCTCGGAAAATTTAGCAAATAGACAGACGGTGGCGTTGGGGCATGACTACAAATCCAAAGACTTTATCTTAAATACCTATATCCAAGACGCGTTTACGAAAAACCCATCAAGAGGCGACGGCATAGACTATGGCGTCTTGACGGCAAACACTCAAGGTACATACTTTTTTGAGACAAACACTTTGACAGCAGGTCTGCAATACAAAAAAGAGACACTTGACGATAGAGCCACAAATGTTATGCAATCGAGCAATAACGGCAGCGCTATCACTCAATATAACTCTTACGAAGTGTCAAAACAGCAATACGCCGTTTTTGCTGAAGATGAGTGGAGCATCACGGACAATTTAGCTCTAACGGGCGGTTTTAGGGTCAATAACTATGAAGGTTACGGCACACATTTTACCCCTCGTATCTATGCAGTATACGGCTTGACCGATAACTTAGTCCTTAAAGGCGGTGCTTCAGGCGGATATAAAGTCCCGAGTTTAAGGCAATCAGCCAGTGATTTTGGCGGCGTGTCGGGCGGCGGGGCATTTCCACCGGTCGTTATGGCGGGCAATCCCGATCTTAAACCCGAATCCAGTATGAACTACGAAATAGCGCTGTCTTACTCAAATCAAGATGTCGGTTTTAGCGCAAGTGTCACCGCTTACCATACCAAATTTAAAGACAAGATAGAAACTTATACCGTTTGCGATAGTAACTCCAGCACAGCTTTGCCGTTTTGTAATAAAGAGTCTGCCGATTTTTACGGTTCAAATCTACCGTATTTGGATATACCCGGAGGACCATATAGCAGTGGTAGGTTTTACCATAACATAGAAGGGGCAAAGATTGAGGGCATTGAAGTTACTTTCAATTATGGTCTTCTGTCAAATCTCATCTTGGGCACCTCGTACACATACACAAAAAGTAAGCGCGACGATACCGGAGCCCCTTTGAATAGCATATCAAAGCATATGGTAAATACAAATCTTGACTTCAAAGCCACAAACAAGCTTGATCTTTGGGTCCAACATAACTATAGAGGCAAGTACGATGAGGCTACCGCTACTACTTCTGTAACAAACAAAGGCTACTCACTTGTTGATATCGGAGCTGTATACAAGTTCAAAGATAGCCTAAAGTTCACGGCAGGTCTATATAATGTCGCAAATAAAGAGATAGCATACGACACTCACGGCAAATATATAGATGGCAGACGAATTATTGTGGGCTTTAACTCTGACTTTTAAGATTGTTTGTTAAATTTCATAAAACTCCTTTTGCCAATGCATGTAGAGGATTATCCTCTGCATGTATTGCGTTGTCATATCACCATCCAAAATTTTGATTTTTCAAGGAAACATTTCGTTTCACGAAAGCGCTTCGCTTGTTTTCAAGGAAACATTTTGCTAAAGCAAAAACGCTTCGCTTGTTTTCAAGGAAACATTTCGTTTCACGAAAGCGCTTCGCTTGTTTTCACAGCAATGACGCAATGACCTTATTTTCAACCGCCAAGATAAGGAGCAATGTAGCGGTTATAGCGGGAGGGTTTGAATTTTGTGGTGTCTACTAAGACGAAGCCGTCTATGCAGTCGTTGAAATCGGGGTCGATGCCAAAGTCTATGAATTGCACGCCGCCTTGTTCGCAGAGTTCGGAGTATTGTTTGTAGAGTGTGGGGATGGAGCAGTTCATATTGTTTAGCATACTCTTGAGGGATTGGATATCTTTTTTGTAGTCGTTGCCGATGAAGTTTTCAAGCACACGCGGCGGTGAGGGCGGATAGGGGTTTTTGGAGGTGGCGACGGCTACTTTGGGGGCGAAATATAGTCTATAGAAAGAGACCAACAAGTCGATCGCGGCGGGTGGCATTGAGGCTGAGATAGAGACGGGACCGAAGAGATAGCGGTATTGGGGATTGCGCGCGAGATACGCTCCCATACCCTGCCACAGATAGTCCAATCCGCGCTGCCTCCAATAGATCGGCTGGATAAAGCTTCGCCCCATCTCCACGCCGCACTCCACGATAGTCTCCATCTCTTGATGGTAGTTAAATAGGGTGCGGCTGTATAGGTTTTTCATACTCTGCCCCTCCTCGCTTGGCATAAATCGATACGCCCCGACGATTTCAAGGCGGTGCGAATCCCACAATATCAGATGATAGTAGTGGTCATCATAACAGTCCAGATCCAATCGCCGCCCGCTCCCCTCGCCCACAGCGCGAAATGATATCTCTCTTAGTCGTCCAAGCTCGTGCAAGATCGGCGAAAATGCCTCCTTGTCGGCGCAGTGATATAGATAGATACTCTTTTCATCAGGCGTCTTGCCCAGAACTTCGCACTTCTCTAAGGCACTTTTAAGCATAAGGCGTTCGGAGGGCAGGGCGATGGGGGTTTCGCCGCGGATGCAGCCTCGTTTGCCTTTGCCTATCTGGTAGATGTGGCGGCGGAAGGATTTGGCTATCTGCGTGAGGGAGAGTTTGGCGTTGTTCCAGTACTCGTATGGTATGCGCTTGCCGATGCGGATTTTGAGCCCCTTGCGGCGCTGTTTGAACATTTCGTCTATGAGCAGGTATGTGGATAGGGGCTTGTGGATGATGGAGAGAAGATAAAAAAAGAGGCTGTTTTTGGCTTTGATATGCACGGGTACGATGGCGGCGCGCATACGCAAGGCAAGCCTTACAAATCCGCTGTTCCATTTGCAGTCGCGGATACCTTTGGGCGTCAGGCGCGACACCTCTCCTGCGGGAAATACTATGAGCGCTCCGCCTTGGCGCAGGTGCTCTTGGAGCTTTTTTATCTGAGTGCGGTTGGTTTGGGCGCCCATATTGTCCACGGCTATGAAGATATTTTCTAATGCTTTTAGGTGGGAGAGGATGCGGTTTGCCATTATCTTCACATCGCCCCGCACAGAGGAGACCACTTTGATGAGCGCTAAAGCGTCTAATGAGCCGATGGGGTGGTTGGCGACTATGATGACGGCACCTTGTGTGGGGATATTTTCTAAATCCGCCACATCCACCTCGCAGCGAAATTCAAAATATCGCAAAATCTCCTCAACGCAATCCACGCCGCGAAGACTCGGGTATTTTGCCTCAAACTCCGTAAACTGCCTTTCGTGCAGCAGTCGGCGCAATACCCACCCAAAAAACCTCTCAAGCAAAAGCGGCAGTTTGCTCTTTAGTGCCTGTTCGCGGACGATATCGTTGGTATTAAACATAAATAGTACAAATCACCCGAATTTGCCCGTGATGTACTCTTCCGTGAGCTTCTCTTTGGGGTTTACGAAAAGCTCCTTGGTGGGGCTTAACTCTATCAAATCGCCGATGTACATAAACGCCGTATAGTCGCTGACGCGGGCGGCTTGCTGCATATTGTGCGTGACGATGATGACGCTCACAGAGTTTTTAAGCTCCGTGATGAGCTGTTCGACCGCTTGCGTTGAGATGGGGTCGAGTGCGGATGTAGGCTCATCAAACAGAAGCACCTGCGGTTCGACCGCTATGGCTCTTGCTATGCAAAGTCTCTGTTGCTGTCCGCCTGAGAGTGAGTTGGCGTCATCTTTTAGCCTATCTTTGACCTCATTCCAGATGGCGGCGCCTTTGAGGGCTTTTTCTATCCTGCCGCTAAGTTCGGACTTGGAGCTGATACCTTTTAGTTTTAACCCGTAGGCGATGTTGTCCCAGATAGACATAGGAAATGAGGTGGGTTTTTGAAATATCATACCTATCTTTGTGCGTAGGTCTATGAGGTCGGTTTTGGCGTCAAGGATGTTTTGACCCTCAAAGACAATCTTGCCTTTGTAAAAATTGCCAGGATACAAGTCGTGGATACGGTTAAAGCACCTAAGCAGCGTAGTTTTGCCGCAGCCGCTGGGACCTATGAGGGCGGTGATTTTGTTTTGCGCGATGGGCATATTGATACCTCTTAGACTACTCTGCGCCGTGTTGGCGTATGTGAAAGAGAGATTTGCCACCTCGATGGCGCGATTTTCTTTGATATCTGCGATAGTTGCCACTTTATTTCCTCTTTTTGATTATCAATCTACCTATTATATTGATCCCAAGGACAAATATAGACAGTAAAAATGCCGCCGCCCAGCCTAAACTTTGCCAATCGGCATACGGGCTTGTCGCGTAGTTAAACATCGTGACCGTTAAAGACGCTACGGGCGCGTCAAGGTCCATACTGAAAAAGTTATTGTTAAAAGATGTGAAAAGAAGCGGGGCTGTTTCGCCGCTGATTCTGGCTATCGAGAGCAGCGCGCCTGTTAAGATGCCCACTTTTGCGCCGCGGTAGACGACGCCTGTTATCACTTTGTATCTTGAAGCGCCCAGAGCCGCCGCCGCCTCTCTTTGCGTTTGGGGGACGAGCAGGAGCATATCATCCGTCACCCTCAAAACTATCGGTATCATTATGACGGCGAGTGCGGCTATCCCCGCCCAACCCGAAAAGTGCCCGAAAGGGTGCACCAAGATGGCATATATAAACGCGCCTATGACTATGGAGGGCGAACTCATCATAATGTCGCTTATATCTCTGATGAAGTTGGCGATCTTAGTCTTTTGCCCGTATTCACTCAAAAATGTGCCCGCCAATATGCCAAGCGGTATACCTATAATAGAGGCAAATGATACGAGCATTGCCTGACCGATGAGCGCGTTTTTTAGCCCGCCGCCCTCGATACCGCTGGGGGCTGCGTTGTGCAAAAATATATCTAAATTCAGAGCGAAAAAGCCTTTGTAAAAGAGTACGAAAAGTATCCAAAACAAAAACGCTATACCAAACGCCGCACTGATGATACAAAGCGTCAAAACGACGCGGTTTATGATGACTCTTGTTGATTTATGTGTCATTGGACTGCTCTTAATTTTCTGAAAAATACAAATTTGGCTATGCCTATGACGACAAAGCTGATGGCAAAAAGTATGAGCGCGAGATAAAAAAGCGATGAGTAGTAGAGTGTGCTGTCGGCTTCCGTGAACTCATTGGCTAAGGTTACCGGTATGGAGGTCGCCGCGGATGTTAGGGAGTCGGGCACTTTGTGGACATTGCCCATCACAAATGTCACCGCCATAGTCTCTCCTATCGCGCGCCCAAGAGCTAAGATAGCAGCTCCCAAGATACCAGCTCTGGCGTAGGGTATAATCACATTTTTTATCACATCCCACTTTGTCGCTCCAAGGGCGTAGGCGGACTCTTTTAAGATGTTGGGTGTGGTATTCATAGCGTCTCTTGCGACGGAAGCCATAAACGGCAATATCATAATAGAAAGCACGATACCCGCCGTCAAAAGCCCAAGCCCGTTACCACCAAACAGCGCCCTCAAAATCGGCGCAAAGTAGAAAAGTCCCCACATACCGTAGATGACAGAGGGGATAGCCGCCAAAAGTTCCACAGCTGCCCCAACAGGCGATTTTAGCCGCTCGTGGGCTATCTCACTTAAAAATATAGCTATGCCGATAGCCAAAGGTACGGCGATGAACATTGCGATAAATGTAGAGAGGATAGAGCCTATGATAGCGGGGAAACCGCCGAAGATTTCGAGGTTGGGCGCCCATTTGGATGAGGTCAAAAAGTCCACCCCAAAAGCATCTATCGCCGGCTTCGCCTCGATGAAAAGCACGATAAATATAGCCGCTAAGACGACAAACAGCGCATAAGCCGAAAATCTCGTGAGATTAAAAAATATAAAGTCGTTTATCTTGTTCAATTTTATGCCTTTAGCTTTTAAGCGTCTACATTTTAAAGGTAGTTTATTGCCAAATGGTTACAAAGCCGCACGCGATATTTTTTGCTGCTGCCCTTTTGCTCTGTAACCGTTTTGTCTCTTTTTTGTTACTTTATTGCATACCTTGTTATTTTTATGCGATTTTTGACCATTTTTTATCATTCATATAAATGAAATATTAATAAAACGGCTTTTGTCTTTTTTGAAGCAAAAAAGCGGTGATCTGAAATCCCTTCGCTATCGCGATATTTTCGCAGAAAACGGGGAGTTTTGATGGCTGCTTATTTTGCAAATTTTGAGCGCTAAAACCCCTCACCAAAGAGATAATGATAAAGAAAATCGTCTTGCCTGAACCTTATGTCTATCCGAAAGAGAAACTAACAAAATAGTATATTACAGATAAATTTTAGTTATCAGATTAATATCTATGTTTAGTATTTATAAGCTATATAAAAGCTTCATATCAAGCCAAAAGCGCCCTTTTATAACGCTAATTTTTTAAAGAAAAATGCGATAAATAGGGATGTATAGCTACATAAGGCATACCGATCTTCATCTGTAAATCGCCAAATTTATCCGTTAAACTCTTCTTATACTTATTAAAGTAATATTATATACTCTTAACTTTAGCATTAATAATATTGTTTTTAAATTTTATCTTTTTTTAAAAAAGTTGTAAAAACTGTTGTTTTTTTTGAAAAAAAATGTTACAATCCATCTTTTAGATATTTAAGGGGTAGCTACTATGTTTCATCTTGACAGCGTGATACAAGAACTTACTAAGAACCGCAAATTACCATCGTGGCGTAAAAGGTTTATGAAATGGTTGTTGAAAAAAATACTGCACGAAAAACAGGCTCTGGAGTTTGAACAGAGGTTTCCGAGCCTTCGCGGTATAGATTGCGTTGAGGAAATTTTGCGCTATTTTGAATTTCGCTGCGAAGTTGATGTGGCGGATTTGGAAAATATCCCCACGCAAGGCGCTGTGATCATCGTCGCCAACCATCCTACGGGCACATTGGATAGCCTTTCGATTATCAAAACGATATCTTCCGTAAGAGATGATATAAAGGTGATGGCAAACCAGATCCTCTCGCACTTTAAGACGCTGGAAGACATTATGATTGTCGTGGACAATATGGGCGGACAGACCAATCGTCAGCAGATTAAAGATGTGCAGGAGCATTTGCGAAGAGGCGGGGCGTTGATAGTGTTTCCCGCAGGCGAAGTTTCCCGTTTTAGGCTTCAAGGTATCTGCGACCGCAAATGGAACAGCGGCTTTCTCAGACTCGCCATGCGCGTACAAGCCCCCATCGTGCCGGTACATCTGAAAGGCAGAAACAGCCTGTTTTTTTATATCTTATCTATCATCTACAAGCCTTTTTCTACATATCTGCTTATAGACGAAATGTTCAGACAGCAAGGCAAAGGGCTTAAAATCCGCATCGGCAAACGCATCCCGTTCAAGTATTGGAACGACGACAACATCTCCTTTTCCGCAATCGCCAAAAAATTCCGCCGCCATATCTATAGGATAGGCAAAGGCAAACAAGGGTGCTTTCGCGGCGAGACTCCCATAGCTCTGCCCGCAAATCGCATGGCGCTTAGAGGTGCCTTAGAGAAGTGCGAAGTTTTGGGCATAACGCCTGATGATAAGTGTATCTATCTATATAGGCATACTGATAGGGAGAGGTATTCACCTATCTTGCATGAGTTGGGGCGGCTGCGTGAGATAGCGTTTCGCGCTGTGGGCGAGGGGAGCGGGAGGCGTTTGGATCTGGACCGCTATGATAACTACTATTATCATCTGATATTGTGGGACGCACGCCGTCTTGAAATCGTCGGAGCGTACCGCTTCACGCCGACCGAAGAGGGGCAAAATACGGAAACCCTCTACACCAGCACTCTATTTACCTACAATCAAAAGATGGAAGCTATCTTAGAACACGGTGTGGAGATGGGGCGAAGTTTTATCCAGCCTATGTATTGGGGACAGCGCGGATTGGACTATCTGTGGCAAGGTATGGGCGCACATGTTGCACGCAATCCGCACCATAGATATCTATTTGGTATCGTCTCTATCTCAGCTTCTATGCCCCCTGCGGCGATTGACCTTTTAGTGTCGTTTTACAGATTATATTTTGCCCCCAAAGTAGTAGTCGCGGCATCCAAAAACCCTTACCCACCCTCATCGACGCGCATACTTGAGAATTTTGTCGGCAACGACTACAAAAAAGATATGCAATTTCTAAAAGGTACGCTGACCAGTATGGGCTGCTCTATCCCTACGCTTTACAAGCAGTATTCCGAACTTTGCGAATACGGCGGCGTGCAGTTCATGGACTTTGGCGTTGACCCCACTTTTAACTCTATATGCGGTCTTGTGGTAGTGGATATCGCCATGTTCAAAACCTCCCGCTACGACCGCTACATCGCCCCTTATCTAAAAGAGTAGAATCGGCAGTGATAATGGGAATTGCAAGGCGGAATAGTTTTAATTCCGTCTTGTAATTTCATTGGTCAGAGACATTGTCTCTTTACTTGCTCCTTGGGTTCCTTCGTGATCTCCGCTTGTTTTGCTCCAAATGTCTGTTTTCGGCGAGGCAAGCGGGAATCTATTTTTCTCATATTCAAAGCAACAACACAAAACAGATAAATCGCAAAAAATACGGAATATCATTCTTTACAACTTTTTCCGTCATTTATGTGGAAACAAGCAAATCGCCTTTGCCTCTTTCTCCGTTATTTCCGCGAAAGCCGGAATCCAAACTAAGCGAGGCGTCTCTTTATTTCTAAAAACCATACTTAATCTATGAATAATTTCAAATCCGATATTTTTCTTTGTTTTTTAGTTTCAGGGAAACATTTCGCTAAAGCGAAAGCGCTTCGCTTGTTTTCATGGGAGCGGCATGGGAATGGATTATCGTCTACATAGGAATTATATAAGCCAATGACGAAAGAAGCTGAAGCCATTCTCTTTGTTATTTTGACAAAGTTAATTTATATGAGATATGGTTTGATGGACATAACGTAAAAGATGGATAATGCAAAAATAACAGCAAAATGTAATTTTACAACAGTATAAAAATTAATTAAAAAACTACCGAAAAAAAATAAGTTTTCCTTGCATTTGTGATAAAATGGCGCAATTTATTTTTTTGATAAATATTTAAACAATACAAGGGGTAAGTATGTTTAGTTCTTTATTAAATGCTTTGACTTCATCTGTATCTAAAAATACGATTAGTCTAAAAACATTAATCTGCATGAGGCTTAGACTTGTTTTTGACAAGACAATTTCTATTCTTTTTGTATCTATGCTATTTGTAGGATGCGGAGGAGGAAGTCCTTTTGCAACCGACACTATCCGTACCGCGACATTTCTTTATCATGATGATAGTATAGTAGATAAATTCAGTGCAAAACAAGGCTCATCCATAATAGTTCCTACAATTCTCAACAGAACGGACTATATCTTTACGGGCTGGCAAGAGGTCGGTGGGTCGGAGACAATCGCAATTGACGCAACCTCATACACTTTAACAAAAGATATAATTTTTAAAGCGCAATACATATATGATAATGTGGTA
>JAISQB010000064.1 GCA_031274495.1 Campylobacteraceae bacterium | reverse complement strand
AAAGTTGACACTGCCCCTACGGGGTACCCTCCTGTTTTAATTTATTCAAGGGAGCTGCGGGACTCGCTTCGCTCAAACAGGTCCTCGCTCTTTTTCCTTGAATAAATCAAAACAGGAGGCAGTGTCAAAATGGGGGGAAGAGAAAATCGCGATTACGCGCTTATCGCTGTCGCTGTGCGTAGTGTGTTCCCTTCCGCCATTCCGTTGGAGCGAAGCGACGAGGAATCTTGATGGTTAAACCTGTAAAACGGGTGACCTTTTAAAATTCCTCGTCGCTGATAAATCGGCTCGCTCGGAACGACGAAGAGAGTTTGGATTCCAGCCTGCGAGGAAACGACGGAGATGTATATCAACCACGCATATGCGAAGATATCAACTCAAAATCCCTCTTACTTATCTCCAAAAAGCCGTACTTAAACGGATACCCCCAAAATCTTTTGTTGGGGATGAAATCTAATTCGTCTATTAGGGGTTCTATTGGTACTTCTTTGGCTGAAAAATAGTTCACTTTGCGTCTGTGGGGGATGAAGTCGGGGTGTATTTCGTATTGGTAGATATCGTCGTCTGCGATTTCGCCGATGGCGGTGAAGGCGCGTAGTGTGCTTTTGGGGTCGGATATGTTGAATTTTGATGAGTAGATGATGATGCCGTCACCTTTTTTCATTCTTGCAAGCGGCGCTCTTTTGCCGTGGCAGGCTTGTATGATGCCCCATTTTAGGGCTAATAGCGTGTGGTCTTTTGATATGCATACTATCCAGTATTTGGTATCCGCGCCCACCAGCTCTCCTTTAAAAATAGGTCCGCGCTGTAAAAAACGCGCGGACTTGTTTGGCTATATCTCCAGATTTGCCGTGTAGTTATCAAATGCTTGGTTAGCCTTTCGTACGCTCTCTTCCAGCTCATCTATCGTGACATAGGCTTTGTCTATATCGCTATCAAGGGCGGTGAGCCTTTTTATGTACTCTTTGCCCTGAATCGAGTCGTTGCCCACAGCTTCTATATTTTTGCGCACTCTGTCTTGTTCGTTGATTTTCGCGTCGAGGGCTCGCTTGGCGATGGTCAATTTATACTTTTCGTTTTCGATAGCATCCATCAGCTTTGCCGCCTCTTTGAGGGCGTTTTTGACGGAGCTTGGAAAGTTTTTGTTGGTGGAAAACGCGACTATGGCTGAGGGCTGCAAATCCGCTATGCGTATGCCTGACCTGCTTGGACGCTCCTCTTTGACGGTGTATTTTAACTCTTTATTTGCGGGCAGGGTGAACTCAAAGCGATAAGCCGAGCTTGTTTTTTCGGCGTATTTGGCGGGCTCTATGAGTTTGGCGCCGTAGATAAAGGGGTGCTCTAAGATGACATTTTTATCTGTTTTGCCGCTGTTTTTTAGTGAGTAGATTTTCTCATCGACTATCTTTTCACTCACCTGCATAACCCCTTTTGAGATTTTAACGCTGTCAAATATTGTCTTTGAAGTGCCTGATAGCGTGCCGCTCAGCGCCAAATCGTCGCCGTAAGAGATAAATCGCTTCTCATTTTCTCCCCAAAACTCTATCAGCGCGTCACCCGCGTATGAGCCGCCGTCATAGACCGATATAGCACCTGCGGGAAGTTTGAGCCCCAAGTCGTTCGTAAGTTCCGCGCCAAGGGCGGGATTGACACTTTGACCTTGTGGTATATGTGTAAAGATGGATACTTTTCGCGCTTTTGGATTGCCCTGCGCGAACGGAAACATCGCGCTTTGTCTGCGCTCTAAAGTGATGGGATTTTTGAGCGTAAATACAAACTGCTCTCCCGCACTTTGGGACTTTGGCACATCATAATCTGCCGATACCGGCAGCGGCGCGTTAGCAGCCCTTGAAAGCAGCCGTTTGTTCATCATAGGCTCTTGTTCTACCTCGTATGCCACATCCGCCATCGCAAGCTCTTTATAGCCGCTCTCGTAACTTTGTGCCTGCGCAAATCCGGCTATGGAGAGCGGCAAAACTGGGCGGTTTAGAAAGTATGGAGTGTATAAAGGTTGTGTAAAAGAGACAGGGCGACCTACTACCAAAGAGAGTTCGACATCTTTCCAATCGGTATCTCCAGCGTTGTCCACTATCGCCCATCCTTGGAAAAACGGTTTTTTATCCGTCAAGTCGAGCCTATAGGCTGCTTTCCATACGGGGGCGGGTATCACATAGCCGATAGAGACGGCGCGTGTTTTGGAGGAGGGTAGGTAGATATGCAGGTCTTTGCTGTTTTGTTTGGAGTTTAAGATAATCTCCAGCGCGCGCGAAAGGTCTTGGGATATCTGCGTATCCGTGAAGGCGTAAGAGGTGATCTCTTTTAGGGCTATGACTTGGATTTGGTTATTTGTGAAGAGTGATAAGAAAGACTCATCGCCCGCTTGGTCATTGCTAAAAACGGTCTTTGTTTCGACGCCTATGATTTTGCCTGTTATCTTATCGGGGGCGTATATCTCCACCTCAGCGCCCCTAAGGGAGGCTAATATCGAAGCGATATTTGGGTTGCCGAAGAGATTTATCTTTAGGCTTGAGAGCGTTTTTTGCAGCTCGTCGGAGGCGTAGCTAACTAACGGCGCGTTAGTCGCGGGGTCGTAGACTATGAGCGATTTTAGCGCGTCATTGATGGCGGAAGCTTCAAAGGGCAGCGTTAGTTTGGCGTCGCCTTGAAGTTCGCCCCCGCGCTCAAAGTAGCCCACGCCCGAAGAAAAAAGCGATATCTTTTTGATAGGCAGCTTAGCCTCATTAGCGCTTAGCATCGTACTTCCGACAATAAGCGCAGACAATAAAAACGGCAATTTTGTCCGCATTTTCGACTCCTTGATAAAAATAGTATTTTTGTCCGTAACTCTCCACTTTAGCAGATACATTTAAGTAATGGAAGTAATTATATCTAAAAACCTTATAACTTTATAACATCATAACTTTTACTTAGCTATAATTTGCCATCAAAAATAATAGGAAGAATTAATGGCGCAAGAGACGAGATATATATTCGTAACGGGCGGAGTTTTGAGTTCGTTGGGCAAAGGTATCGCGGCGGCAAGTTTGGCAACGCTTTTGAAAAACATAGGACTTAAGGTGAGCATACTCAAAGCCGACCCTTACATCAATGTAGACCCGGGCACGATGAGTCCGCTGGAACACGGCGAAGTGTTTGTGACGGACGACGGGGCTGAGACGGATCTGGATTTGGGACATTACGAGCGGTTTTTGGATGAGAATCTCTCGCAGGTCAATAACTTCACCACAGGCAGAGTCTACTCAAGCGTTATAGAAAAAGAGAGAAGAGGGGACTATCTTGGCAAAACCATCCAAGTCATCCCCCATATCGTAGGCGAGATAGTAGAGCGGATAAAAAAGGCTGGCAAAAATCAAGATGTGCTCATCGTAGAGATAGGCGGCACGGTGGGCGATATAGAGGGGTTGCCGTTTTTGGAAGCGATAAGGGCGCTGAGGAACGAGGTTGGCAGAAAGAGGGCTTACAATATCCACCTCACGCTTATCCCATACATCAGAGTAGCAGGCGAGCTTAAAACCAAACCCACGCAGCACTCCGTCCAAGAGCTAAGACGCATAGGCATAGCGCCTGATATGCTCATCTGTAGGACCGAAATGGCTCTGCCAAAAGAGCTTAAAAATAAACTTGCCTTCTCCTGTGGTGTGGACAAAAACAGTATCATCGAGTCTGTGGACGCCTCCACGATATACCAAGTGCCGCTAAATTTCTTAAAGCAGGACATCCTAACACCGATAGCCGACATCCTTGAACTCCCCAAAAAAGAGCCCAATATGGAAGTCTGGAACACACTCGTAAAAAGGGTCATCGCGCCGACAGATGAGGTGACGATAGCGTTTGTCGGGAAGTATCTGGATTTGAAAGAGTCGTACAAATCATTGACGGAGTCGTTCATCCACGCGGGTGCGAATATAGACGCGAAGGTCAATCTCAAATGGATAGACAGCGAATCGATAGAAGAGAGGGGCGCACAGACGCTTTTGAGCGACGCAGATGGGATTTTAGTGCCCGGAGGTTTTGGCTCAAGAGGCATCGAGGGCAAAATGCGCGCCATAAAATACGCCAGAGAAAACAGAGTGCCATATCTTGGCATCTGTCTTGGTATGCAGCTGGCGCTGATAGAGTTTTGCCGCAATGTGCTCCATATCGAAGATGCCAACTCTACTGAATTTGACCAAGAGTGTAAAAACCCCGTCATCTACCTGATAGACGAGTTTAACGACAGCTCAGGGCTAAAACAGGTGCGCACATTTCAAAGCCCGCTAGGGGGTACGATGAGGCTTGGCTCTTATAAATGCGACACGAAAAAAGGCTCGCTTTTAAGAGAGGTCTATCACGGCAAAGAGCAGATAAAAGAGCGCCACCGCCACCGCTACGAAGCCAATCCCAAATACCGCCAAAAAGCCGAAGAGGAGGGCTTTATCGTCTCAGGCGAGAGCGAAGGGCTTATCGAGGCGATGGAGCTTAAAAATCACCCTTGGTTTTTGGGAGTTCAATTTCATCCTGAGTTTACATCAAGGCTCACAAGTCCCAATGAAGTGGTCTTGGCGTTTGTAAAAGCTTCCATAAAGCACAAAAAATGAGATACAAAAGTCCGCCCGACTCGGCTGATGAAAATTCGCGCGCAAACTATTTAGCTTCCGCGAAAGAAAAATAGTATGTCCAAACTCACCAAAGAGGCGGTTAGAGAGATACTCCAACAACGCTTTGCTAAGGATTGCCATACGAAACTCTCACTCATCCCGCCGCCATATGCGTTTAAAGATATGCAAAAAGCCGCTCTGCGCATAAAAGAGGCGATAGAGAAGAGAGAAAAGATCGTCATAGTGGGCGATTATGATGTGGATGGGGTTGTATCTTCGGCGATTTTGGCGGAGTTTTTTGACGATTTTAATGTAAGCTACGATGTGGAGATACCAAACCGTTTTTCGGACGGATACGGACTCAACCCCTCTATCGTTGAGCGCGTAAGGGCGGATGTCATCATCACGGTGGATAATGGTATCTCCGCCATTGCCGCCGCGCAAGTTTGCAAACAAAGAGGCATAGACCTCATCATCACCGACCACCACACACCCCCACCCATCCTCCCCGACGCTTACGCCATCGTAAACCCCAAGCAGACAAACTGCTCTTTCCCAAACAGCGAAATATGCGGCGCGCAGGTTGCGTGGTATTTGAGTGCGGCGATAAAAGAGGCGTGCGGATATGAGTACAATCTTGGGAAATTTCTGGATATGCTATGTGTCGCTATCATAGCCGATATGATGGACTTAAACGACATAAACCGTACGATGGCAAAGAGCGGACTGAAACTATTAAACACTTCAAAGCGCCCCGCCTTTACGGCGATCCGTGAAGTTTTCAAAAAAGAGCATTTCGACAGCGACGATATATCATTTCTGCTCTCCCCGCTTTTGAACAGCTCCGGACGGATGGAGGATGCCCTCTTTTCATACGGATTTTTACGCTCCAAATCCAGAACAGAAGCACTCGCGCGGCTTGAAGAGATAGTCGCCATAAACGAGCGCAGAAAAGAGGAGGAGAAAAATCTCTTTGAAGCATCGCTGCCGTTCGCGGATGAGAATGACGCCATCATCGTAGTCTGGGGCGACGAGTGGCACGAAGGGGTCATCGGCATAGTCGCTTCAAGGCTTGCCAAAAGATTTAAAAAGCCCTCCATCGTCTTTTCGCTAAAAGAGGGCAACGCCAAAGGGAGCGCCAGAAGCGTCGCGGGCGTAGATATACTCTCTCTTATCTCAAAACAGTCCGATCTGCTGCTTGGCTTTGGCGGACACTTCGGCGCGGCGGGGGCGCTGCTTAAAAAAGAGAATCTCGAAGAGTTCAAAAAGCGTATAAACGAAAGCGCCAAAGAGTTAAAACCGCAAGAGCAGACGCACGACGACAGCCTCGGCGAGATAGAGCCGGGGGCGATAGATTTTGAGCTATTAGAGATATTGGAAGAGTTTGAACCTTACGGTCAAAAAAACCCCAAACCGACATTCATCCTGCGCGATATGAGAGTCAAAATAGACAGACTAATAGGCAAAGACAGCCGCCACCAAAAACTCATCCTACAACACGAAGACAAAACGATAGAGGCGCTCTACTATAACTTCAGGCAAGAGATTAAAAGCGGAGAGACGATAGACATACTATTCACCATCTCAAAAAACGACTTCCGCGGACTAATCACCCCGCAATTGTTGATACGGGAAGTTCTATAATAGGGCGTTTTTTCCGATACTACTTTGATGATGTAATTACAACACAACTTTAAGCTTCAAGTGATAGAATATATTTTTATATTTTTCGCTTTAGGAGCTTTTGAGTGACTAAAACCAAAACAGATTCAACCGCAACTACTCTCTCTGGCGGCATCCATTTAGACGATAGCCACTTTATCGGCAACGGAGTACACAAAAAGTGTTACATTCATCCGGATAACAGCCTTTTATGTATAAAAATTTTATACAAAGAGGATAAAGGTGCGCAAAAACAGCTTAAGCGGGAGATAAAATACAATAAAAAATTAAAAGATAAAGATATACCGTTTCTACCCAAATATCACGGCGTGATAGCGACCAATATAGGCAAAGGATATCAATTTGACTTCATAAAAAATTATGACGGCAGCCAATCTCATAGCTTGTCGGACTATCTATCTTCAGAAACACTGCTACGCGATAACTTTTCTATGCTTGTCGAAGCGCTGAAGCGCCTAAAACAGCATATGTTTTTTTACAATGTTGCAACAATGAACATCTATCCTCAAAACATTCTTTACAAAAAAGAGAGTGAAAAAGAGGGTAAATTTATAATAATAGACGACATCGGTACTGCATCGCTGATACCTCTTGAATACTATTTCCCTTTCGCAGCAAAAGCAAGAGTAAAACGAAGATGGCACAGACTTATCTCTTATATGGAATACACCTACAAAGACTCATTAGCTAAAGAGCTGATTAAATCAGTACGGTAAAGAGATGTTTTAAGGGGGGATAGTGTGGGTTTTGTCGTTATCGTAAGGCGTTAAAGCGTAAAATTTACTTGTTTAAATACAACTCTTGTCTCACTTCCACATACTTATACTATGCATCCTTCATCGCCGCGATGTCCTTTAAATACAACCTTTGTCTCACTTCCACATTAACTCCCGCCCCGAGATTACGGGCATAAACCCCTTTAAATACAACCTTTGTCTCACTTCCACCAAGAAAAATAGACTACACCAAAAACAGCAAAACCCATCAAATCAGCAATCTTTGAGCTTTTTCCAATCAACCCCAACGACAAGCCAAAAATCAAAAGCCAACGCAAACAGCCATTCTAACACCATCCCGACAAAAAGAGCTATATAAAAATCTTCTCACTGTCTTGCTTCATAGTCCCGATAGTCTCTTCATCGAAACTTCCCGAGTTTAAGACTTTGATGATCGTTATAAAGTCTATCTTCGTATCAATGACCTTTTTTAATTCGTTCGTGAGTTTTAGCTGGTTTGCTACTGTGATATTTCCTCTGAAGATGGATTTTTGGTGGTGTTTGAGGTATTTTTTGCAGACTTTGAAGACTTTCGCGACGCGGTACTTGCCTACTTCGCTGAACTCATCGGCGATGTCGTAGAACAAAAAGAGATAGTTATAATTTATCGAACCTTTCATTGCTTCTCTTTCAAAAGAAACGGGACGAACTCTTTGCCCTCTAAGATAAATTTGATGAGCTTGTAGCCGTCAAGTTTTAGGCAGTGCTCGTATGAGACCTTTCTTTTGAGCTTTGAGTGCAAAAAGGTTTCGTTTATTCGGTTGGTAAACTCCTCTATAAATATCTTTTTGCCATCGTCGTTTAGCAGCGCGTAGTTTAATTTTTTATCAAAATGCTTTGCAACTTGGAGCTTTTTCCTGCCGACCAGTTCAAAAATGCTCTTAAAGACGATGATAGGTTTAAACGCTTCGCAAAGGTCCAGACTTAGGCTAAAGCGACCCTCTCTTGGGCTGTGCAGGAAGCTCACGGATTGGTTTAGGTGGGTGTGGTATATGGCTGAGATGGTTTTTGTGTAAAGAAGTGTATTGCCAAAGCTTACAAGCGCGTTCATAGGGTTGTCGGGCGGGCGCTTTACCCTTTTGTTCATCAGAAAATCCTCGGGCAAAAAATAGCGAAAACTATCGTAAAATCTACTCCAAATCTGCCCCTCAACAAACAAAATTTGCTCTATCTTGATAGCGCTCTCAAGCAGTGCGGGCACTTTGTCTTTTAGCCAATCCAGATACGGCTTTAGCTCCTTTTTATCGTGCCTATAGTAGTGATAGAGCACCTCGTGTATATTTTTTGCTATCGCCGCTACGATACTTCTTGCAATATTTAGGCGGTTTTCGACAAAACAGAGCGACTGCTTCACATTCAAATCGCCGTTTACGAGGTACTCCTTGGGGTAAAAAGTGCCGCTATATCCGCCGCCGTAGTTAAAAATGTGCATCGTTATGCCCGCTTTTGATATAAAATCCAAAAACTTCGTATTAAAACTCACCTCATTCAGACAGTAAAGCTCCCTCGTCTCCTCGATAGGTAAGTAAAAGCTCGTCTTTTCGTTTTTGAAGGCTATGGAGTTATCTTTGCGTTCTAACCTGCCCATCGAAAGTATATATCTGGTGTGCGTTTTAGCCATCATATCTCCTATATAAAGCAGTATTCATAGTAGGCGCATCTTTTGCATTTGGAGACAAATACGGGCTTTGGAGGCACCTCTTGCGCGACCAAAGAGTCTATCTCCTCGAAAGTCTTCAAAAGCTTCGCCTCATTTGCGCTGTCCAAGAGCACGACCTCACTTTTCGTCTGCCTACTTTTCTCAATATATTCAAGCCTGCCTTTGCGCTCAATCCCCCTTTGGCTCAGCGTAAAAAGCTCCAACATCAACTGCCACTTCGCCGCCTCAGGGTCAGAATCCGACTTCTTCAACTCCAC
>JAISQB010000058.1 GCA_031274495.1 Campylobacteraceae bacterium | reverse complement strand
CAAGCAAAACGACGCTTGATAGTCCAAAGACAAATGAGGCAATGCCAAGATTTGAATGCTCCAGCTCTTCCATATTCGACGCTCCTATTTTTAAAAAACTGTGCGATTATACCATATGGGGCGGGCTTTTTTGACTGTTTGGGAAATGTTTTGTTAAAAAACTATTGCCATTAAGAGCGTAAATATTCTCCCGTATCCTGCTAAATATAGCGCGATGGGAATAGACGACATCAAAAGCGCGGCTACCTCCGCTTTGCGCGCTCTTTTTTGAAAAACATTTAGAGCAGCGAGCGAAAAAGCGATAAACGCTATCGTGACGGCGGCGGAATGTATCCAAAACACCTCAAACTCGGAAGCAAAATTTATAAACTCCGCTTTGCCGCTCTCTTTGTTTTGCAGCTTCAAGATATAGTACAAAATCGGCGAAAAAAAGAGCGCGTTTGAGATGACGCCAAGAAAAACAAACCTCACACTATCCTCTCCAAAATCACCCCGCTCTCTATGTGGTGCGTGTAGGGGAATTGGTCGAAGAGCGCAAAAGAGGTGATCTTGTGTGTTGCGGTAAGCTTCGTTAAGTCGTCAAAGAGCGTTTTGGGGTTGCACGAGATGTATATGATATTTTTAAAATCCGAAGCGAGACGGAGGCTATGCTCGTCAAGTCCCGCACGCGGCGGGTCCATCAAAAGGTGCGAAAAGTTGTAACTGCCAAGCTCTATATCCGCCAAACGCTTGAACTCCCTCTCACGGTTGTACGCGCTCACGAACTCTTGTGCGCTGAGCCTTGCGAATGTTATGTTATGGGCTTCATTTAGGGCGCAATTTTCCTTAGCGGCGTGTATGGAACTCTTTGATATCTCAGTGGCTAAAACCTTTTCAAACAGAAAGCTAAGCGGCAGCGTAAAGTTACCGTGCCCACAATAAAGCTCCAACAAATCCGCCCTTTTAGCACTTGAAATTTTACCTAAAACCCACGAAATCATCTGCTCATTCACACCGCGGTTTGGCTGCGAAAAGCTCGTGTCGTATACGATATACTTGAACTCTTTGTCGTTGATATGTAAAGTTTCGCGCACGAAATCTTCGCTGATATTTATCTTAACACCCCTGCTCCTGCCGACCACTTTGATACCCAAAGCACAGAGCCCACGCGCCTCATCTTGCCACGCTTCATCTAACTTTTTATGATAGAGCAAGGTCGCCAGCACCTCATCGCGGGAGCTTAAAAATTCAATACCGAAAAGCTTTTGTCTTAAAATCTCACTGTTTTTTATAAACGCAAGGAGGCGCGGCATCAAGTCGGCTATCTTTTTATCTACTTTTGGGCAGTTTGCGATGGGTAGTTTGCCGATTTTGTCTATTTGATTTTGCGGCGCGCCTATAATGCCGCCCTGTTGCGTCAAGTCGTTTCGGACGTGAGGCTTGGGGAACGAGGCATCAAGCATTGGCGCACTCTCTTTTATATTTTTAAGTTTATGCATAGCGTAAGAGATATCATCCCCATCGTGCCAAATCATAAATTCAGCTCTTGTGCGGTAGTGACCGGTTTGTGAACTATGCCACTCAAACTCCCCCGACCAAAGCGGCGCGAACAGCTCTTTGGCGTCCTTTAATTTAAACTCTTTTTGCTCATCATAACTTAAGCCATAAAGCGTACAGCTGCCGCATTTGCCAAAATATTCGCAAAGCATACCTATATTTAACTTTTTATCGTCGTAGCGGAAGAGGTGATAAGAGTCCATATTAGCCTTTAAGTTATCCACAAATCTCCTTTTGCCTAATCATTTTATCAAAAAGGCGATAGAGAGAGGATTTTGCTCTTTAGTTTCATACAAAATCCCATCTCCCATACTTTGCCCTTTTTGTGCGGATATTTTTGATGGTATTTTACAAAAAGTTTTTAAAGTTTGACCTTTCACGCCAAAAAACGCGAAAGGTCGGGTGGATTAATTTGCCAGTTCGTAATCTTTAATGAGGTTGAAATTTAAATATTTATAGATGTCGCTGCCTGCCAGTTTTTTGGGGACTATGCTTAGATACTCCTCCTCACTTGGCAATCGTCCAAGCAGTGCGCATAATTACTTTTAATATTTAACAAAGTGGCATGCCGTTGTTAAATCAAGCAAATCAATCATTTCTGCGTGAGATATGTTCTTATTAATTCCTATCTTAAAAGTGCATTGACTTGAATAAAAAATATCATAGTGATAAAGCGGATGAACATCTCCACTTACATGCTCTGGGTCATAATCATATCGCAAATACCCATCTTCACTAAAAATAAGTTCTTTTAACAATAGCCAAAATCCAAGATCATTATCTGGTGATGTGATAAGGTCAAAAAAATCACTTTCATCTCCATTTTCTCTAATTTTTTTATCTTGCACAAAAGTAATAATTTGTGATGCTAAAGCTATATCAATATCATCTACATTTTTTGAATAAAAATTGATACTTTTATCTTTATGTAACACACTAAATGGAAATGTCATAGAAATATATTTACCGTCAGAAATTAAAAACACCCTTGATGATTTGTCAATACGCAATATTAACTTGCAATTACAATGACTTTTTTCTTCTATATCTTCATATAATTTCACATATTTAACGATATCCATAAGCAACTTAATTGCATCAAATTTATCCCTTATTGGCTTGAAAAAATTATCTTGCTCATATTGTGTGAGATAAAATTCATATTGTTTCATTGGCGCTATTGTGATATCTTTAATAGCTCATAACAACTTTTAACAGCTGTTCTTAGTTCTTCTTCTGTTAATCTTTTTTTGATTTCAGATATTATTTTATTTGCAATTTTATCTCTATATAGAGTTGGAATATCCATTTCATCACATATTCTTTCGACTGCATTAGTAGAATTTTTACTATTATACTTAATAATATTCTCTTCTATTTTTTTCTTCTCGTCATCAGTAGGTTCTTTTAAAGTCATTTGTCCTTTTGTTAATATTTCTCCAAGCGCTTGCTCTATATCAGGTAAAACTTCTTTATTATAATCTTCAACCAATAACATATAAGTTTTTAAAAATGATCTTGTTAGCATCATATATAAAGTATTTCTAAAACTAAGTGATCTATCAAGCCCTATTGTTATACAGATAACAAAAGAAAATTCTAATCCTTTTACATTATTTTTATTGCTAAAAAATATTTTCTTATCTAACTTTTCTTTTGTTTCATATGATTTATTGACCTCCCAATCCAACTTTTCCTTTATTTCTCTTTCCAGCAATTCAAATATTTTATACATGTCTTTACTATCATCTGGAAACATTATTGCTATGTCATCCGGCAATAATGT
>JAISQB010000055.1 GCA_031274495.1 Campylobacteraceae bacterium | reverse complement strand
TAGCCCAGTTTTTCCAACTCGTCGTCCAAAAACTGAGGCAGTATGTTTTTCTGCCTGCAGTTTGCGATGATTGTCTCTATATCCTCTTCGGTGACATTACTGAAGCGCAACTCCAAAATAGCTTCATCCTTTGTCATATATCCTTCTATTTTGCAAAATCGATATTGGAATTATAGTAGATTTTGCGCTTAAAAAATCATAAATTTCCTATAAAGAGAGATCTTTCAATATCTGAGCCGCCGCCGCCTTCCCGTCAGCCGCCGCAGTCACGACCAGAGCGGACCCTCTCATACAGTCGCCGCCTGCGTAAACTCCCATCTTGCTCGTGCGATAATACTCATCTGTCGCAACCCCGCCGCGGCTATTTACATCTATGCCGTTTTCAGCCAAAAATGTCGGTATATTGGGCGTAAATCCAAGCGCGAAGATGACAACATCGGCGTCGATCTTAAAATCGCTCCCCTTTACCATCTCGATACTTTGCCTTCCCGTGGCGTTTTTGTCGCTCATTATCGTCTTTTGCATATTAAGCCCTATGACATCCCCCTCGCTATTGACGATGATGTCACGCGGGGCTACATTGTAGATAAAATTCACACCTTCATCAAGCGCGTTTTTGAACTCTTTTTTGGAGCCGGGCATATTGAATTTGTCGCGGCGATAGAGGCAAGTGACGCTTTTGGCATTCTCCCTCAAAGATGACCTTAGACAATCCATAGCAGTATCGCCGCCGCCCACCACTACGACATTTTTGTTGAATACATCGATATCTTTATCAAGCTCCTCTTTGAACTGCTTTTTTTGGATATTGCGCAAGAAATCCACCGCCATAATCGTCCCGTTGGCGTTTTCATTGCTGATATTGGCACGGTTTGGAAGCTCCGCGCCGATACCCAAAAATACGGCGTTATGCGAATTTACAAGCTCCGAAAAAGCTATATCTTTGCCCACTTCCGTATTTGTTTTTAGCTCCAGCCCAGCTTCCGTTAGCCAATTTATCCTTCTTGCGATGACCTCTTTTTCTATCTTAAATCCCGGTATGCCGTAAGTCAAAAGTCCGCCCGCTCTGTTTTGCCGCTCATACATAACGACTCTCACACCCGCCCTTAAAAGATATGTCGCCGCAGCTATGGAGGCAGGTCCTGAGCCTACGATGGCGACTGATTTGTCTATCTTTTTCGTGGCGAACAGAGGCTTTAGTCCGTTTCTAAAGCCATTTTCGCTTATGGCGGTTTCGATAGCGCCTATCGTGATGGCTCCGTGTCCGTCGTTTAGCGAACAGTCGCCCTCGCAAAGCCTATCTTGCGGACATACGCGACCTGTTATCTCGGGGAACGGATTGCTCTCGTTGGAGAGGGCGAACGCTGTGTGCATATCAGCTCTCGCACCTACGGATTTTAGCCAAAAGGGGATGAAGTTGTGCAGAGGGCATTTGTTGTGACAAAACGGGTCCCCGCACTGTATGCAGCGGCTCGCCTGCTCTTTTACATCCTCTTTTGAGAGCAGTTCGTAAATCTCTTTAAAGTCTTTCGTCCTCTCGCCGGCATCGCGTTTTTTAATTTCAGCTCTTTCTATAGTTAAAAACTCTTGCATTTTAATTCCCCTCTCCTGGACTCAACGGGAGTCTCGTCATATCTTTGGGATGTATCATCCAAAAATCTCTTATAGAGTGTCTAAAGTTATCCATTATCAGCCTCGCCTTCGTGCTTTGGGTCTCGTTGATGTGCATCCTCAGTAGTTTTTTGAGGATGTGCCTTGCGCCGTCCATCTCGTCTGTGTCTATGCGCACGGCTTTAACGAGCTCTTGGTTTAGCTTGTCGATAAAGTCGTGGTCTCTATCATAGACAAACGCCACGCCGCCTGTCATTCCCGCGCCAAAGTTCATACCCGTTTTGCCAAGTATGAGCACCTCGCCGCCCGTCATATATTCGCACGCGTGATCGCCTGTGCCTTCAACTATCGCCACTGCGCCGGAGTTTCTCACGCAAAATCTCTCGCCGACATTGCCCGCGACGAAAAGCTTACCGCCTGTCGCGCCGTAAAGACACGTGTTGCCCGCGCACGAGAAGTGTTCGCCTTGAACTTTTGGCGTGATGATTATCTTGCCGCCGTTCATACCTTTGCCGACATAATCATTCGCCACGCCGTGTAGGTTAATCGTGACGCCGTTAATCAAAAACGCCCCCAGCGACTGTCCCGCGATACCTGTTAAGTTGTAGACGATACTATCTTCCGAAAGCCCCTTGTTGCCGTAAAATTTCGCTATCTCGCCGCTTGTTCTGGCGCCGAAGCTTCTATTGGTGTTGGCTATGGTTTTGCTGATGACGATGTATTCGTTTTTGTTTTCTATGACTTTATAGACCTCTTTTAATATCTCATTTTCGTATTCGTTTTTGTCATACGGAGGATTTGAGGGTTTTTGGCAAGTGTTGACGCCATCTATATTTGCGAGGACTGAACTAAAATCAAACTTTTTGGCAAACTCGTCGTCTTTTACTTCTAAAAGTTCACTTCGTCCGATGATATCCTGCAATGAGGTGTAGCCCAAGGAAGCGAGTATCTCCCGCACATCTTCGGCTAAAAGCGTGAAGTAGTTGACTATCCTATCGACTGTGCCGCTGAAGTTTTTTCTGCACTCGTCGTTTTGAGTCGCGACACCGACAGAACAGCGGTTCAAGTGGCAAACGCGCAACATCTTACAACCCAAAATCGTCAACATCAAAGTTCCAAACGCGTAACTCTCCGCCCCCAAAAGTGCCGCTTTTATGACATCAAGTCCTATCTTCAAGCCGCCGTCCGTTTGCAAGTGTACAAACTCTCTTAAGTTGTTGTATTTTAGCGCGTTGTGGGCTTCGCTAAGTCCTATCTCCCAGGGATTTCCCGCGAATTTGATAGATGTGAGCGGTGCCGCGCCCGTGCCGCCGTCGTTGCCCGAGATGATGATCTTATCCGCGTAAGCTTTCGCCACACCTGCGGCTATCGTGCCAACACCTGCGGTTGAGACAAGTTTGACTGTAATAATCGCGTCAGGATTTACCTGCTTTAAGTCAAAAATCAGCTGCGCCAAATCCTCGATAGAGTAGATATCGTGGTGAGGCGGCGGCGATATGAGCGTGACACCGGGTACTGTATAGCGCAGACTTGCGATAAGAGGTGTTACTTTGTGTCCCGGAAGCTGTCCGCCCTCTCCGGGCTTCGCGCCTTGAGCGACCTTTATCTGTATCTCTTTGGCGCTTCTTAGGTATTCCGGAGTGACGCCAAATCGTCCTGAGGCTATCTGTTTGATTTTGGAGTTTTTGATACTTTTTAACCTCTCAGGTGCCTCACCGCCCTCACCCGAGTTGGACATACCGCCCAATTGATACATAGCAAGCGCGATCGCTTCGTGCGCTTCGGGCGAGATGGAGCCAAGACTCATAGCCGCGCCGTTGAAGCGTTTGAAGATTTCGGATATGGGTTCGACTTTTTTGATGTCTATGGGTTTTCTGTCGGATTTGATGTCAAAAAAGTCCCTTATCATTTTGAGATTTCTTGAGGAGATGAGTTTTTTTACACTCTCATAGTCCGCTTTGGCGCCGCTGTGAGCTGTTTGGTGGATGGCGTGTATAACGCGCGGACCGTAGTCGTGGTACTCTCCGCCGTCCATATATTTGTAAAATCCGCCGATTTCTAAAGGGAACATTCTGGTACGCGTATCGATCTCGTAAGCTTTGGCGTGGTTTTGCTCTATACGCTTTTCTATATCGTCGTAATCAAGCCCCGACAAAAGGCAAACGGCGTTTCTAAAACAGTCGTTCGTTATCCTTGAAGAGAGTCCGATGATATCAAAAAGCCCCGAATTTTTATATGAGGCTATCGTTGAGATACCCATTTTGGAGATGATTTTGAGCAGTCCTTGCCCAAGGGCGTGGTTGATGTTTTTGAGCGCCTCTTTTGTGTCGTAGCTATCCATACCTCTTGCTTTTATCATATCCAAGGCGGTCGCGTATAGAAGATATGGATACACCGCGCTTGCTCCAAACGCTATCAAAACCGCCGTAGAGTGAGAGTCAAACACTTCGCCCGTTATCGCTACGATAGAGGCTTTGCGTCTGACGCCATTGTCCAAAAGGGCGTTATTGACGCGTCCTACGACCATCGCCATAGGGATACACTTGTGCGTCCTATCAAGCCCTCTGTCATCCAAAAATACCATATGGACATTTTCATTTCTAACCGCCTCTACGATGTCGTAGACCAGATCCTCCAAAGAGCCTTGCAGATTCTCCTCATAAAGCGTCGAGAATGTGCGGCATTTATACTCTTTTTTGAAGAGCGGCTGGCTTGGGTCGCCAAAACTTTTCAGCACCTCCATACGCTCCTGCATAAGCACGGGTGAGATGGATTTGATACGGAAAGCGTGGGTGGGCGTCTCATCTAAGATATTATGTATCTGCCCAAAATCGGTATTTAAACTCATAACGACCATCTCTCTTATCGGGTCGATGGGCGGGTTTGTCACTTGGGCAAATTTTTGTTTGAAAAAGTCCGTAAAAAAGCGCTGTTTTTGGCTGAAAGCGGCAAGCGGCGTATCGTCGCCCATAGAGCCCGTCGTCTCTTTACCGTCCCTTATCATAGGCTCTACTATCGTCTCTCTAATCTCTTGCGTGATGTTGTTGTAGCGTTGCAGATAGACAAGGTCGTTAAATTGATAATCTTGCGTATTGGCAAACAAAATATCCACATACTCTTGCAGGTAAAACATATTTTTATTGAGCCACTCGGTGTATGGGTGGGAATTTTTGAGATAGTCGTTTATCTCGGGGTTCTTCATCACTTTGCCGTATTTTAGGTCAACGCCGAGCATCTCGCCGCTTTGCAGACGACCCCTCTCTAAGATATTCTCTTCGTCTATTTTCATTACGCCGTATTCGCTCGCTATCAATATCCTACTATCTTTCGTGATGATATATTTGGCGGGGCGAAGTCCGTTTCTATCCAAGATACAGGCTATATATCTGCCGTCTGTTAGGGAGATAGCAGCAGGTCCGTCCCAAGGCTCGAAGCTGTTGCTGGCGTACTCGTAAAATGAGCGCAGTTTTGCGTCGATATGCGGTGAATTTTGCCAAGGAGCGGGTATCAAAACGCGCGCGGCTTTGAAAAAGTCATACCCGTTTGCGAGTAAAAATTCGAACATATTATCCAAGCTCGCGCTATCGCTCACATCATCAGTCGTAACGGGCAGCAAAGAGCGCAGCTCCTTGTCGGAGTAGACGGAACTCTTTAAAAACTCGCTTTTCGTTTTGAGATTGAAGCGGTTCGCGACGACAGAGTTTATCTCGCCGTTGTGAGCAAGGGTGCGGAAGGGTTGGGCTAATTTCCATTTTGGAAGGGTATTGGTAGAAAACCTCTGATGAAACAGCGCAAAAACCGCCTTGAAACTGCTGCTCTGCAAATCTTTATAAAATCCCCGCAGATAGGTCGGCATAACAAGGCCCTTGTACGAGATGACTCTGTTGGAAAATGACGGTATGTAAAATTCAGGGTCGTCTTTGAGGGCTATCTCTATGTTGCGTCTTGTCAGATACAAAAGCGCCTCGAAGCGTTTTGTGGCGATTAGTGAGTTGGGTATAACGAAAACTTGCGTGATTTGGGGAAGCGTTTTAAGGGCTAACTCCCCAAGCGCGCTTATGTCTATCGGTACATCGCGGTACAATAGAACTTTGAGGTCGTTATCTTGGCAAATCTCCTCAAACACCACCCTTTGCGCTTCGCTTGTAAAAAAAACTTGAGCGACCGCAAACTGCTTGGGCAGATCCACGCCGAGCTTCGCCGCCTCTTTTTTCATAAACTCCACAGGCAAAGAAAACAGCAACCCGCTGCCATCCCCGCTCTTACCGTCCGCGGCGATAGCGCCTCTGTGCACCATTCGCTCCAAAGCCGATATAGCGTCCTTGACAATGTCGTGGGAAGCTATGTTGTTAGTATTCGCCAGCAGTCCGAAACCGCAATTGTCTTTGTAACTTTTATATAGTTCCATTAATTACCTTTAGATATAGCCCATAGCGTCGCCTATGGTCAAAAAAAGTTCAAGAATATACCAAAAAAAAGCTTTAATATCAATTATCCAGTTTTTTATGAGCATTTGCGGCTTCTCTTTACCAAAAATATAATTAAAATCTCATAAAACTTTGAAACGAAACGGAAGGGGCAATTTGGAGCGTAATTTTTACATATACCGAGCGAGAGTTATTATATGCGGTATTAAATTTAGTGGCTTTGTGTTTCAAAAAATAGTGTATAATGATAACTCAAAATTTCTACTATGGTAGATTATGTATTGCGCAATTTAACAAAAAACTTACTAAAAACTACAAAATTTACAAATAAATCTACGAAAATCATATATTTTTAATATGACTTTCAGATTTATTTGCTAATATTCTTTAATCTTTATATGTATTGACAATTATAATACTAAATGATATGCATTTCAGGAGGAGAAGATGGCTATTAAGTTTTTAAGGGATTTTAACAGTTTTTGTTTATTTCGAGAAATATTAATGCTTGAGTTGAAGCCACAAGGCAAAACTCCTAAAAACATCAAAAAAAGCGGCATACTCTATCAAGATGAACATAGAGCCGATAGCTACAAAAGGGTGAAAAAGATTATTGACGAATACCACAAGGCATTTATAGAAAAATCTTTGCGTGATTTTGAGTTGTCGGTGGAAACTTTGGAAGAACATCTTTTTAGCATTTCAAAATCTCAAACAAAGACGAATCGCAAAAGAAAAGGTTCAAAGAATTATAAATAAAGCTATGGAAACAGATAGCTAAGGCTTTAAGGGCAATTTTTTATTATGGGAGGACAAAATGGCTACCAAGTTTTTAAGGGATTTCAATAATCTTTATTCGGTACAAAAGACACTAAGGTTTGAGTTAAGACCGCAAGG
>JAISQB010000052.1 GCA_031274495.1 Campylobacteraceae bacterium | reverse complement strand
GGCGAGGAGCCCTTTAGCACCTCTTTGGCTGATTTTGCCGTAAACAATACAGATATCTTTGATTTAAACGTTCATAAGGCAAATGTCACCATGGAAGGGGGCAACCTCACATTCTTTTACGGTAAAGTTTTTATAGATAACTACAAAGGAGAGAGCCCGATAAGCGCCGAAGTGAGGTATGAACTCTTTTGTCGTACCTGCAACAAAACTACTTATAGTCTAAGCTTTTCTGATATAAATATGGACTATACTGACTTTTATCTTAATTCAAAGCATAGCAGTATGGATCAAGGATATATCCCTATCTCTACCGGATATATTCCTAACAAAAAAGGTAAAAGTGTGGAAATTAATACAACATCAATACTCCTTAGAAACGGCATATCCAATATAACTCTCAGAAATATTTCAGGCTCTACACCGCATGCCGATACGGTTCACACTTTGCCTGATACATGGCTCATACACGATAAGCTAAATCCCACCGCCACAAACTCAAGCTTTAAAGTGGAATTCATCGGAGTCCCTGGCGGATGGGCAGGAAAGGGGGGTGTGAGCAAAGGCAATGTAACCGGCAGCGTCATAGATGTAATCCCGGGTAATAAAACTCAAATGAAGGTAGATTGGTAGTTTGTTGCACCGCCATTCCCGCACATCATAGTGATTGACGTGCTTTATGCGGGAATGGTTTTTCTCTTTGTCGTCTCTTGGGATTGTGCAGCAATCCGTGGGAATCGGTCAAACTTATAAAACGGGCAATCTCGCTTCGCTCTGTCGACAATAGTCCGCCACGCTTGACGCGTTTGTATTTTTATTTTTGGCTTTGTCTGCTACAATAGCGCTTTTAATACAAAATAAAGCGGACATAATGGTACAGATAAACAATATTACGATGAGATTTGCAGGGCAGATTTTATTTGAAGATATAAGTCTTAAACTTGACGGCGGGAAGCGTTACGGGCTTATCGGCGCGAATGGTGCGGGTAAGAGTACATTTTTAAAGATTTTATCAGGCGAACTGGAGCCAAGCTCGGGCAATGTGGCGATCAATAGCGCCCTAAAAGTGGGCGTTTTGGGTCAAAACCAATTTGCCTTTGAGGATTTCAGTATAAAAGACGCCGTTCTTTACGGCAACAAAAGGCTTTACGACGCCGTAAAAGAGAAAGAGAAACTATACGAGAGCGGCGATTTTGAAGATGAGAGCGTGAACAACCGCTTAGCCGAACTTGAAATCATCTGCGCCGAAGAGGACCCAAGTTACGAGTATGAGGTGACGATAGAGAAGATTTTGGAGGATTTGGGCTTTGATGTTTCAAGGCACGATGAGCTTATGAAACAGACCACGAGTGCTGAAAAGTTTAAAGTGCTTTTGGCGCAGGTGCTCTTTCCAAAACCTGATATTCTATTTTTGGACGAACCCACCAACAACCTCGACATAGAGGCTATCTCGTGGCTTGAAAACGAACTCAACCGCCACAGCGGCACGATGGTCGTCATATCGCACGACAGGCACTTTCTAAACTCCGTAGTTACCAATATCTTGGATGTGGATTTTAAAAAGATAAGAGAGTTTAGCGGCAACTACGACGACTGGTATATCGCCTCCACGCTCACACAAAAACAGCTTGAGATGGATAGGGAGAGAAAGCTCAAAGAAAAAGAGGATTTGGAGGGCTTCATACGCCGATTTAGCGCGAACGCCTCAAAAGCAAGACAGGCTACAAGCCGCCAAAAACAGCTTGAAAAGTTGGATATTTCAGAGCTTCAGACCTCTTCGCGCAGGGAGCCAAGTATAGTTTTCAGAAAAAAGCGCGACATCGGCAATGAAGTCTTAAATATCGAAAATCTCTCCTTCTCATACAACGGCAAAGAGGTCTTAAAAGATATCAATATAAAAGTCGAGAAAGGCGACAAGATAGCCCTTATCGGCGCGAACGGTATCGGTAAAAGTACGCTTTGCAAGCTTTTGACGCACGAACTTTTCCCAAATAGCGGCAAGATATTTTGGGGGGCGACGATAGAGACGAGCTACTTTCCGCAGGATACGACCGATATCATCACGGGGGATATGGAGCTTTTCGAGTGGCTGCAACAGTTTGACGATAAGAAGGATTTGGATGAGATACGAAAGTGCTTGGGGCGGATGCTATTTTCGGGCGAAGAGCAGAAAAAGAGCGTCAAATCCATAAGCGGCGGCGAAAAACACCGCATAATGCTCTCAAAAGTGATGTTAGAGCGGGGCAACTTTTTGATACTTGACGAGCCAAACAACCACCTTGATTTGGAGGCTATCATCGCTCTGGGCGAGGCTTTGTATAAGTTCGAAGGCGTCGTCATCTGCGTGACGCACGATAGGGAGCTTATCGACGCGTTTGCCAACCGTATCATTAAGATAAGAGACGATGGCAGTATAGAGGATTTCAAGGGTAATTACGAAGAGTATAGGGGGCTTTGATGCACTATTTGTTGATATATGAGGCGGCGGCGGATTATATGGTAAGGCGCGATGAGTTTAGGAAAGAGCATTTAGCACTGGCTAAGGCGGCGGAAGATAGAGGGGAGCTTATCTTGGCAGGCGCGCTTGGGACGCAGGGGTCGGCGTTTTTGTTTTTGACGCAAGGTGTCGCACCCATAGAGGAGTTTGTCAAAAACGACCCCTATGTCAAAGGCGGGCTCATACTCTCATATAAAATCCTGCCGTGGACTACGGTCGTTGGAAAAGACGCGCAAAACCCCATCAAATTGAGTTAATATGATGAGTAGGTATCTTTGGCTTTTGGTCGCTTTTGCATTTATCATCGGCGGCTGCTCGGGGAAAGAGGATAAGAAACTTAGCAAAACCTACACAAATAGCATCGGTATGGATTTTGTACTGGTGGATGCGGGCACTTTTACGATGGGCTCAGATAAAAACGCCAATGAAAAACCCGCACACAATGTGACGATAAGCAAGAGTTTTTATCTTAGCGCGACCGAAGTGACGCAAGAGCAGTGGGAAAAGGTCTTGGGGCATAATCCGGGCAAATTTAAAGCGGCAAAAAACCCCGTTGAGTCTGTCTCTTGGCACAATGTCAGATTTTTTATATCAAAATTAAACGCGATTGAGAATACGAATAGATACAGACTCCCCACAGAAGCCGAATGGGAATACGCGGCGGCGGAAGACTTTGAAGACGTGTCCAAACTGAAAAAACACGCGTGGTATTACGAAAGCACCAAAACAAAATCTCTTCATCCAAACGCCGTAGCCCAAAAATCGCCCAACAAATGGGGGCTTTACGATATGCACGGAAATGTTTGGGAGTGGGTGGAGGACAAATACAATGAAAATTTCTACTCCAAAAGCCCAAAAAAAGACCCTCTAAACAACCTTGTCGGCGACAAAAATGTCCTCAAAGGCGGTAGCTGCTACAACAGCGCCGAATTTTTACGCCCCGCGGCGAGGATATCCCAACCGCCCGACTACAAAGGTGACGATGTGGGATTTAGAGTGCTTTTGGCGGTCGAGTAGCAAGAGCGTCAATTGACATATCGGCTACGCAGCATTTTATAGATGAGATGTCATCACCCGCTTATGCGCAGCATGTAATGCTGTCGTAATAATCTTGCGGCTTACCTTGCGTATATGTGTCGTGGGCTTCTTGGCGCGGGTGCGAAGAGAGCTTATTTTGTCGGCATATTTTTGCCGTTTTGATATTTGCTCCAAACGCTATCTTACGCTATAGAAAATTACATCATAGTTTTACATTAAAAACTCTTTTTTTTCTTACCTTTAAGCTATATAAAATAACTTTTCGTTTAGAATTATAAATATTTTTTATCAATGGGAGTTTGGGTGAAAACTATTTTAAAATATTTCATAAGTGCGGCTCTGCTCGCGGGTACGGTTTTTGCAGGAGTTGTTGAAGTTGGCTTAGCGGCTTACCAAAACAGCGACTACGAGGGGGCGGTGGAACTTTTCCAAAAATCTTGCGATGATGGCGAAGTTTTGGGATGTAGCTTTTTGGGCACGATGTATGACAACGGCAAAAGCATAAAGCAAAACTACTCAAAAGCGGCGGAGCTTTACGCAAAGGCTTGTAGTGGCGGCGATATCGTAAGCTGCGGCAACTTGGGCGTGATGTACGCAAGTGGGCGCGGCGTAAAACAGGACTTTGCCAAAGCGGTAGAGTTGCACAAAAAAGCTTGTGACGGCGGGGAGGCTTTGAATTGCAGCTTTTTGGGCGCGATATATAATGACGGCAAAGAGGGGGTAAAACAAGACTATGCCAAAGCAACGGCATTTTACAAAAAATCTTGCGAGGGCGGATATGTCGGTGATTGCGGCAAGCTGGGCGCTATATACGAACATGGTAAAGAGGTAAAACAGAGCTATACCAAAGCAGTAGAGCTTTACACAAAAGGCTGCAATGGCGGAGATGTCACAAGCTGCGGCAATTTGGGCGAGCTGTACGCAAGCGGTCAGGGCGTAAAGCAAGACCGTGCCAAAGCTATCAAATTCTACGAAAAAGCTTGCGAGGGTAAACATGTTGCAAGCTGCAATAACTTGGGCTCCATATATTATGACAGACAAGACTATGCCAAAGCGACCGAACTTCTTCAAAAAGGCTGCGAGAGTGGATACATAGAGAGTTGCTATGATGCCGGCTTTATATACGCGAACGGTAACGGCGTAGAGCGAGATTATGTAAAAGCTATTGGTTTCTACGAAAAAGCTTGCGATAAGAAACATATTGAAAGTTGCAACAACTTAGGCTCCATGTACTATACCGGCAAGGGGGTAAAACAAGACTATGCAAAAGCGGTAGAGTTTTACGCAAAAGCTTGCGAGGGCGGGCATATCATGGGTTGCAGTATCTTGGGCACAATATACGCAAACGGCTATGGCGTAAAACAAGACTATGCAAAAGCGGTAGAGTCATACAAAAAAGCTTGCGATGGCGGAGAGATTTTGGATTGCAGCTTTTTGGGCGCGATATATAATGACGGCAAAGAGGGGGTAAAACAAGACTATGCAAAAGCGGTAGAGTTTTATACAAAAGGTTGCAATGGCGGATATGCCGGCAATTGCGGCGCTCTGGGCGAATTATACGAATCGGGCAAAGGTGTACCGCAAGACTACGCTAAAGCGATAGAGTTTTACACAAAAGGTTGCGGCAAGGATCATGCCCAAAGTTGTGGTCTTTTGGGCGAAATATACGAATCGGGCAAAGGGGGCGTAAAACAAGACTATGCAAAAGCGGTGCAACTCTATAATAAAGCTTGCGCAAGTGAAGATGTCGTAAGCTGCAACAATCTTGGCACAATGTACTCGAACGGCTACGGCGTAAAACAAGACTATGCAAAAGCGGTGCAACTCTACGAAAAATCTTGCGAGGGCGGATATGCTGTGAGTTGTCATAATTTGGGCATAAGATATGTGGACGGCAACAGCCAAGATTATGTCAGAGCGGCAGAGCTTTTCCAAAAAGCTTGCGACGGCGGATATGTCGGAAGTTGTTATAATATAGGCTTCATATACGCGAACGGCTACGGCGTAGAACAAGACTATACAAAAGCTATCCAATTTTATGAAAAATCTTGCGACAATAAACACGCTCAAAGCTGCAATAACTTGGGCTCCATATATTACAACGGCAAAAGCGTACAACAAAACTACGCTAAAGCGGCGGCGCTTTTTCAAAAAGGCTGCGAGAGTGGAGATGCTACAAGTTGCGGCAATTTAGGCATAATGTATGAAGACGGCAAAGGTGTGAGACAAAACCGCGCTTTAGCGGAACAACTCTACAAAAAAAGCTTGCAATAACTAAATTTGACGATAAGAGGTGGCAATAAGACACCTCTTATTTTCGTCAAACCCCCAACACATTTTTATAATTTGTATATATCAAACTATCCCTTGGGAAGTATTCGCTGATGGCTTGGGCGTATCTGTCGAATGGGTTTTTTTGGGCGACTAATTTTACCCTTTTTAAAAACGGCATATCGTAGCTGTTGAGCATAACGGAAAAGGGGACGGGGTAGTCGGAGGCGTAGAGCAGTTTGTGGTGTATCTCTTTTTCGCGGCTTAAGCGTCTTAGGACTTTGGCTCTTACGGGCGTTAAGATGGCTGAGATGTCAGCGTAGAGATTGTCGTGGGTTTTTAGCATTTCGATGAGCGTGAAGTACTCTTCGGGGTAATATTTGGGGTTGCGTCTAAAGGCTCGCAGTATCTTCAAAGGCTCATAACTTAGTGCCATATGGGCGGCTATCACTTTTACGCCAAGTTTTAGCGGCAATTCAGTCATCTTTAAAGACTCATAAGCCCTGTTTGACGGGAGGCTGCTCTCGCTTCCTATGTGAAAAAGGGCAGGCAAACCTTTCTCTTTTAACTTTTCATAGTATGGGATAAATTTCTCGTCATTCGTATCTATCTCCCAATAATTTTGCATAAATTTCGCCCCTTTAAAGCCCTTGGGCGCATACTTTTCTATAAGCTCCAAAGCATCCGACCTCAAAGGATTGATAGAGAAAAATGGGATAATGATATCGGGATGTTTTTCATAAATCGCCAAAACATCTTCATTGCTCGCGCATACGGTGTTGTCTTGGTGCAGCAACTTGCCGCTCTCATCTATCTTATCATCAATGCCAAAAAGGGCTATTCTTTTAACGCTCTTTGAAGTTCTTACTAATCTAATCAGCGTATCCACATACTCTTCATAGCTATTTTTCAAAAGCCGCCTCGGATTTGCGCCAAGCCGTCTTGCAAAAAACATAATGGCAAGCTTGTCATAAAAGCGCTCAAATTTCACTCTGTTGCTCAAAAGATGCACGTGCATATCAACCATCAAAACCCCCTTAGTCGATAAATCTCTTCGTAATCTCCCCGTAAGCGTCTATGCGTCTATCCCTCAAAAACGGCCAGATGCGCCTTACCTCTTCGTTTCTTTTGATATCCACATCAACATATAATATGCACTCATCTTTATCATTCGCTTGAACTAAAATCTCGCCCTGCGCCCCCGCGGCAAACGAATTTCCCCAAAAGCGGATACCATCAACCGCCCCTTTATCGTCAGCCTCTTTTGCCACTCTATTTACCGATATGACGCTTAAGCCGTTTGCTATCGCGTGAGAGCGCTGTATCGTTATCCACGCCTCAAGCTGCCTCTTTTTCTCATCATCCGTATCCTCATCAAACCAACCAATAGCCGTAGGATATACCAAAAAATCAGCCCCTTTCAGCGCCATAAGTCTCGCCGCTTCCGGATACCACTGGTCCCAGCAGACTAAAAGTCCGATTTTGCCTACGCTCGTTTTTATGGGATTAAACCCCAAATCCCCCACGGTAAAGTAAAATTTCTCATAAAACGCGGGGTCGTCGGGGATGTGCATTTTTCTATATTTGCCCGCTATTGCACCGTCCTTTTCAAATACAACGGCTGTATTGTGATAGAGCCCCGCCGCTCGTTTTTCAAAGAGTGAAGTTATCAAAACCACACCGTTTTTTTTAGCCTCCCCCGACCAAAAAAGCAGGTCTTGCTCGTACTCTTTGGCTAAGTCAAAATTGTCCGTATTTTCATTGACGCAAAAATATCTCTCCTGATGAAGTTCCCCTAAAACCACGAGTTTGGCGCCGTTTTTTGCCGCCTCCTCAATAGCTTTGGATGTATGTTTTATAGTGGCTTTTTTACTGCCGTGAAATTTTTGTTGTATGAGCGCTGTTTTCATATTTTTGCCTTACCGTATAAGATATTTGCAAAATGTAGCGTGTAAGAGCTTAAAAATTGCCCAAATGGGTTCAAATTTTACCTATAGTGGTTATTTTGGTTTTTGCCTCGTTGGCTAATTGGCGCTTTTAAAACAATAGATAAGCTACTTGCGGTTACAATACGCCCAACGATTATCTTTGCAAATGAAATTTGTTGCAATTTTCTTTAATGACTTACGGTTACAATATGTTCAACGATTATCAGGAGAAATTATGCGAGAACTTTTAAAAATCCGCCCCTTTTTACCCTTCGTATTGATTATGTTTATCAACGCTTCCGTTGATTTGGCACACAAGATAACTATCCAAAATGTTCTTTTCAAAAGCTACGACGAACATACTTTAGTCATTTTGACCGCACTTGTTAATAGTATGATACTGCTGCCTTTTATATTTCTCTTTTCGGCGGCGGGCTTTTTGAATGATAAATTTTCCAAAACGACCATCATCCGCTACTGTGCGCTATCCGCCGTTGGCTTAACCATACTAATACTATTTTTCTATTATCAGGGGTGGTTTATAGCGGCGTTTGCGATGACATTTTTGCTCGCCGTCCAGAGCGCCATCTACTCGCCTGCCAAATACGGACTCATAAAGCGCATCGTAGGCATCGAGAAATTAAGCCTCGCCAACGGCGTCATACAGGCTTTGACCATAGTCGCCATACTGCTTAGCTCCTTCATCTTTTCCAATGTCTTTGAAAAGTACTATGTGCAAGGCGTCACGGAACCAAATGCTATTTTAGCCTCTATGGTACCTATCGGATTTTTGCTGGTGATTTTGAGCGTTTTGGAGGCGGTTTTTGCATTTAGGATACCATTTTTCACCTCCGAAACTTCGCAAGAGAGCTTCAAAGTCAAAGAGTACTTAAAGCTAAAATACCTCCGCCAAAACTTCAAGATAGTCCGAAGCAACAAAGATATCTGGCTTAGCATCATAGGACTTAGCATCTTTTGGGGCATCTCCCAAATGGTCATCGCGGCATTCCCCGCACACTACAAAATGGTCACAGGAGACGACTACGCGGTAACTATGCAGGGCATTTTAGCCGTAAGCGCGATAGGACTCATAACTGGCTCGATGATAGCGGGCATCTACTCAAAAAGACACATCGAACTTGGCATCATACCTATAGGTGCGCTTGGCATTTTCGCCGCGCTCTGCGGTATGACATTTGCCGACCACGCGGTAACGATGGGGATATTTTCGTTGATATTCGGATTTTTCGGCGGACTCTTCATCGTGCCTTTGAACTCCGTCATACAGTACTTCTCAAAAGACTCGCAGATGGGCAAGATTTTGGCAGGCAACAACTTCGTCCAAAACTGCGTTATGGTGTCGTTTTTAGGTTTAACAGTTGTGTTCGCGCTGTTTGACTTTTCCACAGCTCAGCTATTTCTCATCACAGCTTCCATAGCCTTTTTAGGGGCGATATACGCGATAAAGCAGGTGCCTCATCTATTCGCCAGAATCCTGCTTTTCCCGATACTAAAGCTTGGCTATAAGACAAATATACACGGCATAGAAAATATCCCCCCCACAGGCGGCGCGCTGCTTTTGGGTAACCATATAAGCTGGATAGATTGGCTCATTTTGCAGGTGGCAAGTCCCAGAGCGCTTAAATTTGTGATGTTTAAAACATACTATGATAAATGGTATCTAACTTGGATATTTAAATTTTTCGATGTCATACCGATAGCGGGGGGTGCGAGTCGTTCGGCGATAGAGAGTATCAGAGCGCGGCTTAAAAACGGCGAAGTTGTGGCGCTCTTTCCTGAGGGGATTATAAGCTACAACGGACAGATAGGCAAATTTGAGCGCGGCTTTGAGCTTGCCGTGGAGGGTATCGATGTGCCGATTATCCCCTTTTATCTGCGAGGACTTTGGGGTTCGACCTTTTCGCGTGCGGATGATTACTACAAACAGCTGCACCGCGACAACGGCAAAAGAGAGATTATCATCACATTCGGCGAACCCCTGAGCCCCACCGCGAAGGCAAATGAAGTGAAGCAAGCCGTCATCAAACTATCCCTCTCATCGTGGGATTTTTATCTCTCAAACCAAAGACCTCTGCACTACAGTTGGCTAAAATGCGCCAATAGCGCCCTCTTTGCCCCATCCATAGCCGACCACTCTACGGGGATGAAGCTGAGCAACTTAAAAGTCTTAACATCTGTGATTTTATTTATCAAAAAGTTAAAAGGGGCGTTAAAAGATGAGGAGAATATCGGCGTCATCCTGCCATCATCGGCGGCGGGCTCCATCGTCAATTTAGCCCTCTTCGCGCTTGGCAAAAAGCCTATCAACCTAAACTACACCGTAAGCGTAGAGACCCTAAAAAGCTCCGTCGAAACGGCGGAACTAAAGACCATCATCACTTCAAAACTATTTGAGCAAAAACTGCTTTCAAAGGGGTTTGACTTAAGCGAGATACTGGAAGATAGGGTCATCTACGCCGAAACTATCAAAGACTCATTCGCCAAAACAGACATCGCCAAAACGCTTTTAAAGGTACTGTTTTCACCCACTTGGCTGCTTGAGTTTTTATATTTTGCCCCCGTTGAGATAGAAGATACCGCTACTATAATATTCAGTAGCGGCAGCGAAAACGCCCCAAAAGGTATCGAGCTAACGCACAAAAACCTCCTTGCAAATATCAAACAGGTAGCCGACTTGATAAACTTCAGAAAAGATGATGTAGTGCTTAACTCCCTGCCTATCTTCCACTCTTTTGGGCTTACTGTAACGACGCTTATGCCGCTTTGCGAGGGGATATTTACGGTTTGTATAGCTGACCCCACAGATGTTGTGGGTATCGGCAAGTTGTGCGCCAGATATCGGGCTACTATTTTGCTTGGAACTTCGACATTTTTCAGGCTCTACATCAAAAACAAAAAGCTCCATCCCTTGATGCTTCAAAGCATAAGACTCGCGGCGGCTGGGGCGGAGAAATTAAAAGACGATGTAAAAAACGGCTTTAAGATAAAATTTGGCATAGATATATACGAAGGCTACGGCACCACCGAAACGACCCCAGTTGTCTGCATAAATATGCCCGACACCTTAGAGTACACCTCATACAAACCTTTGACTTTCCACAAAGAGGGAACGGTCGGTATGCCGCTTCCCGGGACCATCGTCAAGATAGTAGACCCAGACACACTTGAAGAGCTTCCCGTAGGAGAGGACGGGCTTATCTTGATAGGCGGTTCGCAAGTGATGAAGGGCTACTATAAAAACGAAGAGAAGACCAACGAAGTTATCGTCAAAATCGGCGAATGGCGCTACTACAAAAGCGGCGACAAGGGGCATATGGACGAGGATGGCTTTGTGACGATAGCGGACAGATACTCGCGCTTTGCCAAGATAGGCGGCGAAATGATAAGCTTGACCGGCGTGGAGAGCCTCATAACATCTTTGTTTAAAACGGAGATAGACCTTGTGGCGGTAAGTGTTCCCGATGAGAAAAAGGGTGAGAAAATCGTACTTTTGTATTCGGGCGAGTACAGCTACGAAGAGTTTTTACAGACCGTCAAAAGCGCCCAGATAGCCCCGCTTTTGATGCCAAGCAGTTTTCACAAAGTAGAAACTCTGCCAAAACTTGCCACAGGAAAAGCGGACTTTAAAGCCTCAAAAGAGTTGGCGTTGAGTTTGGAGGGTGCGGCTGATTAAAAGTCCGCGCGCCCCTTCTGCCGTTCCCGCCTGCGCGGGAATCCACTCTTTTTTTACATATCTTTTTGCGCCGATAAACTTAAAGGCTATTTTGGTAAAAATTTGATAGAATTTCGTTTTATCTTAACGGGAGAAAATCTTGCAAACAAAAATACAAAAGGCGCAAATCCTCCTTGACGCGCTTCCATATATCAAAAAATTTCGCAACAAAACCATAGTCATCAAATACGGCGGCGCGGCGCAGATAAACGCGGATTTGAAAGAAAAATTCGCGCAGGATATCGTACTTTTGTACTTAGTCGGCATCCGTATCATCATCGTCCACGGCGGCGGGAAGAGTATCAACTCCATTTTGGATAGATTGGATATCAAGAGTGACTTTATAGACGGGCTTCGCGTGACGGATGAGAAGGTGATGGAGGTGGTCGAAATGGTCCTAAGCGGCAATGTCAACAAAGAGATCACGACCCTTTTAAACCACAACGGCGCCAAAGCCATCGGTATCACGGGAAAAGATGCCAATTTTATCAAAGCAGAGCCCATCGATGGCGGCAAATACGGACTTGTAGGGCAGATAACGCACATAGACGAGAGCGTTTTGAACGACCTGATAGACGAAAGATTTATACCCGTCATCGCCCCCATCGCGTCAGGCGACGAACCCTCACATCCGGGCTACAACATCAACGCGGATTTAGCCGCAAGCAAGATAGCAGTCAGCGTGCAAGCCAAAAAGGTGATATTTTTGACGGACACTTTAGGCGTTTTGGATAAAGATAAAAAGCTCTTATCCAAACTCAGCCAAAGCGACATCAAAGCCCTAAAAGAGGACGGCACGATAAGCGGCGGTATGATACCCAAAGTGGACGCTTGTCTGGAGGCGATAGAGGGCGGCGTGGAAAACGCCCACATCATCGACGGACGCATAGAGCACTCCATACTTTTGGAGCTTTTCACGAATGAGGGCATCGGGACGATAATAAAACAATGAGTTATATCATAGTTTTGACGACCACCGCGGACAACGAATTGGCGCAAAAGATAGCGGACAGGCTGCTGGAAAAAAACTTAGCCGCGTGTGTGAGTTTCGCGCCCGTCTTTTCGACCTACAGATGGCAGGGCGAAGTCCAAAGAGAAAACGAGATAGAGCTTTGCATAAAGACGAAAGCTAAAAATTACAAAAAGATAGAAAAAACCATAAAATCACTCCACGAATACGAAGTACCGCAGATTATCGCGCTCAAAATCAAGCAGGGCAGCCGCGGATATCTTGCGTGGATTGATAAAACACTGAAAGGCTGATTGATGATGTTTATAGAGACCAGAGGCAATGACGAAAAAAATCCAAAAAAAGTTCCGTTTTCATACGCCGTGCTAAATCCAAGCGCCAGTTTTGGCGGCTTGTATGCGCCCGAATCCCTACCCAAACTTGACGAAGAATTCTTCGCCCAAATGGCGCAAAAAAATTACAAAGAGTTGGCGCTGGAGATATTAAAACTTTTCCACACCGATATAGATGAGAGCGTTTTAAAGGAGGCTTTGAGTTTGTACGACGCATTTGACGATAAAAATAGCCCCGCCCCGCTCGTAAAAGTGGGAGCTGACCTTTTTGTAAACGAGCTCTATCACGGACCAACGCGCGCTTTTAAAGATATGGCACTGGTGCCTTTTGGTTATATCCTCTCACATTTAGCCAAAATTCGCGGCGAAAAATATCTCATCTTAGCAGCCACCAGCGGCGACACGGGACCCGCCACGCTTCACACATTTGAAAACAGAGAGAATATAAAAGTGGTCTGCTTATATCCTGACGGCGGCACAAGCGATGTGCAGCGCCTCCAAATGGTAACGGCTGAGGGGAAAAACTTAAAAGTCATCGGCATACACGGCAACTTTGACGACGCTCAAAACGCGCTCAAAACACTGCTTGCCTCAAACTCTTTTAAAGAGAGCCTGAAAAAGCAAAACATCAACCTAAGCGCGGCAAATTCGGTAAATTTCGGGCGTATTATATTTCAGATTATCTACCACATATCAAGCTATATAGAGCTTTTGAAAAAGGGCGAGATAGCGGCGGGAGAGAAAATTTACATCATAGTCCCAAGCGGCAATTTCGGCAACGCCTTAGGAGCCTACTACGCCAAAAAGATGGGCTTGCCCGTAGAAAAAATTTTGATAGCGTCCAACATCAACAACATTTTGACCGACCTTTTAACAAGCGGCGTTTACGATATCAGCCAAAGAACGCTTCTGCAAAGCACTTCGCCCGCGATGGATATCCTCATCTCCTCAAATGTGGAGCGGGTTTTGTTTGATAAATTCGGCAGCGAGCGATGTAAAGAGCTAATGAGCGAACTATCCGCCAACAGGTCGTACAAGCTCGAAAAAGAGGAGCTGGAGGCTTTGAGAGAGGATTTTGACGCGGTCTATTCGGATGATGATTTTGCCTTAGACGCGATAGCCAAATTTGCCAAAGAGGGCTATGTATTAGACCCTCACACGGCAACTTGCATAAAAGCGTACGAAGAGATAAAGCCCAAAAATATCCCCTGCGTCATATGCTCAACCGCCGAGTGGACAAAGTTTGCCCCGACGATGTGGAACGCTCTGCAAGGTGACAGGAAAAAATACGCCGACAAAGAGGCGCTCAAAAATTTCAGCGAAAAGTTGAGTTTAAAAATCCCAAGCTCCATCAGCTCGCTATTTGAAAAAGAGGTACTCCACAGCGCCGTCGTGGATAAATCCCAAATCGAAAAAAATATAACCGACTTTTTGAAAGGCTAAAATTATGATCATCATCCCCGCCCGCCTCGCTTCGACAAGATTTCCCAACAAAATCCTGACCGATATATTAGGTCTTCCTATGGTCATCAGAACAGCCAAAGCAGTCGAGGGCTTGGACGAAATAGTCATAGCCACAGACAGCGACGAAGTGATACAAATCGCGCAAAAGCACGACATAAGAGCGGTCCTGACAAGCAAATCCCACCAGAGCGGAACGGACAGGATAAACGAAGCGGCACAAAAACTCTCCCTAAAAGAGGACGAGATAGTCATCAATATGCAAGCCGATGAGCCGTTTATAGAAAAAGAGGTGATTTTGACGCTGAAAAAAAAGTTAGAAGAGTTGAGAGAAAAAGACGAGTGGGTGATGGCAAGCTGTTACAAAAAGATAAGTAAATCAGAGGCACTCGACCCAAATATCGTCAAAGTAGTACTAGACCAAAACCAAAACGCCCTCTACTTTTCAAGATGCCCCATCCCATACGACAGAGAAAACACCCAAAGCGAATATTTCGGACACTTAGGACTCTACGGCTTCACATCCGCCTCCCTACGCACCTTCTGCACCTACCCCACCGCCCCCATCGAACAGATAGAAAAATTAGAACAACTAAGGGCGCTATACTTTGGCAAAACCATCAATATGATAGAGGTAAAAAGCAAAAGTTTCGGTATAGATACACCAGAGGACTTGGAAAAGGCGCTGAAAACTTTTTCCGCAGTTTAAGCTACTTAGAGTTGCTATTAAAATACAATAATTGCCAATAGCTATAAAGAAAAGTGTACAGCAGCAAAAGTTTCGAGGCTATTTTTTTACAAACTATGATACAAATCAACTCTCCCGCCATTCCCGCAAAAACTGGAATGGCGGGAGATGGAGTGAATTCTTATTTCTACGGATTTTTATAAAAAAACAAACGCATACACCCAGCTTATAAATAGGCGCTATGCGAACAAACGATAAAATACCGCTAAAACCACCCTATTACCGTTTTTGCCATACTCTTTCTTGGAGTGATTACTTTACTGCCGTTGCCGTTTACGCTGTGGAGGATTATTGCATTGTGTTTGGTGGCGTATAGGGCAAGCATTAGGTTTTGCATTGTGGGCTGCGTGGAGGGGACGAACCACGCGTTGTTGCTGACTACGCTGATGATTTGGGGGTCGCCCTCATAAATTTCGCTTCTGCTTCCCTCAAAACATACGGCGCTTCTGATTTTTACGCCGTCTATTATAAAATCGCTCGGGCTTTGCGCTTCGGAAAAGTCGCTGGCTCCGTCAAAAAACAGTGCGTTTATATAGTAAGAGATACCGCCGGGCAATGGGGTCTTTTCGGCGAATGGCACTAAGACTATTTTGTCGGCGCGCTGCATAACGCCTTTATCGAAAAAGTATGCGGAGTTGTAGTATTTCTCATCTTCGTAGCCCAAGGCACCCGTGATGATGGCGATATTTTGCGAATACTCCAATAGCCTCTCGACGACGGCTTCGTTTTTATTTAAAAACATTGCAAATGCGGTTTCGGGCAAAATGATAAGCCGCTTTTTCTCTGCTATCGCGGCTTCTATGCTTTTGAAATTCTCCTGCGCCTGTTTTACGACGCCCTCTTGCTCCCATTTTTCATTTTGCGGGATATGCGTTTGTACTATTTTGATATCAAAATCGGGCAATTTCGGCGGTTCGTTATTGGAAAAATCAAACGCCGCGATGAAGCACAAAACCGCCAAAAATCGATACCCTTTGCTATTGTTTTGCACGAGCAGTATGGATATAATCAAAAAGAGCGCGTGCAGACTGGTAAGTCCAAAAGGGGTGTAGTAAAACATCAACTCAAAATTGAACCAGTTAAATCCAAACGGGGCGATTTGCGAGAGCAAAACGAGCGTTAGGGCTTTCAGATACGAAGAGTTCGTAAGGAGTGCGGGAAATAGAAATAAAAGTCCGTAGATAACGCCGATGCCAAAAATTAAGATAGGTATCAGCCACATAAAATCGCCGTAATACCTAAAACTAAGCGCTATCCAATAAAACCACAAGATGCCCACAAAAAAGCCCGTGAAAAAATATCCCGCACGATTTGACTTGAAAAGCAGCCAAAGTCCGGTGCACGCAAAGACGGAATGCAAAAAATAATTTGTAATATTAAAATATGCCAAATAGATAAAACTTGACAGCAAGGACGCCGTAACAAAGGCTTTTATTATAATAAAGGTGATAAAATATCTACTTAAATTTTTATCTTTAAAGGACTTACATGCAAGGGTTGGAGACATTTTTACCTCTTATTGTGCTTATCGCGATTTTCTATTTTCTTATCATTATGCCTCAACAGCGTCAGGCAAAAGCTCACAAGCAGATGCTTTCCGAACTGAAAAAAGGCGACAAAGTCATCACAAGCGGCGGTTTAGTCGGCGAAGTGACAAATGTTGACGAGAATTTTATCAAAATAAAACTTAGTGATGACGTAATTGTCAAAATTGTCAGAGAGTATATTGTAAAGAAAGTAGATGAAAAAAGTATATGAATAAAGTTTTAAACTACCGCCTTGTCATTCTCCTTATAGCGACACTGTTTGGCATCGTATTTAGTATGCCGACATTTTTGCAGACGGAAAAGGGAGCTAAGGTATCATTGGGGCTTGATTTGCAAGGCGGTCTATATATGCTCCTGGGTGTAAAAACGGACGAGGCGATAATCTCCAAAATTAAATCTACAGCAGTTGGTATCAAATACTACACAGACGACAACCGTATCCTGATAGACGCTCTTAAAGTTAAGGACGATACTATCACTTTGACACTTTTAGACGCGGATGAGGAGAAAAAACTTGACTCCTTGCTTGCCGAAATGGGCGGGCTTACCGTGGATAAACAAGGGCTTGATTATACGGTCACTCTAAGCGATGTAGAGAAGCAGAGCGTACGCGCTCTTGCCGTGACGCAGGCTGTGGAGACTATCAGAAACAGACTTGACCAGTTCGGACTTGCCGAGCCTACCGTCGCTAAACAGAGCGAAGAGGATATATTAGTCGAGATCCCCGGCGTAAAAACGCGCGCGGATGAACAACGCGTCAAAGAGCTTATCGCAAAAGCGGCGCATCTTCAGCTGATGGCTGTGGACGAAGACAGAAACAATAGAGCAAATTTTATGAGTCCGCAAGAGGCGGCGGCGTACGGCGATGTGATATATCCCGATAAGGACGGTAGTGGCAAATACCTTTTAAAAGCGGTACCTATCCTTGATGGCTCTATGCTCACAAATGCCAGAGTCGGATTTGACCAAAATAACCGCCCTATGATAGAGTTTTCTCTAAATGCGCAGGGTGCGAAGATTTTCGGCGATTTCACGGGTAGAAATATAGACAAAAGGCTCGCTATCGTGCTTGATGATGTGGTATATTCCGCGCCTGTCATCAGAAGCCGTATCGGTGGCGGAACAGGTCAGATAACGGGCGGTTTTACCGATAAAGAGGCGAGCGATATAGCCATCGCCTTAAGAAGCGGCGCGCTTTTGGCGCCTGTAGTGATGCTTGAACAGCGAAGTGTGGGACCATCTTTGGGAGCGGATAGCGTAAGGGCAAGTTCGATAGCTTTGGCGTTCGGCTTTGCCTCCGTAGTGGTGTTTATGTGTTTTTACTATAGAAGGGCGGGCTTCATCGCCTCTATCGCGCTCGTGAGCAATCTTGTCATCTTGATAGCTCTTATCGCGTTTTTGGGCGCTACTTTGACACTGCCCGGAATGGCGGGTATCATCTTAACGGTCGGTATGGGTATAGACGCCAATGTCATCATCAACGAACGCATAAGGGAGCTGCTGCGCTCTGGGGCGAGTATCAGAGCCGCGATAGAGCACGGCTACCAAAACGCTATGACGGCTATCGTGGACTCTAACCTCACGACTATCCTTGTGGCGATAGTGTTGTATGTCTACGGCACGGGACCTATCAAAGGTTTTGCCATAACGCTGAGCTTTGGTATATGTATCTCAATGCTAACAGCGATACTTGGCACTCGCGGCATATATGAGGCGCTCATCACAAAAATCGAAAATAGTAAAAACCTCACCGTTTGGTTTGGTATGGAAAGGGCGAAATAATGGAAATCTTTAACCACGCAAAAGTATATAATTTTATGAAATTAAGCACCCTTATGAACGCCATATCTATCATTTTGGCGGTGTTTACTATCTATCTATTGGTGGACAGAGGGCTTAATTACGGTATCGATTTTGCGGGCGGGACGGTCGTGCAAGTCAAATACTTAGACGGTGACGCGCCTATCGACCAGATACGAAAAAGTGTTGAGCAAGAGCCGCTCTTTAGCGGAGCGAGCGTAACGGAATTTGGCGCAAAAGACGAAGTAACTATCCGCTTTCAAGGAAGCAGTGAGAGTATCGGCGAAGATGTAGGCGAATTGATGGTCAAAACACTAAGCGATACAGGCAACTTTGAGGTACGCCGCGTAGATATGGTGGGTCCTAAAGTTGGCAACGAGCTAAAAGAGAAAGGCTTGATGGCGATTATCATCTCGCTTATAGCTATATTGGCGTATGTGGCGTTTAGATTTGAGTGGCGTTTTGGCGTCGCGGCTATCATTTCGGAGTTTCACGATGTTATACTCATTGTAGGCGTCATCGCGCTTTTGCGGATAGATGTCAATCTTGAGATATTAGGCGCCGTTTTAACGCTGCTTGGATACTCTATCAACGACACCATAGTGGTATTTGATAGAATCAGGGACGAGATGAAAACCTCAAAAAATACAAATCTCTTCGAGATCATAGACAACTCTGTCTCAAAGACTCTATCGCGCACGACTCTCACCTCTTTGACGACTCTCTTCGTCGTGGCGGCTCTGCTCTTCTTTGGCGGAGAGTCAATATACGGCTTCTCATTAGTACTGACTGTGGGCATCATCATCGGCACCTACAGCTCTATCTTCATAGCTGCGCCGCTTTTGAAGTGGCTGAAGTTCGATGTCGTAGAGTATAGAGCAAATATCGTCAAAAAAGAGAAAGAGAAAATTGAAAAAGCAAAAATGCGCGCCAGATACGAGCACGGCACTATTTAAGGAGTAAGAATGGATTGGGGAAAGGTAATATACATATTTTTTGCTCTTATGAGCCTCACTACGACGGCGGGCTTTTTGTATGAGCAGAACGAAATCGTACTTTTTGTCGCTATGAGCATCAATCTTATATCCACATTTTTAAAGATAGGCATCAAAAATACGCTATCCGCTGAGCTTCTGGCAAGCTCTTTGGTGGCGGATTTGCACTTGATACCGGCGTTTTTGATACTTGAGATTTCACACAATATCAATGTGGTCATCGCTCTTGCTATCGGCGCCATCGTCGCAAATCTCTTTTCGCTGATACTCGTTATCGTAGAATCCGCGAGGGCAAGGGACGAGTTTTAAGATATGGAATACAAAGCTTTAGAAATTGAAAAAAAGTGGCAGGCAAGATGGGACGAGACAAAAGCTTTTGAACCGCTTGAGGATTTTACAAAACCCAAAAAATATATCTTAAGTATGTTCCCCTACCCAAGCGGGCGCATACATATGGGGCACGTGCGCAACTACACGATCAGCGACGCGATAGCAAGATACTACCGCAAGCAAGGCTTCAATGTACTGCACCCCATAGGCTGGGACTCTTTTGGTATGCCCGCCGAAAACGCGGCTATCAAACACAAAGTCCACCCAAAAAAGTGGACTTATGAAAATATAGACGCTATGCGGGACGAGCTAAACTCCTTGGGGCTTTCGTTCTCCAAGACAAGGGAGTTTGCGACAAGCGACGCACTATACACGAAGCACGAGCAAAATATCTTCATCAAAATGTACGAAAAAGGGCTCGTATATAGAAAAAGCGCGCTGTTGAATTGGTGCGAAAGCTGCCAAACGGTACTGGCTAATGAGCAGGTGGAAGACGGCAAATGTTGGAGATGCTCCACCGTCGTAGAACAGCGCGAAATGCAAGGATACTACCTCAAGATCACGCAGTATGCCGAAGAGCTTTTGGAGGATTTGAAAACGCTTGAAGGTCGCTGGCCTGCGCAAGTTTTGACGATGCAGGAGAATTGGATAGGAAAGAGCGAGGGGTTGGAGTTTAGCTTTGAGCTATCTGCCAAATCCAAAGAGCTTTTGGGCGGCGCGTTTGATAGCTACAAAGTTTTCACGACGCGTCCCGATACGATTTTTGGCGTCACATACTCCGCGCTTGCCCCAAATCACCCTATCGTAAATGAGCTTTTAAAGCGAGGACTTCTTAGCGAAGAGAGCGCTAATGTTATCAAAAATATGCAAAGACAGAGCGCGAAAGAGCGCCAGTCAAATGAAAAAGAGGGGTTGGATTTAGGCATTTCAGTCATCCACCCGCTCACAAAAGAGGAGATTCCTGTGTGGGTCGCCAACTTTGTCCTGCTCGAATACGGCGGCGGCGCGGTTATGGCAGTTCCTGCGCACGATGAGAGGGATTATGAGTTTGCCCAAAAATACGCGCTCCCCATAGTCCAAACGATAAAATCAAATGGCGATGAAACCGCGCTTCCATTTACCGAACAAGGCGTTTTGGTAAATTCCGGAAATTTTAGCGGCTTAGCGTCTGCCGCGGCGAAAAAAGAGATAATAGACTATTTTGAAAAAAACGGCATAGGCAAAAGAACGATAAATTACAAACTCCGCGACTGGGGTATCAGCCGTCAGCGCTACTGGGGTGCGCCTATACCTATCGTATTGTGTCCAAAATGCGGCGCGGTGGCGGAAAATGAGGAGAATCTTCCCGTGACCTTGCCCGACGACGCGCAGATAACAGGCGAGGGAAATCCTTTAGATAAACATCCTTCGTGGAAATTTACCAAATGCCCAAAATGCGGCGGCGACGCGCAAAGAGAGACCGACACGATGGATACTTTCGTGCAGTCAAGCTGGTATTTTTTGCGCTATACGACGCCAAGGGATTTGTGGGAAGATGTGCCGTTTGACGAAAAAAGCGTCAAATACTGGATGAGCGTTGATCAATATATCGGCGGGATTGAACACGCGATTTTGCACCTTTTGTATTCGAGATTTTTTACAAAATCGTTGCGGGATTTGGGCTTTATAGAGGGTATCGACGAGCCGTTTGCAAATCTTTTAACTCAAGGTATGGTCCTAAAAGACGGCGCTAAGATGAGTAAATCTAAAGGCAATGTCGTAGACCCTGACAGCATCATCAAAAGATACGGCGCGGATACGGCGCGGCTTTTTATACTCTTTGCCGCACCTGTGCAAAAAGAGCTTGAGTGGAACGACAGCGCGGTCGAGGGGGCTTTTAAATTTATTAAAAGAGTGTGCGACAGAAGCGACAATATCACCCCTTGCCAAAGCCTGCCCGCCATCGAGCAAGCCACGCTTTCAAAAGAGGAGAAGTACGCCAGAAGAAAGGTCTACGAGGCGCTCAAAAAAAGCGAAGAAAGTTACAAAAACAGCTCATATTCGTTCAACACCCTCATAGCCGCATCTATGGAAGCTTTTAACGCATTAAGCGCACAGGAGAATAGAGCCGTTTGGACTGAAGGGTATTTCATACTGTTAAATATCTTAGAGCCCATCATACCGCACATAGCAAGCGAGATGAGCGAGAAATATTTCGCGGGTAAAAATCTCGCGGCAAAGTTGGAGATAAACGAAAACGTATTTGAGTCTGAAACTATGGTCTTAGCGGTCACCGTAAACGGCAAAAGAAGGGCTGAGTTTGAGATAAGCGTTAGTGCGAGTGAAGAGGAGATCATCGCTACGGGCAAAGCGGCGGCGGCAAAATGGATAGAGGGGTTAAATCTCAAAAAAGAGATTTATGTCAATAAAAAACTTGTAAATCTGGTAGCAGTATGAGAATCATAACTTTAATAATCCTGTCGGTTTTTATCGTAGGCTGCGGATACAAGCCAAGCGCGCAGTTGGCAAGAAGCGTCATAGGCGATAGCGTATATGTCTATGTCGCTATGAGTAGGACCGACCCGCAAAATACCGTTTTGATTAAAGACGCCGTACAGACTGCGTTTGTGGATAAATTCAGCTCAAAAATGGTAGAGCGTGCCGTCGCGGATACGGTTTTGAATGTCTCTTTAGCGAGCGTTGATTTTAGACCGTTGGTTTATGATACGAACGGTTATGTCATCTCTTATAGGACTATCGCAAGGCTTAAAATCGACTATAGTTTGGGCTCAGGAGAACGGGGAAGCGTTACGACAAACGGTCAGTATGACTTTCCGATAGAGGCAGATAGTATTATCTCCGATACGAGAAGATTTGAGGCTATAAGATACGCCTGCGCCGACGCGATTGACGAATTTACCGCCATTGTCGCCATAAAAGGTTTACAGCGTGAGAAAAAGTAAACTTTGATGAGCGCTCTACTAAAATTTCTAAACACAAAGCCGCTGTATTACGATCATATAGACTACGCAAGGATGCCGCGCATTTACCGCGTCATCGCTCACGAGTTTCACCTGCCAAAAACAGTGCATATTATAGGCACAAACGGCAAAGGCTCGACGGGTAGGTTTTTGGCGCAGATACTTGAGAGTGCGGGGCTTAAGATCGGGCACTACACTTCGCCTCATATATTGGAATTTAACGAGCGCTTTTATAAAGAGGGCGCGTATATGAGTTATGATGAGTTGGATGGGCTGCACGAGAGACTTTTGGGGATATTAAAGGGGTATGAGAGCGAACTTTCATATTTTGAGTATGCTACACTTTTGGCGTTTTTAGCGTTCGAGGATTGTGACTATATGATTTTAGAGGCGGGGGTCGGCGGTGAGTTTGACGCCACAAATGTCGCCCCAAAAGAGTTATCTATCGTCACATCTATCTCTTTGGACCATCAAGATCTGCTTGGGAGTACAATAAAAGAGATAGCCTTCACAAAACTTCAAAGCGTAAACAATCCAGCCTTCATAGCACCCCAAGAGGAGAGCACGGCGGTAGAGATCATAAAGCAAAGAGAGGCTATCTTAGGACTTGAATTTACATATGTGCAAAAAGATGAATTTGAAAGCAGCGTGGAGAAATATGCCGCCAAATACTCACTGCCGGATTTTTTAAAAAGCAATCTTTTGAGCGCGGTAAAAGCGGCTAAATTACTCGGCATTGAAGCTGATTTGGAAAAAATCGGCAAATTAAATCTAAGAGCCAGATGGGAGAAGATAGCCCCCAATATCACGGTAGACGCGGGACATAACACTAGCGCGGCAAAAGCTGCAGCGGCTGTTTTCGCAGGGAAAAAAGTAGTTATTATTTACAATTCCTATAAAGATAAAGACTATAATAACACTTTAAAAATTTTAGCGCCCATTATCAAAAGGGCTGAAATTATAGAGTTAAAAAATCCGTATCGTGCAAACGCTAAAGAAGAGATCAAAGCAACTCTTATAAATATGGGGGTAAGCGTAAAAGATTTTAACGGAATAGATAAAAACGAAGAGTATCTCGTGTTTGGCTCGTTTGGCGTCATAGAGACATTTTTAAGGTATATTAATGAGAAATAAATTTACGATAACCATTTCAGATGTGAAAGGTTCACGCCACTACACGATAGATGATATACTAAAGCGTATCGTCGCCATTTTTTTAATCTTTATCGTACTTTTGTTTACTTGCGGTATTATATATATCACACTATTAAATCACGAAGTCACACAGCTTGACAGCAAAAAAGACGAACTCCAAAATGAATTAGATGATAAGATAGCCTATTATGAGGTGATAAAAGAGAAGATTGAAGAGATAGAGACCATTATCGGTATCTCCCACGAAGATGAAAACACGACCCACGAAGAGAGGCTCTCAAATATCACCCTCACAACCGTCCAACAATCCCTGCTTTTGCAATTCATACCAAACGGTCAGGTCACGGCGCACAAAGGCATTTCCGATAAATTCGGTATGAGAAAGCACCCTATCAAATTAACGGACGATTTTCATAACGGCATTGATCTTAGAGTGCCTCTGCAAACGCCCATTTACGCCCCTGCTCTTGGTATCGTAGAGTACGCGGGATATAGCGAAACATCAGGTTATGGGGCTTTGGTTATTGTGGACCACGGTTTTGGATTTAAGAGTTATTACGGGCATTTGGACAAAAAAATGTTGGTCAGAGTGGGACAATTTGTCAAAAGAGGCGACCGTATCGCAAGTTCGGGTAACACAGGGCTCTCCAGCGGTCCGCATCTGCATTATGAGGTGCGTTTTCTTGGGCGAGCATTAAATCCTATAAATTTTATGAATTGGGATTTAAATAATTTTTCACAAATTTTTGAGAAGGAGACAAACGTACAATGGGACTCTTTGTTAGAGGTGATGAGCATCTTGTTAGCAAACAAACAGAATCAACAATAGTTGCAAACGGCGCGAAGCTTGAGGGTGTTTTTGAACTCTCCACATATCTTTATGTGGACGGTGTGGTTTCAGGTAAAGTGTATTCTACAAACACTATCGTAGTCGGTAAGCGCGGTCTTATCAAGGGCGAGGTCGAAGCACCCAGAATGATAATTAACGGTAAATTTGAAGGTAAAGCTATCTGCGAAAGCGTGGAGATTTTAGAGGGCGGCACGCTTTTGGGCATAGTCTACAGCAATGAATTGGTCATTGAGCAAAAGTCCTATTTTGAGGGTGAAAGCCACAAAAAAGATACAGCCCAACAGCGTCTCATAACCGTCGAAGAGACAGATGAAGAGGATAAAGAATAGAGTTTGCAAGCGGCGGTTTTTGAGTATTTAAAAGGAAACGGAGAAGCTGAAGTTATTATCTGTAAAGATGATAAAGAGGCTTTTGCCGTCCAGAACGCGGTCCTTTTTGCAGGCAGAAAGACATTTACTCTGCCCGATTTTCGCGCCTCTTTCGGCGACGATTTAAGGTCTTACAGAAACGAACTTTTTGAACTTATCAATGTTTTGGGCGAGTATCACAAAGAGAACTCTTCAAAAAAGATTTTGGTATCGCCGATAAGAACGCTTCTGCACCCCCTCCCAAAACCTCACCTATTTAAAACCACCGTCATAAAATTCGGCGACACGGTAAATCTTAGCGAGTTTAAAGATGAGCTTTTGCGATGGGGATATAGCTTTGTGGATATCGTCGAAGCGCGGGGCGAAGTCTCATTTCGCGGCGATATAGCCGATATCTATCCCACCAATTTTGAAAACGCGGTGCGCATCTGCTTTTTTGACAATCAAGTGGAGAGTATCAGATACTTTTCGCCCGAGTCGCAAAAGAGCCAAAAAGAGGAGTTGGAGAGCGTCACTCTATCCCCCGCGCTCTTTTCGCTTGATAGCAACTCTTACGATAAGATAAGCGGCGAAGTTAAGAAGCTCAGTTCAAACAGTATAAGCCAAGATGTCGAATCTCTGGGCTTTTGGACACTTGGCGGCAACGCGCAAAATTATATAGCCGACAAAAAATGCGTCTACGCCTACAAGATGGACGGCGAACTTGACGAAATATCGCAGTTTTACGACACATCGCAAGATTTAGACTCCATCCCCGTCATACCCGAACCCTCTACCTTTAAAGACCTGCAGATATCCGCCATAAAGCCGTTTTTGGAGTTTCACAAAGACCAAAAGGTCAAAATCTTAGCAAGAAGCGAAGCGCTCGTAAAGCAAGCAGATATAGAGATCGGCGGCAATGTAGAGTTTGTCCAAAGCCCACTCATCATCAACCTCACTTCGCCAGATGAAACAATCATCTCCCTAAACCGTCCGCTTCAAAAAAAGCGCAAACGCCATCCGTCCTTGCTGCTTGATGAACTTAAGATCGGCGATTATGTCGTGCACGAAAATTACGGTATCGGTATCTTTAGAGGCTTGCAAAATACGACCGTTTTGGGGGCTAAAAGAGACCTTGTCTTTATAGAGTATCAAGACGGCGACAAGCTGCTTCTGCCCGTAGAAAATCTCAATCTCATAGACCGTTACATCGCCGATAGCGGTGCTGTAGCAGTTCTTGACAGGCTTGGCAAAGGAAGCTTTTTAAAGTTAAAAGAGAAGACGCGCATCAAACTCTTTGAAATTGCCCAAGAGATTATCAATATCGCGGCAAAAAGGGAGCTTATCGAAGGCTTCAAGATGGATACTCTAAGCGCGCCGTTGGAGGAGTTTTGGGAGAGTGCGGGCTTTACATATACCGCCGACCAGAAAAGGAGCGTTGAAGAGATTTTGCAAGATTTGGGTTCGGGCAGAGTGATGGATAGGCTGCTTAGCGGCGATGTGGGATTTGGCAAGACCGAAGTTGCTATGAATGCCATTCTTTGCGCCGCAAAGAGCGGTTTTCAGTCACTTTTTATCGTGCCGACGACGCTTTTATCGCTGCAACATTATAAAAGCGTCTCCAAAAGATTTGAACAATTTGGCATCAAGACGGCAAAACTTGACAGATTTACCTCCGCAAAAGAGAAAGCTGTGATACTAAAAGAGCTAAAAGACGGCAGTCTTGATGTCTGTATCGGAACGCACGCGCTTTTGGGGGTAACTTGCAAAAATTTAGCCCTTTTAGTGATAGACGAAGAGCATAAATTCGGCGTCAAGCAGAAAGAAAAACTAAAAAACCTGCGCGAAAATATCCATATCCTATCGATGAGCGCGACCCCCATCCCAAGAAGCCTCAATATGGCATTAAGCTCCATCAAGCAGTATTCGCAGATACTAACCCCGCCAAGCGAGCGCGAAGATGTGAGGACATTTGTCAAAGAGTACGACGAAAAAATCGTGCGCGAAGTTATCCAAAGGGAGCTTCGCCGCGGCGGGCAGGTATTTTATATCCACAACCGCATAGCCACGATAGAGATGAAAGCCAAAGAGTTAAAAAAGGTCGTGCCAAATCTGCGCATTTTGGTGCTCCACTCGCAGGTGAGCGACTCTTTTAGCGAAGATGAGATACTGAAATTTGAAAACAGAGAGTATGACCTGCTGCTCTCAACCTCCATCGTAGAGTCGGGCATCCACCTACCCAATGTAAACACCATCATCATAGAGTCCGCGCAGCATTTTGGTATGGCAGACCTGCACCAGTTAAGAGGACGCGTCGGGCGCGGGAAAAATCAGGGCTTTTGCTACTTTTTGGTAAACGCCAAAGAGGAGTTGAACGAAAACAGCCGCAAGAGACTTTTGGCGCTTGAGTCCAACTCGTTTCTTGGCAGCGGCTCGGTTTTAGCCTATCACGACCTTGAGATACGAGGTGGGGGCAACCTCATCGGCGAAGCCCAGAGCGGACACATAAAACATATAGGCTACTCTTTGTATCTTAAGATGTTGGAGAGCGCGATAAATGAGCTTATGAACAAAACGGCCGTCAAAAAACAAGATGTCGAGATAAAGCTCTCCATCAGCGCCTATCTAAACGAGCGGCTCATCAGCGAGGATAGACTGCGCCTTGAACTATACCGCCGCTTAAGCAGATGCGAAAGTGTCGCGGCGGTTTATGAGATAGAAGAGGAGATGGAGGATAGATTTGGGCGGTTAGATGAGCCATCAAGGCAGTTTTTATCGCTCATCATTATAAAGATTTTGGCTTCCAACCTGAAACTGAAAAACATCACAAACTACAAAGATAACATCACTATCACGGATGAGGACGACAAAAAAACATATCTTAAAGCCGCAAGCTTTGACGATGATGATATAATATCTACCGTTTTAGGATTTTTGCGCGCAAGGAGGTAAAATGGTAGAGTGGAAAAGCACGAAAGCGGCTGTCTACAGGGCTAAAAGCGGGGCATTAAAGCCGGTATTTGATATAGACGGAGTCGAACTAAAAGATTTGCTGCATATCGAGGACCAAAAAAGAGCACTTTATGAAAATACGCAGAGATTTTTAGAGGGTAAGAGCGCCTCTCACGCGCTTTTATGGGGCTCTCGGGGGACTGGGAAATCCTCTTTGGTCAAGGCGCTTTTAAACCGCTTTTATGAAGAGGGGCTCAGAGTCGTTGAGATATTTAGAGAGGATCTTCGCGCGCTGCCTGATATAAGCGATGAGATAAGAGGGGAGCCGTATCGTTTTATCATATTTTGCGATGATATCTCATTTGAGGCGGGGGATGCGAGTTATAAGGCGCTAAAGAGCGTCATTGAGGGCTCTATCGAGCTTCCTCCCAAAAATGTCTTAGTGTATGCCACCTCCAACCGCCGCCATATGATACCCGAGTTTCACACGGACAACGAGGGGACGATAGTAAAAAGCGGCGAGATTCACTACTCTGACGCCGTGGAGGAGAAGATTTCGCTATCTGATAGATTTGGGCTTTGGCTGTCGTTTTATCAGGGCACTTTTAGTGAGTATCTGGAGATAGTGGATAGCTATTTTCCACATTTGGACGAAGAAAAACGAGCCCTCGTGCACACGGCGGCAAAGCGGTATGCCGGCTTGCGCGCATCAAGAAGCGGGCGCACGGCACGGCAATTTTTTGAACTTTTCGGAGATAAATTTTAATGAAAATAGGTTTTATAGGAGATATAGTAGCAAGACCCGGGCGCGATATGATAAAGGCGCATTTGAAGGGGTTAAGAGAAGAGTTTGGTATAGACTTTGTGATAGCCAATACCGAAAACGCTTCGCACGGATTTGGCATCAACACGAAAAACGCCGCGGAACTTTTTAGCGAGGGTATCGATGTGATGAGCGGCGGAAACCACACTTGGGATAGGGGCGATATCATAGAGTGTATGAAGACGATGCCGATATTGCGCCCGTACAATCTGCCCGACATCGTCCCCGGGCGCGGGGCTATCGTATGCGAAGTAGGCGGCGAAAAGCTTGGCGTCATCAATCTTATGGGGCATTTTACTATGCCGATGTGCGACAACCCTTTTTTAAAGGCAAAAGAGGCTGTGAATTTTGTCAAACAAGAGGGGGCAAAGGCTGTTTTTATAGACTTTCACGCAGAGTCCACGAGCGAAAAGACGGCGCTTTTTGCGATGTTAAAGGGCGAAGTCTCAGCCATCATAGGCACCCACACGCATATAGGAACTGACGATTTGACGATAGATAAAGGGACGCTTTTTTTGTGCGATATAGGCTTAACAGGGTGCAGGGACGGCGTCATCGGCGTGGACAAAGAGGCACCTATAAAGCGCTTTTTGACGGGGCTTAGCTATCCATTTGAGATACCAAAACAGTGCAAAAAAATCTTTCAAATGGCGGTTTTAGAGATAAAGGGCGGAGCCTGCGTTGATGCTTTCAAGATAAAGATTTACGACCAAAACGATAGAGTGATAACAAAGGCGCGTTGTGAATAGCTTTGAGCTGTTGCTCGCATTAAAACGGCTTGGCTACCTAAAAAACGAGCGCGAAAAGCTTTGGTGGCCAAATAGCGGCTCGTTTGAGGTGGTAGCAGGAGCCATTTTGACGCAACAGACGAAGTGGTCTAATGTGGAGATTTCACTCGCCAACCTCAAAGGCCGCCATTTGCTCGACCCCTTCGCGCTATCTGACGCGGATGAATACGAGCTTAGTCTGCTCATAGCAAAGTCGGGTTTCAAAAGCCAAAAAGCTGCAAGGCTCAAAAGATTATCACAAAATATCGTCGCGGATTTTGGCGGCTTTGAAGAGTTCGCACAAAATGTCGATAGAGAGTGGCTTTTGGCGCAAAAAGGGGTGGGATTTGAGAGCGCGGACGCGATACTCTGCTATGCGTGCTTGAAGCCTGTGATGGTCGTAGATAGCTACACAAACAGGCTTTTGAAGGGCTTTGGATATGAGTTTGAGAGTTACGACGAACTTCAGGAGTGGTTTTACGAGGGGGTTTTAGGTAGATGGGAGAGAGTGCGCGAGCTTTATAGTTTTGATATCGACGAAAACACCCTTTTTGCGCGCTTTCACGGCAAGATAGTGGAGTTTTGCAAGGAAAACGCCAAAGCCCTCGATACGCGCCCCCTTGCTGATCTGATGTGATGAAATTTTTCCGCGTTTATATAGAGATTACAAATATCTGCGCCCTTAAGTGCAGCTTTTGCCCGACCAAGATAGATAAGCCGCGCGTGATGGAGTTGGCGCTGTTTGAGAAGATAGCGAGGGAGCTGAAAAACAGAACCAAAGAGATAGCCCTGCACATTATGGGCGACCCGCTTTTAAATAAAAACTTGCGCGCCTACCTTGACGCCGCGGCGAAATTTTCGCATAAAGTGTCGCTTACGACGAGCGGTTTTTATCTGAAAAAGCACGAAAAAGAGACACTTTTGCACGAAGCGGTGGGGCAGATAAATATCTCGCTAAATAGCTTCAACAAAAACGACAAGAAGATATCTTTAGCGGAGTATCTGCGGGGAGTTTTTGAACTTATCGACTATAAGCTGCAAAAAGACGGCAAGGAGTTTATAAACTTAAGGCTTTGGAATTTGGACGATGAGAGAAGCGAAAATGGGTTCAATGAGCAGATTTTTGCCGCGCTTTTTGAAAAGTACGGCGTGCGCATAGACGAAAAAAATAGGCGGGTAGCCAAAAAGGTGCTTGTCCATTTTGACGAACTATTTAGCTGGCCTGACATAAACGCGCCTATCGCGGAAAACACAAAATGCCTCGGCTTAAACGCGCAGCTTGGCATCCTGTCTGATGGCAGAGTGGTGCCCTGTTGCCTTGATTATGAGGGGCGGGTTTTGCTTGGGGACGCAAACAATGAGGGCGTGATGGATATAGTGCGGCGAGAGCGTGCAAGAGCGGACGCGCTTAAAAATGGTACACCTATGGACGAGCTGTGTAAGAGGTGTTCGTATAGATTAAGATTTAAGGAGTTTTGATGCAAGAGGCTATCTTTGAAAATGGGTTTATCAGGGTATTAAAAGAGGAGTCGCACATCCCGTGGCTGAAGATTTTTACGGCTGTGCCATACAAAGAGCTAACCGACTGCCCCGAAGAGTTAAGGCACGCGCTGTACCGCTCCACGGAGATAGTCGAAAAACATATGAGAAGCTACTATGCCCCCGCCAAAATCAACATCGCAATGTTCGGCAACTACCTACCGCACTTACACATCCACATAATGTCCCGCTTCAAAGAAGACGCATTCTTCCCCGAACCAATGTGGGGCAAAAAACAACGCGACCCCTCGCTCGCGCTGCCCGATGAAGAGCCGTTTTTGGAGGGATTGGTCGAAGAGTTGAGAGCGTTTTTTGATGGTATGGGGTAGACTCCCGAATAGTAGAAATTTTCACACTTTCGCATGCAAAAGCGGCACAATAATGCACCGCTTAGTCCATATAAACTTCCCTCCTCACCACCACCATATCTTCTATTTTTTAATTTTATAGCTAAGCGCCGGATATCTTATCGGTATTTACTTTTCAATCTCGTGTGGTTTTCGCAACCTAATTGCAATTTCAAATCGCACGCCTTGCCGTAATATTCAAAAGCTTGTTTTATATCCTTTTTAACACTGCGCCCATATTCATATATTGTGCCTAAGTTATTGCAACCCCCGCTATATCCACCATCACAAGCTTGCCTAAAAAACTCCGTTGCTTTAACATAATCTTGCTTTACACCGTAGCCATTTGCATACATATAGCCCAGATTGCTGCAACTTCCATTATATCCGCCGTCGCAGCCTTGTCTGTAAAGCTCTGTTGCTTTAACATAATCTTGTTCTATGCCGTAACCATTTGTGTATATATACCCCAAATTGTTACAACCTCCCGCGTCTCCTCCGTCGCAAGCCCTTTTATACAATCCTGCCGCTTTAACATAATCTTGCTCTACACCTTCGCCGATTCCATACATATAGCCCAAGTTGCCGCAACCCACAGCATCTTCTTCCTCGCAAGCTTTTTTGTAAGCTTCTGCTGCTTTAGAGTAGTCGCGTTTTGCGCTATCGCCGTTACTATATAAAACACCCAGATTGATACAACCGCCCGTGCTTCCCCTATTGCAAGCCTTTTTATAGAGCTCTATCACCGTAATTAAATTGTCACAACCTTGGTCATCTTTTGCATCGCAAGCTTTTTGAAAAAGCTCCGCCGCTTTGGCATGGCTACGCTCTACGCCATCGCCATTACCATGCAAAACACCCAAATTGATACAACCATTTATATTTCCGCCGTCGCAAGCTTTTTTGTAGAGTGCTGCCGCTTTGGTATAATCTTGCATTACACCTTCGCCGCCATGATACATTGCGCCCAAAAGGCTACATCCCCAAAACTCTCCGCCATCGCAAGATGTTTGAAAGAACTCCGCCGCCTTAATGTAATCCCGCTCTACGCCGTTACCCTCTATATGCATTACGCCCAAAGAGCTGCAACTTAACGCATCCTTTCCATCACAAGCTTTTTTGTAAACTTCCGCTGCTTTAACATAGTCTTGCTCTATGTTGTTACCGCTTTCGTACATTAGCCCCAAATCAGAACAACCGCGAATATATCCGTTATCGCAAGCTTTTTTATAAAACTCCGCCGCTTTGGCATAATCTTGCGTTACACCGTTACCTTTTTCGTGCATTATGCCCAAATTGATGCAGCCTGCGCTATATCCTCCATCACATGCTTTTTTATAAGCTTCCGCCGCTTTGGCATAATCTTGCGTTACACCTTCACCGATATGATACATTGAGCCTAAGCGGTTACAGCCCAAAAACTCTCCGTTATCGCAAGATTTTTTAAAAAGTTTAGCCGCTCGCACATAGTCGCCTTTTTCATAAGCATCTATGCTCTTTTCAGCATCTCCGGCCGAAATGACACCTGCAAATAGCACCACGCTTATAAAATATTTTAAAATAGTTTTCACTTAAACTCCAATTGATAAAAAATGTTTGTTATTTTAAATAAAAAGTTGTTGTATTTGGCTTAAATGGAAACAGAATGGAGACTAATAATCAAACTCTTCTATTCCTCTGCGATTGAGGTATGCTAACATGCGGAAAATGGTGAAAAAAATAAAAAGCGGCGGTTACTGTCTTTCACCAACCGCTACAAGCATAAAAGGCGGCTAAGTGCCGCCGCTATTAATACAGTCCGAATTTTCCATCCGTTCTTTTGTAGATGACGCGGAGTTTGGCGTCCATGTCGTTGAATACATAAAATTGCAACGAAGAGTCTTGGAGTTTTTGCAAAGCCTCTTCAATCTCTAACGGCTTGTATAGTTCGAGCTCCATCGGTACTATCTCGTCCGCGCCGTCTATGACAATATTTTCTGTCTGGTCGTCTTTTACTTTGCCTTTTTGGGTTGTTAACTTATCGTGTGTGCGGCGGAATACTTTTTTGGCTCGCTCGGTTGCTAAGTCTATAGCCGCGTAGAGGTCTTTATCTTTTTGCCTTATGACGATAGTCTCTTTTTTGGCGAGATTGATCACAAATTCAACATTAAAGCCCTTTTTGCCGTTCTTTTCGTCCGCGTTGACGATGACTCGCGTGGAGATGGTGTCGAGATTGTACTTATTTAACGCGTCGACCGCATCTTCGATGTAGTTTTTGATAGGGTCGGTCAATTCAAGTTGTTTGCCTGAAATACTTAAATTCATGTTAATCCTCCGTATAAAATATAAGGAGGATTATAACACATCAAGCTTTAAAATTACAGTTTTTGGAGTGTGCGCCTATGTATGCGTATGGGCTCTACGCCGGCGCTTGTCTCTACGACGGTGTCTATCAGTATGGTTACATTTGAGTCAACTGTGTCTATACTGTCCGCGCCGTTACCGAGCACATTGCATCCGCTCGGTAAGCCGTTGCCGATATATTGCATCGTCATAGTGATAGCAAACAAATCGTTGTTGTGAGCTACATTTAGCGTGTTGATACAATTACTCGTAGCTGTAATATTATGAGCCGAAAGTGCCAAAAGGGCGTATTCTGTGGAACTTCTTGCCAAAAGTTCGGCTTGCGCTCTAAGATAGACATCGCCCGTTTGTTTGCTTGTCTGCGTCGAAAAAGAGAGCGCCAACGCGCCGATAGTAGCCACCAAAACGATAAACGCTATAGCCATTATAAGTCCAAATCCCTTTCTCATAGCACGACCTCCTCTTTACAAGTAACGACATAGTCCCCTATTCCGCTGTTGTTGCCGTCATGCAAGCAGAGTTTGAGGCGAATCGTAGAGCCTACCTGACGAATCCTAAATAGGTTCACATTGGTCGCCAACAGAGCGCTTTTGGTATTTGTATCGTTGTATCTTTGACCAAGCCAAGGCTGAAAGTTGTATCTTAGCGTCAAGTTAAAGTCTGTTGGATTTGTACCTTCAGGCGCTATCGCGTAAGCCGTATGAGCGAGATAGTACTGTTCGTAGATGGTGTCGGGAGCGTCTCCTACTATATTAAACACATTATTGGTGCTTGCGGTTACTCTTACTACATAATCATCATCTGCGACTGTTGCATTCCAACCGTATCCCGTAACCGGATCGACAGCCGACACCGGGAGACCTTTAAACATCAGCGCAACTCCCCCACTGCTCATAGTAACTGCGTTATTAGTAAGTGCGCTGATGATAGTGTTTGCAAAAGCGAGGTCGCTGCCGGGAGTTGAGAGTCGTTTGTTCGTACTATTAGTGTTTATCTCATCGTTCAAGTCTATAAAACCGCTCCACCCCGGGACTGTTACTATAGGAGTTAGCATCGCTTCATTGCTATATCCTATCCACTGTATCACATCATATTTATCAGTGACACCGCTATTGTATAACGGCAATATATCGGGACTGCTGCTTATCTTGGCGACAGCTGTCTCTTTTATGCGGTATTGAAGCCTTTTGGCTATCTGTTGCAGTGTGATGTCGCTTTGGGCTTGCAGATAGTTTATAATCCTCGCTCTTATGTAGTTTTGATACATCGTAGCTATCATACTCGCACCTATGGTGGCGATGATGCCAAATATGATGATGACCAATATAAGCTCTACCATAGTAAATCCGTTTTTTTTCATTACCAACCTCCACCGGCTTTATTTAATAATTCAATTTCGCCTATATTGGCGGAGTATGCTCTAAGTGTGATATTGACATTGGGGGTGGACGGGTCGGTATTGTTGACATGCATGGATATCATTTTGATATTTGTTGGTCCGCCCACGCCGCCTGTGCTCAATTCAAATCTTACTACATCGTTCGCGTATGGATCGGTGGCTGCATCGCTCACATAAGATATCGTGGGCGTGAGCGTAAGGCTAAAGATATAGTCCATATCGTCAGCGGCTATGTTTAAGTGTTGGGTAGCTTGGTTAAAGCCGTTTATATCTATCGGGCTGAGACTGGGAGTGGCAGGGATAGTAGCGTTAGGAAATGGATTGGCAGATGTATTATCCACAAGCCTCCTTCTATTGCTACCGTCTATATTGCCCACGCGAAGGTTAGTGCCCACCACCCTGTTAAACTCGTTATCTGAAGCCGGACTGCGTGTCTCAAGTATCATCCCTTTAACACCAGCTCCCATAGTGTAAATATTATTATCCCACGGATAAGAGAGTATCGTTCCTATGTATGTCTTAGCTGCCAAGATAGCCTCTTGCTGTGTCGCAAACGCTATATTTTTATTGGACTGCATAAGTATCATCGGAAAACTAAGCGACACTATGCCCACGATAACTATCGTTATCACAAGTTCTATAAGCGTAAAAGCTCTTTTTTTCATCGTTACCAATCTGCCTTTGTTTTGGTTTTATTTCCCGGAATCGCATTTATAACGCCTCCGGTTACATTGCCTGCTCTCGACTCTCCCTTTCCTGCCCATTCGCCCGGTCCTCCTATGAATTTCACCGTAAAGCTAAATCTCGTAGCGGCGGGATTTGACTTATCATGCACGAGCCATGTATTGGGCCGTGTGTAAATCGTATCTGCATATGGCGTAGAGCCTGAATTATTTGTGAGAGTTATACCGTCTATACCGCCGACAGGTGCCGGCACTCCTCCGACATTTGTACCGCCTCCTACGGAAGTATAACCATTAATCCGTCCTTGATCCGTACTGTTGTGCCTTTTATTGAGATAAAATGTGCTGGTGCCCATATTTACATCAGATAAACTTATACCGTAATCACTTCTATTGCAACCACTCGATTCACAAAAGAGCTCATATCTTACATGGGCATCTATCGCGCTCTCTCCCTCGTAGTTGTCTATAAATGCTCTGCCGTAAAAGAATGTAAGATTACCGTCTTCTAAGGTGGCAAATGTCTTATTGGTGACATCCACGTCGCTTATACCGGTAACATCGTGTACTCTATAATTACTCAAAGAGGTATTAAACGGATTTTCGCCTTTTGAGATATTGTGTCCGAAGTTAAAGCCAAACAGGACATTATTCGCAACTCCGTTCGTAAAGTTTCCTTCTCCTACGACAAATATTCCTATGCCATCATCACCGCTATTATTGTCGGTTACGCTTGCCGTATTGTCTTTTTCAAAGAACTTAACTCTTGTTTTGGGAATTCCATCTCTTGCTCCATAGCCCGGAAGATCATCTCTATCGCCTGTCATTCCAAACTCATACCTGACATCATTTGCAAAGCAGCCTTTATGATAATTCGTAGCCGTCTTGTTGTTCGCCAGATTTGCCGCGATATGCGTAGTCACATCAGCCGTCATATTTTGATCGTAAGATAGATATGTAAATCCTCCCGCAAATGCGTTTTGTATCTTTACGGTCGCATTAAAGTTATCGTGTATGAACCTAAAAGCCTGCCTGCCGCTTGCTATATCGCAGCCGACTTTCTTAGCCGCGTCGTGGGTATATTCCGAACGGTTTACATTGCAGTCGTTTCTTGTCGGACTTATCCGGTCTTCCTGCGTCCACTCACTATCGATGATGGTAAAGTTTACATTGCCGACATTGTCGTACTGTACCGACAAAGCTGCTTCGCCATATCTAAAGTCTGTGTTATTTACCCAAAAATTAGTATGGTCGACGGTCGTATTTATCTGGGTTGTGTTGCATGAAGGAGGAGTGGTGAGATTGCCGTCTTTATAGCTTAGAGAAGAGGCGTTTTGATTGTATGTAACGGTAGTAATGCCCTTAGCATCACCTGCGATTATGGAGCCGTCATTCTTTTTGCCGCCTACTAAAGGAGAGCTCAAACCTTTTGGCACAAACTCAGCCGGACGGATGGCAAACACATCCGGAGAGCAAGCAGTCTTGTTTTGCCCTGCCTCGTCATAGCCAAATATAACTTTAAAAGTTGCCCTTTTGGATACATTGCCTGTAGTTATACCATTCAAAGTAAAAACCGCGTCTGAGGTGGAGTTGAGATTGCCTTTCCATACATCGGGCTCGATTGTTACATTAAGAGCTTCGCAGAATTCGTCTGTCTTATAATAATCATTAACGTATTTGTCCGAAACTTCAACGATACTCACAACAAAGCTTGCATTATCCTCCACAGTGGCAAGTTTTGCTATCTTTCCGTCTTTGTGATAGACAAATTTCACATTAAAGGGTTGATTTGCCACTTGCGTATATAGAGCCAATTTATCATTGCTCGGCTTAACGGGAAGGATACTATCGCCCTCTTTACCATTAAAGTTTTCATTTACAATGATCACATCTCCCGCGGGAAGTCCCGGGTTTCTGACATAATAGTACTCGACCCTATAGTCTTCCACTTCGCCGTCAATCGCCCACGGATGGGTATTCCAATAGCTATCTTCTCTTGGCTTGTCATAAGAGTCCATACTAACAACGCTTACCGAGCTATATCTAAATCTCAAATACGCCTTTGATTTGTTGCTGGTGAGATCTATCCCGCTTGAGACATTGGGCACCATGTAGTCAAACAGCACATAGCACACATCATCATCACATGTTTTATTGGCGGAGACATTGATATTGTCGGCTATCTTTGCGTTGAAAGTCGTAACGTTGGCGAACTCTCCCGCTTTTAAGCTTATCCATGCGTTTAGATAGCCGTTGGTGTTGTTATCTTGTATGGTTACATTGAAAGTATAGGCTATGTTGTTAGTGAAGATAAAATTTTGGAGATTGCTCCACGGCACACTCTTGTTGTCCTTCTCCTTTACTTTGATGCCGTCGTCATTTTTATCCGTATTGGCGGTTATATCATTTGTCATTGAAAAAGTATCGGCAGTGACGCCATCACCCAAATAAACGCCGCCTACCATTGAGTGAGCAGCCTCTCTAAAGCCATAATCCCTACCCGACACAACACCATGCGGAGCGTCGCTTCTATCTACGGGACCAAGGGCGAAATTTGCCTCAATGCTGGCTCTATCGGTCTCCATCTCTATCGTAGTGTAGTAGTTGGCGCCGTTTATGTTATTGGATGACAGATCTATGCCGTCAGCTCTCGCGCCGGAGCACGAAGTCTCGTAAGTGTATTTTGTATCTCCGGGATACGGCACCCCTTTTATTGTATTCTCATTTTTTTTGACTATACCGGTGTGGCATACGGGCGTTACTGTATTGTTACCTTGTCTGTTTATGCTTCCCGACCACTCATATCGTCCGCCGCTTGCCCATGTCTGATGAGCGTTTGAGCCGTTTATCTGCGGCTGTTTAAGTCTTACATAGAGCGTGCCGCTTGTCTCGGGTATCATCAAGCTATACTCACCGCTTCCGCTTGTCAGCACCTCTCCAAGATAGCCTTTGGTTTGGCTATATACTTGAACCGTTACATCTGCTATACCGTTCGCGCTCTTTTCGGCAGAGCTTAACTGACCGTCTCCGTTCTCATCGTAATAGACTTTACCGTTGATAACAGGCGCCATTTGGCAGGTAGCAAGGTCGTAGATATAATATCCTACTCTATCCAAGATTTTTCTTCCGCCTCCTGTAAGGGGATCAACTATATAGAGGTTCTCATGATTTTCGTCTCTTCCAAGATATAATTTACCATTTAAAAATGCCATTCCGTACCATCTGGTAGAAGCAGGAAGTCCACTGATCTGTTTCACTCTGTGATATTTCCACCCACTACCACTGGCTCCCGGGACAACTTTAACAAGCCAATAATCTTTAGTATTTGTTAAACCGCGAGCGTTTGAAACCAATATATATGCATTTCCGTCTGCGTCTATTGCCATATCGGAAGAGACATATCCGGGCGTAAAATCTCTTGATGTTGCAGCCACAAGCTTACCGCTCTCTCTGGAAGTTTTTGTTACAGGGTCAAATATCATCAAGCGAAATGCACAATAGTACGAACTACAACTGCCTGTCGAACTTTCGGCGACAGTAGCGTCCTCGCCGCCGGAAAAATATATTTCACCTGTTTTCTGATTAACTTCGCCTCCCGACCAGTAACGATATGCGTTACTGGTCGGTCGTGGAATAACATCTGCTTGAGCGGCTGTAGTAGCTGAATTAACCGTGCCTGTCGCTACATATATGGCTTCTCTGCTTGCCTGATTTCTTTGTGTATAAAATGGATGCAATCCTCTGAGTGCCGTTGACGACCATATATCACCCCAGTACCAGTGATACATAGTCAAAACCCCATCGGGACTGCCGTAAGGTCCTAAAGCGAGAGTTGTTGTAGCGGAGAGACCGGTAGGTCCACTTATAGTGTACATTCTGCTTATAGAGCTAATATCACCGGTAATCGGATTAATAGTTGCTTTATCTACTGCTACACTCTCGTACATACCAAAGTATAAAGAGTTGCAATCGTAATCAAAATTCGGATTAGCGCTTGCCGTCGCTTTTGCAGCATAAACATTTGTCGCAAACAAAAACGAACAGACTATCGCAAACATAACCCTTAGCGTAAACCCTTTAACGCCCATAATTTTTAAAGCACCCATAGTAAACTCCTTCAATTCCCTTTGCCGCCGTAAATGGTGCGGCTTGTCTCTTGAGCGTTACGCCCTGCCTGATCTGAAATTTTGTTGTTAAAGATAGTGTATTGTTGCACCCCTCCGTACAAGTCCGCCCTAAAAAGCGTCCTTATCAAAGATAATGGTATTTTAATAGTCAAAATTAGTCCGCAAGAGGTGTAATTTGTTGTATTTTTTAGTAGAGTGGGTAATGTCTCGGTAGTAGTTAAAAAATTCATTAAACGCCTCGCTTTACAGCATCGTATCATCTAATGCGATACTGAAACTTTATTTAACTCTTGATGATTATACTCTTTTTTTATTGAAAAGCATATTTTGTAGCAAAATCCTTTAAGCTGACATAAATGTTGAGTATATTGGTTGCATATAATACGGCTCAGTTTCAAGAGCGCCATCTCACTCCACAAAAACACCCCACTCTCGCTCCAAACGAAATCCCACCCCAAACAGACCCAACCCATCAACAACAAAGAATCTTAAATCTTACATCTATTGATAAGTTTAAATGTAAAGATTCCCCTCCCACACCCCAAAATCCAAAAATATGACAAAAAAATCAGATTATATCATTCCGAGCGAGCAAAGCGACGAGGAATCCTAACGGTCAAACATTTTATAAGTTCAACTGTAAATATCCCTCGCCACCTCCTCTCCCCTTTCCCGCCATTCCCGCGCAGGTGGGAATTTAAACTAAGCGAAGCGTCTTTTTTTCTTGAAAATCGTATTACTTTTAAGGATGATTTCCAATCCGATATTTTCTTTGATTTATTATGTTTTTTAGTTTAGATTTCCGCCTGCGCGGGAGTGGCGGGAGTGGGAGGTCATTCCCGCACGAAGCGCGTTAATCGCGGAGAGGTGTGGGAGTGGTGATACGACAGATCACCAATCCATCTTCAATTTAGTCCTATTGCCGGGGGTTGCTTCTATGACGCCGCCGGTGGTGTTGTCTTTTCTTGTCTCTCCTTTGCCTGCCCATCCGCCGGGGGTGCCTATGAATTTTACTGTGAAGCTGAAATCTGACGCGGTGGGGTTTGATGGGTTGTATATCAGCCAGTTGTTGGGTTGGGCGTATATCGTGTCGGCGTATGGGGCGGAGCAGGTGGAACAATTTATGAGGGTTATGTTGCCTATGCCGTTTGCGGGTGCCGATACTCCTCTTATCATTGCAGCCTTTACTGGAGTATAGCTTTTAATTTGTCCTTGATTTGCGTCGTTGTGCTCTTTGTTGAGGTAAAACGAGGTGGTGCCTATGTTTATATCGGAGAAGCTTAGCGCGTAAGCGGTTTTATTGCAATCACCCTGACAAAAGAGCTCATATCTTACTTTGACGGCTATCGGATCTTTTCCCTCATAATTGTCTATAAAGGCTCTGCCGTAAAAGAATGTGATATCGCTTCCTTGGATAGCGACAAGCGTTTTATTGACATTTTTGTCGTGTATGTCGCCGTCTTTTACGGCAAAGTTGGACAAAGAGGCGGTGAATGGATTTTCACCTTTAGAGATATTGCGTCCGAAGTTGAAGCCAAATTTTACGACCCCTGCCTCTCCTTTTGCAAAGTTCCCCTCTTTTATGTTAAATGCTCCCGTGCCGTCACGACGGTCGTTGTTGCCGGTTATGTTTGCTGTAGTGTCTTTTTCAAAAAATTTAATTCTTCGTTTTGGATGCTCGTCTCTTTTTCCATAGCCTGTAAAGTTGCCGTTGTCAAGACGAAATTTATACTCAACATCTTCCGCAAAGCAGCCTTGGTGATAATTTGTAGCCGTATCGTTGTTGGCAAGTTTTGCTATGATACTCGTAGTCACATCAGCCGTCATATCTTTATCATAAGCCAGATATGTAAAATTTCCTCCAAGTGCGTTGCTTATCGTCACAGTAGCGTTAAAGTTGTCGTGTATGAACTTGAAGGCTTTTTGGTCGCTTGCTATATCGCAGCCGACTTTTGATGAGCTGTGGGCATTTGATGAACTGTTTGCCTCGCAGTCGTCTCCTCTCGTCGTCCTATCTACCTGCGTCCAATCGCTGTCTGCGAGGGCAAAGTTTAGATTGCCGACATTGTTGTACTGTACCGACATATCTGTTGTGCCTTTTATGAAGCCTACGGGCTTTACCCAAAAATTCGTATCGTCGATCGTCGTATTTATCTGGGCTGTATCGCACGAGGCGGGGGTGGTGAGATTGGCGTCTTTGTAGCTTAGATGGGAGGCGGTTTGATTGTATGACTCGGTAGTGCGTCCGCTTTTATCTACGGCTTTTAGCTTGCCGTTGTGCTCTTTGCCGCCTACCAAATTGCCGTTGATGCCGCCCATCTCAAATTTAGCCGGACGGATGGCAAACATATCGGGAGAGCAAGAGGTTTTGTTTTGCGTTGCCTCGTCGTAGCCGAATGTAACTCTAAAAGTCGCCTTTTTAGATACGTTATTCGTAGATATACCGTTTAGAGGAAAAACTGCTGCAGTGTTGGCGTTGATATTGCCGTGCTTTACATTGGGCTCGATTACCTGAAGGGCTTCGCAGCTGTCTTTGAGCGTATAACTACCGACAAATTCATCCGAAACTTCAACGAGATCTACGGTAAAACTTACGTTATTATCCGTAGTGGCAAGTTTTGAAACATTTTTATCTACCTGATAGACAAATTTGACATTAAACGGCTCGCCCGCCACTTGCGTGTATAGAGCTAAGTCCGGGTTGTCTGAATCAATAGACTTGAGAGTTTCGCCTACCCCTTTGTTAAATCTTTCATTTACAATTATCGCATCTCCTGCGGGAAGTCCGGGGTCTTTGATGTAAAGATAGTCAAATTTGTAGTCTTCCACTTCGCCATCGATTACCCATGGGTTGTTATTCCAGTAAGCGGCGTCTTTTGGTTCGTCGTAGGGCTTCATACCGTTGACATTTACGGAGCTGTATCTAAATCTCGAATACGCTTTTGATCTGTTTTTGGCGTCTATGCCGCTTGAGATATTGGGCACCGTGTAATCAAACAGCACATAGCATATACCGCCGCTGCAAGTTTTGTCGGCGGAGACATTGATATTGTCGGCTATCTTTTTCTTTTCATCAAAAGTTGCCGTATTGGCGGCTTTTCCGTCTTGCAAACTTATCCACGCGTTTAGATAGCCATTGGCGTTGGTCTCTTTGATGGTGACATTAAAAGTATAAGTGATTTTATTGGTGAAGGTAAAATTTTGGAGGGGCTCCCACGAGGCGGTTTGATTGTCTTTTTGTCTTACCTTGACGCTGTCGTCGTGCTTATCCGTATCGGCATTTGCATTATTCATCATAGAGGCGGTATCGTCACTGACATTGTCACCCAAATAGATACCTTTTGCCATCGAGTGGGAGGCTTCCTTGAAGTTATAGTTTACTTTGGATATAGCGCCGTTTGGAGCGTCGCTTCTGTCTACCGGACCAAGGGCGAAATTTGCCTCGATACTGGCTCTATCGGTCTGCATCTCTATCATAGTATAGTAGTTGGCGCCGTTTATATTATCGGACGATAGATCTCTGCCATCAGCTCTCGCACCGTAGCAGGAAGTCGCGTAAGTCTCTCTTATATCTCCATCGTATGTGCCTTTATGCGGTGGTGTTATATCTATCTTATTTATCCCGTCGCGACACTGGGGCGTTACGGTGTTATTGCCGTGGTTATAGGCGCCGCCTCTCCACTCATATCGCCCGCCGCTTGCCCAAGTCTGCTGAGCGTTCACGCCATTTATCTGCGGTCTTTTAAGCCTTACATATAGCGTGCCTTTGGTCTGGGGCAATATCAAGCTATACTCGCCGTTGCCGCTTGTTAGCACCTCTCCCAGATAGCCTCTATCTTTGCTGTAGACTTGAACGGTTACATCCGCTATGCCGTTCGCGTTTTTTTCCTCATCGCTTATGGTGCCATCGCCATCTTTATCGTAATAGACCTTACCGTTGATAGCCGGCGCCATTTGGCAACTGGCGAAGTCGTATATCGTCTTGGAATATTTATATGCCTCGTTGACGGCACCCGTAAGAGGATCTACCATATAAATTATCTGGCTATTGGCGTGACCTACATACAATTTGCCATTTAAAAAAGACATTCCCCACCACTCCAAAAGGTCGGATGTTTTTGCGGGAAAAGTAATCTTTTTTATTCTCTGATACTTCCACGATTCACCATCTTTTCCCGGCTTAACTTTAATGATCCAATATACACGACTTGTCTTGTCGCCGTCAGAATCCGAAACCAATATATACGCATTCCCCTCCGCGTCTATCGCCATATCCGAAGCCACATATCCGGGAGTATAATCGCTTGGCGTCGAGGGCGACATTGCGCTGCTTTTAACATATTTTTTTGTTTTGGGATGAAATATCATCATACGAAAATAACAATACGGACTTCCGCAACTGCCGGATCTATCTTTATCAAGAGCATCATCTTCACCGCTGGAGAGGTAAAGCTCGCCGCTCTTTTGGTTGACCTCCCCTCCCGACCAATAATTGCGCAAAGAGTTGACTACCCTTGGCGGCGGAAATTCCTCTGCTTGAGAGTTAGTAGGTTTACTGGTAGTGCCTGTCGCTACATATATGGCATCTCGTTTTGTTTGATTTTTTTGAAAATACTGTATATGTGCCCCCAAGCTATTCCATATATTATTCCATCCCCAATGATACATAGTCAAAGGACCATCAGCATTATCATAAGGTCCTAAAGCTATAGTTGTCGCACTGATAAGGTAGCTATCCCCACTTATAGTATATATACTATTCATCGCGGTAATGGCTCCGGTGGTAGGATTGATAGTCGCCTTATCTACCAAGCCATTATAAAGCCCGATATATAAAGAGTTGCAGTCATAATCAAAGTTAACTTTACTTGCCGTTCCTGCATAAACATTTGTCGTTATAAAAAGCGAACAAAACACAGCAAGTATGGTCTTAATATATATAATTTTTCTCATAATAAATCCTCTTCTATTTTCTATCTGTTGCCGTAAATGATGCGGCTTGCATCTTGAGCGTTGTGTTTAATACTATTGAAAATTTTATTTTGCGGGCACTATCTCGCCGCACAAATCCACCACAAAAGATACTCTTAACAAAGGAAGCATTTTACCGGCAGTTAAAAAAATTCACCAAACAGCTCAATTTACAGCGCGGCATTATTCAATACAGTTCTGAAATTTATCTAACATACTTTTAATTAGAGCTATTTTTTGTTGAAAAATCCCTCTTGGGATATATTTTGTTAAGTTGCTGTGAATGTTGGATATATGAGTTAAGCCTCCCTCCCGTAATTTCCTTGAAAACAAGCGTAGCGCTTTTACGAAGTAAAATGTTTCTGTGAAAATAAGTGTAGCGTTTTCGTGAAACGAAATATTTCCTTGAAATTAAGCGTAGCGCTTTTGCTTTAGCAAAATGTTTCCTCGAAAACAAGCGAAGCGCTTTTGTGAAATGAAATATTTCCTTGAAATCCACAAAGCCTAAGTAATCAAAGAAGATACAATAGGTTTTATCAAACTTTTTTCATTCGAAATTATTTTGTTTTCTTGTTACTTTCTTTTATCAAAAAGAAAGTAACCAAAGAAATGACCCCCAAAGTTGACACTGCCCCTACGGGGTACCCTCCTGTTTTAATTTATTCAAGGGAGCTGCGGGACTCGCTTCGCTCAAACAGGTCCTCGCTCTTTTTCCTTGAATAAACTAAAACACTCGGCAGTGTCAAAATGGGGGGCAAGAGAAAATCGCGATTACGCGATTATCGCTGTCGCTGTGTGTTGTGACACCCCTCCTTTCCGTCATTCCGTCGAAGCAAAGCGACGAGGAATCTTAACGGTTGCCTCCTTTTTCGTCATTCCCGCGCAGGCGGGAATCCAAACTCTCTTCGTCATTGCGGGCTTGACCCGCAATCTCCATATGTGTAGCGTCTCTTTTTGTTAAAAACCGTATGAATTTA
>JAISQB010000042.1 GCA_031274495.1 Campylobacteraceae bacterium | reverse complement strand
GGAACTTCTTCAAAATTTACAGAAACCAGAAAAACGACCGTTGCAACAAGTGTTGCCGCTATGAAAAAAACAAAAAAGAGAAAAATATACTTTTTCACGAATATCTCCAAATTAAACTTATTTACACTCACTTTCAAATCAAAGTGAGTATTTTTACATAATTAAACTTATATAATAGTAAACAAAGACTCTTTTTTTGGAGTATCGCGAACGGTTTTTATTTAAAAACAGATAGCGCCCATTTTTTCGAATTTTCTCAAGCATTTGTAACGCAAAAGTATCGATGCAGGCGCTAAACTTCCGCCTTAATCTAATTTTTTATAAATTTATCGTAAAATCCGATTTTTAAAGAGAGTTCGGGTTTGCGCGGACGGATTTTAAGGGCGAATTATGATACCTTTTACAGATGAAGAGTTGATGCCGGTTGTGGCTAAAGTTTTGGATAAAGTAAGACCTATGTTGGTGCAAGACGGCGGCGATTTGAAGCTGCTTGACATAAAAAATGGACGGGTTTTTGTGCAGTTTCAAGGCGCTTGCAACGGTTGCGCGGCGAGCGACCAGACGCTGAAATTTGGCGTAGAGAGGCAGCTTCGCATTGATATACACCCCGAAATCGAAGTTATTAATATCCCGCTTGGCAGCGAAGAAGCGTTAAGATGAAGCACGAAGTTAAAAACCAACCGTTTAAATTTATCACCGACAATTCAAACGAGGCGGACGCCGACACGGCGTTTGTAAGGACGGCGCAAAACGGCGCGTACGAACAAGCGGCTTTGAAAAACGGCTGCAAAAATGTGATAAGCGTTTTGGACTGTTTTAAGGTTTTGGATATCAGCCCTGACCTTAAAATCGTCGGTATAACGGGCACGAACGGCAAGACGACGACCGCTGCGGCGATATATTCGATTTTGTTGGATTTGGGTAAAAAGGCGGCTCTTCAAGGCACGAGGGGCTGTTTTATAAACGACAAACGCGTGGATGAAAAGAGTCTCACGACACCATCTGTTTTACACACGCTTATCAATATGCAAAAGGCTTCGCAAGAAAAATGCGCCTATTTTGTGATGGAGGCAAGTTCGCACGCTATAGTCCAAGAGCGCATAGAGGGGCTGGAATTTGCGCTTAAAATATTTACAAATATCTCCCAAGACCATCTGGATTTTCATAAAACTATGGGGGAGTATGTGGAGGCAAAAAGTTCGTTTTTCAAAGACGAGGCGCCAAAACTTATCAATAAAGACGACGAAAACATAAGATACAACCTCAAAAACGCCCTCACCTACGGCATCGAAAAGCCCGCTACCTATCAAGTCGCAGCTTACGGGCTTCGCGGAGGGATAGAGATGGCGGTGCAGTATGCGGGCAAAACTTACCCTTTTTCAAGCGCGCTTCAAGGGAAGTTCAACTTGTATAATCTCTTAGCTGCTATCGCTGCCGTGCATATCTTGGAAAAAGTGACATTTGAAGAGATAGCCGAAGCGCTTGGCAATTTTGCGGGGGTGAGCGGACGGATGGAAGTGGCAAGTAGCGAGCCGCTTGTTATCGTGGACTTTGCCCATACGCCTGACGGTATGGAGAAGGTTTTAGAGGCGATGAGGGAGAATGAACTGGTCGTAGTGTTTGGCGCAGGCGGCGATAGAGATAGGCTCAAACGCCCGATAATGGGCAAAATCGCGGCAAAGTACGCCAAAAGAGTTTATGTCACAAGCGACAACCCAAGAGGCGAAGAGCCCGAAGCTATCATAGACGATATTATGGAGGGCATCGATAAAAAAGAGGGCGTTTTTAGGATAGCGGATAGAAAAGAGGCGGTTATAGAGGCGCTACGGAGCTTGAAGCCAAAAGAGGTTTTGATGATTTTGGGCAAGGGCGATGAAGATTATCAAGAGATAAACGGCGTAAAACAGCACTATAATGACAAAGAGACAGTGCAGGCGTTTTTAAAAGCAAAAAATTGATAAAATATGAGCTTAAAAATATAAAAGGTTATAGCGATGATGTTTGAAATGCTTTATAGTAAAATCCATAGAGCTACGGTTACGGACGCAAATTTAAATTATGTAGGCTCTATCACGATAGATAAAGATCTCATAGAGGCGGCAAAGCTAAAGATCGGTCAAAAGGTGGATGTCCTCAATATCAACAACGGCGAGCGCATAAGCACTTATGTGATAGAGGGCGAGCGCGGCAGCGGTGTCGTCTGCCTAAACGGCGCGGCGGCAAGAAGAGCGGCTATCGGGGATAAGATTATCATCGTGGCGTATGTGATGATAGACGAGAAAGAACTGCCTGACTTTAAGCCCGCTGTTATTTTGGTGGATGATGCAAACGGTATCATAAAAAAAGAGGAGTATCTCTAATGTTTGACGGATTTGATTTTTCAAAAATGGGCGCGATGTTTGAAGAGGCGCAAAAAAAGGCGCAAGAGCTCCAAGAAGAGTCCAAAAATAAGACTTTCAGCGCCAAAAGCGGCGGCGGGCTTGTAAGCGCAAGCGCGAACGGCAACGGCGAGATTATAGACATAACCATCGACGACTCTTTGCTTAGTGATAAAGACTCTATGCAGATTTTACTGATATCTTCCATAAATGATGTGTTAAAAATGGTCGAAGAGGATAGGAACTTGTTGGCTTCCAAAATGCTTGGAAGCTTTAGCGGACGCTAATGTCCGTTGGGGTGAGGACGGCACAAGCTTTAAAAGGCTACGATAAAGGATATGGATTTGGATACTAAACTGCTTGATATTTTTGAGGCTTTTTTACAAGAAAACTTGCCTAAAACCAAAAGCTTTCATCCGTTTTACAACGAAGCTTACGCGCAGATGATAAAAGGGGGCGGGAAGAGATTTCGTCCGCTTCTGCTACTAAATGTCGTAAACGCGCACAATCCGCTGCTCTTAAACGCCTCCCTAAACGCCGCTTTGGCTTTAGAGATGATGCACACATACTCGCTCATACACGACGACTTGCCCGCTATGGACAACGCCGAACTTCGCCGCGGCATACAGACTTTGCATACAACATACGACGAAGCTACGGCTGTTTTGATGGGGGATGCTCTGAATACGGACGCTTTTTTTGTCCTTATGCACTCCCCAATAGACGCAAAAACGAAGGTAAGGCTGTGCGAGATTTTGAGTTTTAACGCGGGAAGTGGGGGTATGGTGCTGGGACAGGCGATAGATTGTCACTTTGAAAATAGCCCCTTGGATGAGACGGAGCTTGAATTTTTACACACGTATAAAACCGCAAGACTTATAGCCGCGGCTTTACAAATGGGTGGCGTTATAGTGGGGCTTCCGAATGACAAAGAGAGCGAGCTTTACGCGTTTGGCTTGGAGCTTGGACTTTTGTTTCAGATACAAGATGACATCATAGACGCCACAAAAAGCAAAGAAGAGGCGGGCAAACCGACGCACAACGATACAAATAAAAACTCTTTTGTCAACCTTTTGGGACTCACCGAAGCCATCAATAAGCGAGACGCCAAAGCCAAAGCCTTAAAAATCAAGGCGGAAGCTTTCGGCGCTCTTAGCAGTTATTTTCAAAAAATATTAGATACTAATTTCAAATAAAGGATGTTTCAAATGAATTACGAATTTTTAAAAAAGCAAGCCGATACCATCCGATTTTTATCCGCCGATATGGTTCAAAAAGCAAATAGCGGGCACCCGGGCGCTCCGATGGGACTTGCCGATATCATCACCGTGCTTTCAACGCACCTTGTCCACAACCCCGCCAACCCCAAATGGCTCAACCGCGATAGATTGGTCTTCAGCGGCGGTCACGCGTCCGCTCTCATCTACTCATTTTTGCATTTAAGCGGATATGAGATATCTATCGACGATTTGCAAAATTTCCGCCAACTTGGCAGCAACACACCGGGACATCCCGAATACGGCGAAGTGGACGGTGTGGAAGTGACAACGGGACCTTTAGGGCAGGGCGTGGCAAACGCCGTAGGATTTGCGAGCGCGGCAAAGTACGCGGCAAACATACTCAACACAGAAGAGACAAAAGTCATCGACCATAAAGTCTACTGTCTATGCGGTGACGGCGACTTGGAAGAGGGGATAAGCTACGAGGCTTGCTCTTTAGCCGGACACCTTAGGCTTGACAATTTAGTGCTTATCTACGACTCCAACAATATCACCATCGAGGGCGACGCGTCGCTGGCATTCAGCGAAAATGTAAAGGCGCGTTTTGAGGCGCAAGGCTGGGAAGTCTCAAGGATAGACGGACATAATTTTAATGAGATAGAGACAGTTTTAGCGCATTCGCGTGAGCAGACAAAACCATATCTTATCATCGCCGACACCATCATAGCAAAGGGCGCTTGCAAGATGGAAGGAAGCCACAACGCCCACGGCGCGCCCTTAGGCGAAGAGGAGATAGAAGAGGCGAAGATAAAGGCGGGATTTGACCCTAAGAGGAAATTTTTCGTCGACGAAGATGTAAAAGAGGCGTTTTTAAAGGCAAAAACAGATGGCATAGAGGCGCAAAAGGGGTGGGAAGAGAAGATAAATTCGCTCAAAGGCGAGCAAAAAGAGATATTCGATAGACTCTTAAATCCCGACTTTAGCTCTATAAAATTTCCGCAGTTTGAGCCAAAAACCAGCGTAGCCACAAGAGATAGCAACGGAAAAATCATCAACGAAATCGCAAAAGCCCTGCCCGGATTTATCGGCGGTAGCGCTGATTTAGCCCCGTCAAACAAGAGCGAGCTAAACGGTATGGGAAGTTTTCCCAACGGCAGAAATATCCATTTTGGTATCAGAGAACACGCTATGGCGGCGATTAGCAACGCTATCTCTTTGTATGGGTTGTTTTTGCCATACAGCGCGACATTTTTTATATTTAGTGACTATCTGAAACCCTCCGCCAGACTTGCCGCTTTGATGAAATTAAAGGTATTTTTCATCTGGACGCACGATAGCATAGGGGTCGGCGAAGATGGACCCACACATCAACCCATAGAGCAATTAACGCAATTTCGCGCTATGCCCAACTTTTATGTATGGCGTCCAGCCGACGCGAACGAAAACGCGTTCTCTTGGAAAAAAGCTCTTGAGTTAGACTCCCCAAGCGCGTTTGTTCTGTCAAGACAAAAATTGAGTGTCCAAGAGGGTGTAGATGCCGATGGTGTGGCGCACGGCGGATATATCTTGAAAAAATCCCCGAACCCCCAACTCACGCTCATCGCAACCGGAAGCGAACTCTCTCTTTGTGTTGAAGCAGCGCAAAAGCTAAAAAGCGAAGGCATAGAGGCTAATGTCGTGAGCGTACCCTGCTTTGACCTTTTTGTAAAGCAATCCAAAGAGTATATAAAAAGCGTGATAGACCCCAAAACAAAAGTGTTGGCGGTAGAGGCAAGCTCGGGCGATGTCTGGTATAGATTTGCGGATGATGTGTTGTCGATGAACAGCTTCGGAGCCTCCGCACCAAGCGAAAAACTCTTTGAGAAATTTGGCTTCACGGTAGAAAATGTGATAAAAAGAGCAAAAGCGCTACTGGAAAAATAGGCAAAGCAGCGCGGGCTATGTCTGTTTTTTTGCGGCAATAAAATATAAGCTTTTATATTCCCGCCTTTGCAATTTACACCTCTATCTGAGGCTGTTGCTTCGCGCGGGAATGACTTCACACACAAAGGAAAAAGATGAACTGGCTTGAAGTTTTTGTATTGTCAATCGTTCAAGGGGTGACTGAGTTTTTGCCTGTTTCAAGTTCGGCTCATTTGATTTTGACGCCTCGCGTGTTTGGCTGGCAAGACCAAGGGTTGGCGTTTGATACTGCGGTGCATTTGGGGACGCTTTTTGCGGTTGTTATCTACTTTAGAAATGAGATTGTGTCGCTTTTGAAGGATTGGTTTAGCTCTTTAGTGGCGCGTAAAAATGTCGGTGAGAGCACACTTGCGTGGGGTATCATCGTAGCTACCATACCGGCTTGTGTCGCGGGACTTTTGTTTAACGGTGTGATAGAGACATATTTGCGCTCACCGTTGGTCATAGCCTCGACAACTATCATTTTTGGCGTCGTGCTCTTCGCGGCGGATAGATTTGCGGGTAAGAAAGATGAGAAAAATATCACTTTGTATATTGCGCTTTTGATAGGGTTGGCGCAGATGTTGGCGCTTATCCCGGGTGTTTCGAGGTCTGGTATAACTTTGAGCGCGGCTTTGATACTTGGATTTAGCCGTGTTAGTGCGGCGCGGTTTTCGTTTTTGCTTTCAATACCTATCATTTTATTGGCGAGCGGGTACGAGGGGTTGAAATTGACGCAAAGCACCTTTAGCGTGGAGTGGGACAAGATAGCGGGCGCTGTCGTTATATCATTTTTGAGCGGCTATTTTTGCATATACGCCTTTTTGAAAGCGGTGCAAAGATGGACGATAACGCCTTTTGTAGCCTACAGACTCTTGCTTGGAATCGCCCTTTTTTACTTTTTCATCTAAAAGGCAAAAGATATGAAAAAACTATTAGTAAGTGCGCTTGAGCCCTCGGCAAATCTCCACCTAAAACCCGTCTTGGATAGACTTGAAAACAGCGAGCTTTTGGGTATATTTGACGAAGAGTTCGGCAAGCCGCTTTATGCGTCAAAAGAGTTTTCGGTGATGGGTTTTTTGGATATCTTCGCGAAGCTCAAAAAGGCAAAAATCGCGATTGACAAAATGGCAAAACTCTCCTTAGAAGCCTCGCACGTGCTGCTTATAGACTCACCCGCTTTCAATCTGCCCTTAGCCAAAGCCATCAGAAAAATAAACAAAGATATCCCCATCACTTGGTACATTTTGCCAAAAGTATGGGCGTGGAGAAAAAAACGCGCCGCGAAAGTGGAGAGGTACTGCACCAATTTGGCGTCCATCTTTCCCTTTGAAGATAAATTTTATACGCGCTCCGTTTATGTGGGAAATCCCCTCTTAGACGAGATAAAACAGACAAAACAAAGCCTTGAAAACAGCGGCAAAATCGTCTTTATGCCAGGATCTCGCAAGTCAGAGATAAAGTCGCTTATGCCCATCTTTAAAGAGGTCGCGTCAAATTTGCAAAAAGAGCACATCATCGTCATACCAAAGCATTTTAGCGATGAAGAGATAAGAGTGCTTTACGGGGATTTGGAGGGGTTTGCGGTATCCAAAGATGCCTATAAAAGCCTGTTGGAGGCGGAGTTCGCCTTTGTCTGCTCGGGAACTGCTACGCTTGAGGCGTCTATCATCGGCACACCTTTGGTGCTTTGCTACAGAGCTAAGGCGGTGGACTATTTTATAGCGAAGAGATTTGTGAAGTTAAAGTTCGCGGGGCTAGCTAATATTATATTTGATTTTTATGGAAAAGTGCCGCTGCATAGGGAGTTTTTGCAAGATGATGTGAGCGCGCAAAACCTTTTGGATGAGTATTTTAGTATCGATAAAGAGGAGTTTTTGAGGCGCAGCACGGAGCTTAAGACGATACTATCGCACGGCAGTTCGGAAGTTGTGGCTAAGATAATTGGAGTATAATAAAAATTTTAAAATTTATCTTTTTTGGAGCAAGATGTGGAAAAAGAGCCTATGACGCTTTACGGATTTACGAAGTTGAAAGAGGAGTTGCAGGATTTGACGAAAGTGCAGCGCCCGCAAATCGTGATAGAGATAGATACGGCAAGGGGTCACGGCGATTTGAAAGAGAATGCCGAGTACCACGCCGCGCGGGAAAAACAGAGATTTATCGAATCAAGAATAGCCGAATTTTCGGACATCTTATCAAGAGCGCAAATCATAGACCCCACTCTTTACGAACACGATAGGGTACTTTTTGGCTCCACCGTGGAGCTGGAAAATATCGACAACGGAGAGACATCCGTCTATACGATAGTGGGCACTTACGAGAGCAGCGTGGAAAAAGGGCTCATCTCCATCTCCTCCCCGTTAGCAAAGCACCTTATCGGCAAAAAAAAGGGCGATGAAGTGACGGTGAAACTGCCAAAAGGCGAAGCCTCTTACGAAGTGATAGAGGTCTATTTTAAACCTATAAAATTTTAGGAGAGAGTATGAAAAAAGTCAATGCTGCCATAGTAGGAGCGAGCGGTTACACGGGGCTTGAATTGATAAAGCTTTTAATCAACCATCCAAATTTCAACCTTTCATACGCCGGAACAAGCGAAGGGGGGGCAAATCTTAGCACTCTGCACCCCGCTCTTTTGGATGTTGTCGATATAAAAACGCAAAAAAGCGAAGCCAAAGAGATAGCCAAAAGTTGCGAAGTGGCGTTTTTAGCTCTGCCTCACAAGACCGCTATGAGTTTTGCAAAAGAGCTTTTGGAACTTGGCGTGAAGGTGGTTGACCTGTCGGCTGATTATAGACTCTCTTTGGAAAATTACGAGAAACATTACGGCGCGCATCTGGACAAAGAGCATCTAAAAGAGGCTGTTTACGGGCTGCCTGAACTTAACCGCGAGAAGATTAAAAAAGCCTCGTTAGTGGCAAATCCGGGCTGCTATCCGACAGCTTCCATCTTAGCGATAGCCCCGTTCGCGCCATATATCAAAAAAAATACGCCCATCTTTATAGATGCCAAAAGCGGTGTGTCGGGACGCGGTAAAAAGATAACCGACAGCGAGCATTTTGTGAATGTGAATGATAATTTTTTGACCTATAACGCGCTAAAACATAGACACGAGCCCGAAATCGCGGAAGTTTTGGCTTCGCGCTCCATCACTAACGCCGTCCACTTTGTACCACATCTGTTACCCATAACACGAGGTATGTTAGTTAGCGCATATATACAGGTAAATACCGATATAGACGCGCTAAAGATACTAACAGATTTTTATAAAAACGAATATTTTGTTAGAGTACGAAGCGAGGCTGTTAGTTTGAAACTGACGGCGGGCACGAACTTTTGCGACCTTTTCGC
>JAISQB010000019.1 GCA_031274495.1 Campylobacteraceae bacterium | reverse complement strand
TAGAGGCGAGATTGGGTAAAAAGTTTAACCACCGAAACCCCTTACCGAGACTACTTACCGTCTCGCCTCTATAAGTAGAGCCAAATTACCCCTTTGGCTCTACTTATAGAGGCGAGACGACTTTTTATTTATAACTTTGAAATATTCTACAATAAAAAGACTAAACGGATAGATAAAACTTTACAAATTCCATTGTTTGTACAGTAAAAATACAAACCATAGGCTTTTAAACCATACAATATCTACCTAAAATACAAATATATATCAAAACACACAACAAATCCAACCCTTTTAAGGTCATGTTATGATAAAGATGGCTGTTGTTTGCTAAAGCAAGCGCTATACATACAACAAAAAGTTCAAGCAGAAATTTACATATTTGTGGGTAAATGGCGGTAGCGGATGGTTGCAAGATTATGTATGTTGCTTATGAAACAAGTATATGCAAAAGTGTCGATAAAATTGTGGCTACGGTCAGTATCAATATTGCCATTGAGTATAGTGTCATCAAAATATACATAAGGGCCGTAAATGATAGAAAAGGGTGTGAACATTCAGAGCGAACCATTCTACCGCTTATATTTAAAACTTTACCGCTATCATTTTGCTACATTTTTTGCAAAGCAAATAGACGGCGCTTTGTCTGCATAATTATTGGCTTTAAAAGTCAATATCTATATAACGGTTAGTTTACTAAAAAAAGATAATATAGCAAATAGTGCGATAATCAATGTACTATTTTGGCACTGTTTAAATATATATTATTTTAACAATAAGCGCGAAGTCTGTCGAAAAGAAGTTTAAACTCTTAAGTATATTTATTCGTTTTTTTGATAGAATTTCAGAATTAAAAAAAAAGGTCTATTTTGAAATCACTAATTATAGTAGAATCACCCGCTAAGGCAAAAACCATTAAGAATTTTTTAGGAGGAGACTACTCCGTCTTAGCATCCAAAGGGCACGTGAGGGATTTGCCCAAAAGCACTTTTGGTATAAAAATCGAAAATTCACTCTTCGTACCGGAATACAAGATAGAAAAAGATCACGCCGCTATCGTCAAAGAGATAAAAGATGCCGCGGCAAAGAGCGACGAAGTATATATCGCGACCGACGAAGATAGAGAAGGCGAGGCTATCGGCTACCATATAGCCACAGCCATCGGCAAAAAGCCCGAGTCACTCCCAAGGATCGCATTTCACGAGATAACAAAAACGGCCATCATAAACTCCCTGAAAAATCCAAGACGCATAGATATAGACAGCGTAAACGCGCAGCAGGCAAGAAGGCTTTTGGATAGGATAGTGGGCTACAAACTCTCTCCGCTGCTTGCCTCCAAAATCCAAAGAGGTTTGAGTGCCGGCAGGGTGCAGTCTTCGGCGCTTAAAATCGTAGTGGACAAAGAGAGGGAGATAAGGGCTTTTCAAAAAGAGGAGTATTGGAGCATAGACGCGCTTTTCGCGCCCAATATCGAAGCTCTTTTGGTGGAATTTGAAAGCGAAAAGATAGAGAAGCTGACCATCACAAATGAAGCGGCGGCTACGAAGATAAGAGATGCCGTCAAAGATAAACCTTATATCGTGGACTCCATCGAGAAAAAGACCAGAACCTCCGCGCCAAATCCGCCGTTTATGACTTCGACGCTACAGCAGAGCGCATCTTCGCTGTTGGGATTTTCGCCTAAAAAGACGATGAGTATAGCCCAAAAATTATACGAAGGAGTGAAGACCACGAACGGCATAAGCGGCGTCATCACTTATATGAGGACGGACTCTTTAAATATCGCGAAAGAGGCGATAAGCGCGGCGAGGGAAGAGATAGAAAAAGTTTACGGCGAAAAATATTTGAGTGAAAAGCCAAAGATTTACACGACCAAATCAAAAGGGGCACAAGAGGCGCACGAGGCGATACGACCGACGATTATCGGCTTTACGCCGCAAGTTGCCAAAAGCTACCTTGAAGCGGACGACCTGAAACTCTACACGCTTATCTACAATCGCTTTTTAGCTTCGCAGATGGCAAATGCGCTATTTGAGTCGCAAAGCGTTATCTTCGCCTCATCCAACGCCAAATTTAAAGCCAACGGCAGAAAGCTTCTATTTGACGGCTTTTATAAAGTCTACGGCGGGAATGATAAAGATGCGCTTTTGCCAAACTTAAAAGAAAAAGAGGCGATAGAGCTAAAACAGATCGAAGCAAACTGTCACTTTACCGAGCCTCCCGCGAGATATTCGGAGGCCAGTTTGATAAGTAAACTTGAGAGTTTAGGCATAGGACGCCCTTCGACTTACGCGCCTACCATCTCGATACTAACTTCGCGCGACTATATCAATATAGAAAAAAAGCAGATCGTACCCACCGAGATAGCCTTCACGGTCACGCAGCTACTTGAGAACCACTTCCCCAAAATCGTAGATAGCGGTTTTACATCGTCTATGGAGGATACGCTGGATCTTATCGCGGAGGGGAAAAAGGATTGGCAGGCTGTTTTGGCGGAGTTTTATACGCCGTTTGACGAGCAGGTGGCAAAGGGCAAAAAAGAGATACAAAGCATCAAAGTCGCTACGCCGTTAGGTGAAAAGTGTCCGGAGTGCGGCAGCGAACTTCTTTTGAGAAAGGGGAGATTTGGCGAATTTGTGGCGTGCAGCAACTATCCTAAATGCAAATACACAAAAAATATCAACCAAGCCCCCAAAAAAGAGGTGGTAAAACTCTCCGTAAAGTGCCCCGAATGCGGCGGGGATATCATCGAGCGAGCTTCAAAAAGAGGCAAATTTTTCGGCTGCTCCAACTATCCCAAATGCAATTTCATCTCAAATAACGAACCCACAAACGAAAAATGCCCCGAATGCGGCGGCGTTATGGCAAAGAAATCGCTCAAAAAGGGTGAATTTTTAGAATGTATAAAATGTAAATATAGACACGAGAAACAATAAGCGCGCTTTAAAATTTAGTTTATATTACTAAAAGTAACAAAAGCATTGCGATAATGTGTCAAATAGTTACATTTGTGACGGAAGTATACGCGCTATAACCCAAATTGCTTATAATATAGAAAATCACAAGGAGTGTAAGCAATGGAGAAAAGAAATAGTGTCACTATGATAGATAACCGCAGTGGTGACAGTTTTGAGTACAAAATTATAGACCCCACTTTGGGCGCGTCGGTAGTAGATATCGCGACATTCTACAAAGATACGGGGCTTTTTATGTTGGATAGAGGCTTCACATCGACAGCTTCGTGCCGTTCAAGGATAACATATATAGACGGCGGAAAGGGCAAGTTGATGTATAGGGGGTACGATATCTCTTATCTTGCGACGCAGAAGAGTTTCGTGGATACGGCGCATCTGCTGCTGTATAAAAAACTCCCCACAGCCGAAGAGAGAGACGCATTCAAGCTTGAGCTGAAAAAACGCTCTTTTGTGCACGAGGGTATGAAGAAGCTTTTTGACGCTTTCCCTGACGGCGCTCACCCGATGGCTATCTTATCCGCTGCCGTTTCGGCGCTCTCTACATTTTATTTTGACCATTTGGATATAGATTCGCCTGAAGAGTATATGGAGATGGCAAAAAGAATTATCGCCAAAATCCCCACAATAGCCGCGTTTTCATACAGATACAGCCGCGGACTTCCCATCATCTATCCTAACTTAGATAGAGGATTCACCGAAAATATACTATATATGTTAAGGGCATATCCGCACGACCATATAGATTTAAAACCTATAGAGGTAAAAGCGCTTGATACCATCTTCACGCTTCACGCAGACCACGAGCAAAACGCCTCTACTACTACAGTTAGAACCGTAGCCTCCACGCACGCTCACCCATACGCGGCGATAAGTGCGGGTATCTGTGCCTTATGGGGCAGATCGCACGGCGGCGCGAACGAGTCTGTTATAAGCCAACTTGAGACGATAGGCGATGTGAAAAATGTCGCAAAATACATAGAAAAAGCCAAAGATAAAAACGACCCATTCAGACTTATGGGCTTTGGACACAGAGTCTACAAAAACTTCGACCCAAGGGCAACGATACTAAAAAATATCCGCGAACAGCTGATGGAGGCGCGCAATATCGACAGCAAACTCATAGAGGTCGCAAATAAAATCGAAGAGATCGCGCTGCACGACGAGTACTTCATAGAGCGAGGACTGTATCCGAATATAGACTTTTACTCCGGACTCATACTGAGGGCTTTAGGCATACCAAAAGAGATGTATGCCGTTATATTCGTCATAGGAAGGGTTCCGGGCTGGATAGCTCAATGGATAGAGTTCAAAGAGCAGCCTGACGGAAAAATAGCAAGACCAAGACAGCTTTATCTTGGACCAACAGAGATAACACCTGAATAAATCCTAAACCCCAAGCGGCGTCACGCGCCAACTTGGGGATTTATTCGATAATTTTCTTGCAAATTTATATAGTATTTAATGTTATTTTTATTCAGTAAATTCTTTTAATATACAATACCGCGTGCTTAAAATTGCAAGAGTCACCTCTTACAATTTGACGCATTTCTCACAAACGCGCGACAAAGATGCTTACCCACACCCTACCTAACTCCTTTAGCTTATTTGTCGCGTTTTTTTGACGAAAGAGGGCTAAACTTACAAACCCTTTAATGTTACTCCAAGAGCCAAAAGAACATACGCACCGGTTAAAAACCAAAAAGCGTTATCCGTGACAACGGGAATGGTAACATAGCCCGCACCCATAGTCGCAAGAACCGCAAAAATAGCCACGATAAGCGTAATCAAAAAAATCACCTGCGTAGGAGCGCTTAATCTCATATTGATCTCCTCTTGAAAAAATTAATAACAGATTATGTTATCGTATTTATATTAAATATTTTAATAAATAAAGTTACGTATATGGAAGTTTTTGGTGTGGAGTTAAGTTATTGTCTTATGTCGGGGTCTAATTGCTGCAGCTCAAAAAACTCTTTTTGCAGCCTCGCATTTTCGTTTTTCAGCTCTTTCATACGCTGTTCAAGCCGCGCTTTGTCAGTCTTAAGACTTAGCAGTACCTCCAAAGAGGAGTTGCCAAAGAGCATATTTCCAAAGTAGATGCCAAGTATGATGACGACAAAACCGACCAGAACTCTTTTCGTGTAAAGAAAAAATTTTTCGTGGTCGATTTTGTCTAAAAGTCCATTTTTAAGACTCTCAAGTATTTTCATTTATGAAAGAGTGTTTTTCCTAAGTACTCGCCGCAAACAAGTTCTCTTTCTATCTCCAAAAGGCGGTTGTATTTGGCTGTTCTCTCGCCTCTTGCCGTTGCGCCCGTTTTTATCTGTCCCGCGTTTACTGCCACCGCGAAATCAGCTATAAACGCATCCTCGCTCTCACCGCTTCTGTGGCTTACGACGCAAGTGTAACCGCTGCGGTGAGCTAAGCGGATAGTCTCCAGCGTCTGCGTTACCGTGCCGATCTGATTTAGTTTGATGAGTATGGAGTTCGCCGCTCTTTTTTTGATGCCTTGCGCCAAAATCGCCGCGTTTGTTACAAAAAGGTCGTCGCCTACAAGTTGGACTTTGCCTCCAAGCTTTTTCGTGAGCAGCTCCCACCCCTCCCAATCATCCTCGCTAAGTCCGTCTTCGATGGATACTATCGGGTATTTGCCGCAAAGTTCGGCGTAATAATCGACCATCTGCGCGCTATTTAAAATCCTGCCTTCGCCCTTTAAGTTGTAGCCGCTTTTATCAAAAAATTCGCTGCTTGCCGCGTCCAGCGCGATAGCTATATCTTTGCCCGCCTCATATCCCGCGTGACCTATCGCCTCTACTAAGACTTTGATGGGCTCTTCGTTATTTTTGAGATTTGGAGCAAATCCACCCTCGTCGCCCAAAGATACGGAGTGGTTGCTTTTTTGCAAAATCTCTTTTAAGCTGTGATAGCACTCCGTCACGGCGCGGAGGGCGTCGCTGAAACTATCAAAATTCAGAGGCATAAGCATATACTCTTGAAAATCTACGCTATTGTCGGCGTGTTTGCCACCGTTTATGACATTAAACATCGGCGTGGGCAACACACTGGCGCTTACTCCGCCAAGATAGCGGTATAGAGGCGTGCCAAGACTTTTTGCCGCCGCGCGCGCTACAGCCATAGATACGCCAAGAGCCGCGTTGGCTCCCAGGTTTGAGTAGTTGCCGGTGCCGTCGATTTCATATATGAGCTTATCGATCCGAGCTTGGTTAAATGGCTCTAAGCCTATCAATTCGTCGCCGATTTTGCCGACATTGTCGCAGGCTTGCAAGACACCTTTGCCTTTGAAGCGTTTGGGGTCTTTATCTCTCAACTCTATCGCCTCTTTGCTTCCCGTACTCGCACCGCTTGGAACGATAGCGCTTGCCTTTGTGCCGTCCCCTAAAACTACCGTCGCTTGTACGGTCGGGTTGCCGCGGCTGTCTAAAACTTCCGTCGCGTATACATCGTCAATGTATATCATCACTCATCTCCTGTTGTTTCATCATCGTCGCTTATCGTTATCAAAGAGGAGTTTATGCCGATGCTTTGTCTTATCGCCTCTTCAATCTCTTTAGCTATTGGTTGATTCTCTTTTAAAAATGCTTTTGTATTCTCTCTGCCTTGTCCGAGTTTTGACTCTTTGTAGCTAAACCACGCGCCCGATTTGTCTATGATGTCAAGTTTGACGCCGTAATCTACAAGTTCGCCCTCTTTGCTGATGCCCTCGCCGAACATTATGTCAAATTCGGCTTGTCTAAACGGTGGCGCTACTTTGTTTTTTACAACTTTGGCTTTGACGCGGTTGCCTATCTGCTCTTCTGCCTGTTTTAGGGTGGCTATCTTTCTTACATCGATTCTTACGGAAGCGTAAAATTTAAGCGCGTTGCCGCCTGTCGTGGTCTCGGGACTGCCGTAGCCCATAACGCCGATTTTCATACGGATTTGGTTGATGAAGATGACAGTTGTCTGCATTTTATGTAAAACGCCCGTTAGTTTTCTAAGAGCTTGACTCATAAGCCTTGCCTGAAGTCCCATATGCTGGTCGCCCATATCGCCGTCGATTTCGTTTTTGGGCGTGAGAGCTGCGACGGAGTCGACCACTATAACATCTACCGCTCCGCTTCTGGCGACGGTTTCGACGATATCAAGCGCTTGTTCGCCAAAGTCGGGTTGTGAGACTAAAAGATTATCCACATCAACGCCCAGATTTTTGGCGTATTTTACATCAAGAGCGTGTTCGGCGTCTATGAAAGCGCAAATGCCGCCCGCTTTTTGGGATTGGGCTATGATCTGGAGTGCGAGGGTTGTTTTGCCCGAACTTTCAGGTCCATAAATCTCTATCACCCTGCCTTTGGGTACGCCGCCGATGCCAAGAGCGATATCAAGTCCAAGCGAGCCCGTACTGATGGCGTCAATCGGCTCGAACTCTTTATCGCCAAGACGCACGATAGCGCCTTTGCCGAAAGCTTTATCAATCTGCTTTAGAGTAAGTTCCAAAGCCTTTTTTTTGTTTTCATCAACTGCCGCCATAAAAAAAATCCTTAAAAATGAAGTCTTTTATTTTAACATTTTGCTTTTAAAAAAGAGCTTGAAAAAAGCCTCATATAGGCGTCGTTATAAAATATCGGTAAAAATTATCTTTAAACTTATCGCTATAAGAATAACCCCGCCAAAAAGGTGGGCTCTGCTCTCATATCGGCTCCCGCCCATCGCCCCGATATAGACGCCGCAAAATGATAGCGCGAAGGTGACGGAGGCGATAACGGCGATACTGATAAACAGAGCTATGCCCAAAAGCGGCAGCGTAAATCCCACAGCCAGAGCGTCTATACTTGTGGCAAGGGCGAGCAATAGGAACTTTTTGTGTGAGATGATATGCAGACTCTCGTGATTGCCCGCGAAGCTGTCGCGCACCATTTTACAGCCAAGAGCCGCCAAGATGGTACAGGCGATCCAATATCCGAATGGGTCGAGCAAAGAGGCACTCTCTTTGCCCATAAAAAACCCAATCAGCGGCATAAGCCCCTGAAAAAGCCCAAAATAAAACGCCGCATAACAGGCTGTGGGCAAAAGCTTCGTCTTTTTAATACCAAGAGTAAGCGCTACCGCGAACGCATCCGACGATAGCGCGAGTGCCAATAAAACAAGCTCCATCAAGACCCAAACGGCTTAAATGTGATAAGTAACCTTGGCAACAGTACTATCGCGCCGAAAAAGACCATTATCATAACGGCAACCGTCAACACCCCAAAGTATATCGTCGGCATAAAGTTTGAAAAGACCAGCACGCCAAATCCCAAAGCCGTCGCCACAGTCGTATAGTACATCGCGTAGCCTATGCTGTTGTGGGAGTTGTACATCGCTTTTGTATAGTCCCCGCCGCTTAAGCGCAACTCCTCTTTGAAGCGGTGTATATAGTGGATGACATTATCCACGCCCATACCGATACTAATCGCCGCGATAGTGATAGTCATCATATCAAGCGGAATGCCCGCAAAGCCCATAAAGCCAAATACCACACCCATAGGTATGAGATTGGAAGCAACGGCTATCAAGGAGGCTTTAATCGAGCCAAAGAGCGGGATAAATATGATTAAAAAGACCAACGCCACCGCACCCAGCGTCAAAATCTGCGATTTGAAAAGCGACTGGAGCATATTGTTGTATAAAACCATAGCGCCCGAGAGCCTGAATGTGCCGATGTCGGGCGTTATTATCTCTTTTAAGTCTTCGTTCGCCTTTTGTATCAGCTCGTTGCGCTTTAGTCTCGGGTCAGAGTCTATGAGGCGCATCGTGAAGCGAAGTTCGTTGTGCTCTATGTTGATATAAGGTGAGAGAATCATATCTTTGTAGCTGACTGGAAGCTGCGTGTAGATAAGAGCCAGCTCAAAATTATCCAGCGCTCTGCCGTTATTGAGCCTCTCGCCGACTTTAAGAAGCGTTCCTAAAGATTGCACTTTGCCGATAAATTCGTTGTTATCAAAGTAGTCGTGCACCTTTAAAGCCGCGCTTGTGACTTTTGGTGTGAACCAGTATTTGGGGTCGTTTTTATCCTCCGCGAACTCTTTTTCAAAGTCGTCCTCTTCGTCCGCGCTTGCTTTTTGCGTGTTAAAATTTACGATTAAATCCATAGGCGTTGTGCCGCCAAGATTTTGGTCTATATTTTGCATACCCTGATATATCTGCGTTGAGGGTTTGAAGTAGTTGATGAAGCTATTCTCAACGCGTATTTTTTGCACGCCGATAAGCGTAAAAATGATCATACACACAGCCGTCGTTACCACAGCAATTCCGTGTTTATCGACTATCTTGGCGCAAAAAGATGAGAACGCGAACTCTTTTTCAAATTTCGTGTAGAGTTGCTTTTTGGGCAGTAAGACAAGTATAGCCGGAAACGCCGCGAAAGCGATGATTAAAGACATCGTGATGCCGCTCGCCATCATCCAGCCAAGATTGATGACGGGTTTGATGTTTGAGAGCATCAGCGATAAAAAGCCGATGATTGTCGTGAAGACCGCGAAAAAAGAGGGGTTGGCTTTGGATAGGGTCGCTAATAAGACAAGCTCTTTTTGCGGGACTTTTGGGTATTTGGAGGCAAGCTCGCGATACCTTACGATGAGGTGCAGGATGATAGAGATGGTGAGGATGAGTTGCAGTGCTACGAAGTTGGACGAGATAACCGTAACTTCCCAGCCGAAAAATCCTAAAATCCCCGCCGTCGAAACGATGCTAAGAGCGCATATCAAAAGCGGCAACACGACATAGCGCAACTGGCGAAATATCACCCAAAGCGTGAAAGCCAGCAGTATAAACAGCGCCGTGCCGAAATATACAAGGTCGGATTTAACGAAGCGTATCATATCCACGGCTATCATATTTACGCCGCCGACAAAGAGTTTGCCCTCGTTTTCATACTTTTTTAAAACCGCTCTTATATCGTCTATGGTTTGGCGCTCTTTGATGCGCAGTTCATCGCGGTGCTTTTTAAATTCGCTTGAGGCGAGTTTGAACGCCTCTTTATCCTCTTTCGTAGCCCCCTTTGCCTCAGCTCTATCTCTTGTATTATTTCGCTTCTCAAGCAGTTCGGTATAGATATCATTACTCTTTAGCATAACCACAATCGCGGTAGTTTTCAAATCCCTGCTTACGATATTTTCACTATAAATCGGACTTGTCAAAAGCTCCACTCTGGCTTTTTCAAGATTCACATAGGGTGATTGCAGAGTCGTCACATCATTTACCAGCTCCTTTATCGCGCTGCTGCCGTTCTCTAAAAGCGGGACATCAAGTATACTCATAACGGACCCCACGCGCTCTATCTTTTTCAAATCTTTCGAGATTTCATCGATAGCGCGAAGCGTATTTGGCGATAAGATATCCTCTTTTGGGGCAAAAGAGATGATAGTCATATCAAGACCGGACGGATACCTCTCCGATGTCTCTCGCATAAATTGCAAGTCCGTATCATCCTCTAAGAGCAGCGTCTCCGCCGAAGCGTCCACTTCAAGCTTTGCAGCCCAAAATGTGAGGGAGGCGACGATCGCAAAGAGTACCGCAAGGACAATAATCGGATATTTTAATATCAATCCGTCATAGAGTTTTTTCAGCATTATTTTTTAACTTCTATATCTATAGCGTCTATTTTGGCTATCAAATCCTCAAACGAGGAGTTTTTCAGCGCGCCGTCAAATTGGCTTCTATAAGTCTGAACGATACTCACACCTACTATATCCACATCGTAGATAAGCCAGCCGCGCGCATCTTTTGTGTCGTAAAATTTATATAAAATCTCATAATTTTGCCCGTCTTTGGAACTCAAAATCATCGGGACTTGAATACGCGTCGCGCTCTTTTTCTCGCCCTTTTTGATTGTAATCTTCTCATCTGTGTAGAGTTTTAATTTTTGTATATAAGACTCTTTGAGGCGTTTAACGAATTTTGTTATAAATTCATCTTGCTGAGCACTGCTCAAAGCTGTCCACTGCGCCTTTCCAAGGCATATTGTCGCCATTTGATTAAAGTCAAAAAAGGAGTCAAACATCGCGAAAATTTTCTGCGACTTCTCATCATCCTTTACACTCTTATCCTGCAAGATAGCAGTCGCTTTTGTGATATCGCGGTTTAAGACCGTATCTATCTCGCTCTCTTCAAGCGCCAAAAGCTGTGTACACGCCAAAAGCGCCGCCAAAAAAAGTTTTAACTTCATCTCTTACTCCTTGATAAGTTTTTCTCGTCTTTGTTCGTACATATTTTTCATAAACGGATACAAATCTATCGCGTCTTTTGTCATAGCCTCATACATCGGCGCAAACTCCGCCATACCATTTAGCGTCCTAAACGCGTTTATACCGGTGCTTTGCCAATAATCATCAACCACGCCCCAATCTTTCCAATCAACGGGATTTACCGTATAATCAACCACCGCACCCGCAAGGTCGCGCATATTTGAAGGTCCCAGTATCGGCAGTACGATATGATAACCCGCAGGGATGCCCCAAACTGCCAGCGTCTGACCAAAGTCTTCATCGTGCTGTTTTATACCGTATATCTCATCAGCTACATCCGCAAAGCCCAAAAATCCCACCGTAGTGTTGATGATAAACCGCCCTGTTTCGCCAAGCGCGTTTACCACTTTTCCCTGAAGCAGGTTGTTCGCAAAGCGCAACGGAAAGAACAGATTGTCAAAAAAGTGACCTATAGACATTCTTGCCCCCTTAGGCACCACCTTTCTATAACCATCCGCGGCGGGGATAAGCACATAGCGAAACGCCGCGTCGTTAAATGCGGTCATAGCTCTATTGTATCCTCTAAAAGGGTCAAACTCCTCTTTTACGGCAAATTCCGCCTCAAAATCATCTTCATCGACCTGTGGTACACCCACTGCGCCTTTATCCGCACACCCACAAGAAAATAGTAACAAAAATGCAACTATTATAAATTTCATACCCCTCTCCCACAATTTACAAAATAGCGGTTATTGTATCATAATTTCTATATACACTCTATACATATGGTGTCCGATAATATGTCGTGCAGAGATTTTTTATCATCTCTAAAAAATACTAACAAAAGACCAACCACAATTGCCCCTGAGAACATAAAGCATAAAAATCTCCAATACGCCCTAAAAAACCCCGGCTTTTCACCCGTCCTCGCGTCTATTAATTTTATATCGTAAGCTTTATATCCCGGGCTTTGCCCCTTAGCGGCAAAAAAGATAGAGAGTATGACGCCAAAAACCATCGTACAGATAAATATAGCGCTCTGATTTTGCAAAAACTCTTCGCGGCTGCCTAAAATAATATAGACCGCGAAGTATAAAATAGCCATATTGATCATAAACATATCGATGATAAAAGCTTTCACGCGCCTTGAGATGGGCGCGCTTTGCGTGGGCTCGAAGGCGCTTTGGCAGACATCTCCGTCTGCCCAATTCACGCGCTTTGAGATAGGCGCGCTTTGTGTGGGGGAGGGGGTGGGTTTTTCTTTTTTTTTGGCTTTTTGGCGCATAGGTTTTAGCTATTGCGGCTGCCGGGCTTTACGGCGACGCTTCCCATTTTGCACATCGGACACTCATCGGGAGAAAATATCTCAAAGTCAAAGTCCGCGAGCGCGAAAAACGGCACATCGTTTGGTAATTTACAGGTCGGTTTTGGCGTGTTTGCGCTGCCAACTCTCGCGCAAAAGCCACGATTGGCGAGTGCTGCAAAAGCTACGATTTGCCCGCCCATCTCGGAGATGATTTTGGCTGACTCTAAAGCCGAACCGCCCGTTGTGATGATATCTTCGCAGATGATAAATTTCTCACCTTTTTTCACTTCAAATCCCCGTCTCAGCGTCATCTTTCCATCAGCTCTTTCGGTGAATATGGAGCGTATATTAAGGGCGCGGGCTAGTTCGTAGCCGGCAAGTATGCCCCCTAACGCCGGAGCGCACACGCAGTCTGCTTTTATGCCTGAATATCTTATCTGTCTTGCTAACTCTGCGGCAAGTTCTCCTGCCATACGCGGATTTTCAAGCACTTTCGCGCTTTGCAGATAGTAGCGCGAGTGGTTGCCCGACGAGAGCAGAAAATGCCCGTCAAGATAAGCGCCCGCGTTTTTATAAATCAACTCTATATCCATATCTATACCTTCAAAAGTTCATTCTCTTTTTGCTTGACGAGTTCGTCGACTGTTTTTATAAATTCGTCTGTGATTTTTTGCACTTCGTTTTCGCCCTTTTTGATGACATCTTCGCTAAGCGCGCTATCTTTTTCGAGCTTTTTGATTTTGTCGTTCGCCTCTTTGCGGATGTTTCTTACCGCGACTTTGGCTTTTTCGCCGAACGCTCTTGCGTGTTTGGCGTTTTCTTGGCGCTGCTCTACGGTCATAGGTGGAAAATATAGCTTCACACCCTCGCCGTCGCTATTGGGATTGACGCCGATATTTGCTTCGGCTATCGCCCTTTCGATATCTTTTACAAGCTTCTTTTCCCACGGCGCGATGCTTATCGTGACAGCGTCTGTTGCCATTATGGAAGCGACTTGATTTAAAGGAGTCGGCGAGCCGTAATAGTCTATGTGGATATTATCCAAAACGGATATGTTCACTTTGCCGCTTCTTAGCGTCTGAAAATCGCGCTTTAGGGCATCTATACTCTTGCTCATATGCTCTTTTTCAAATTTGTAAATTTCCTCTAACATCTGTCAATCCTTTACTAAAATTTTTGTTGAGATTTTATCGCCTACTTGCAGTATCACTCTCACTCTTGATTTTTTTAACTTTTCATTCATCTCGTAACTTACCAAACCGTCCTTTACCTCCACATCGCGCCAGCCAAGGTCGGTGATGTAAAGCTGCGCTTTTTTGGCTGAGCTATTGAGCTTGGCTTCCACTTTTGTGATATTGCCGTTTGCGGGGTAAGTTTTGGGCTCTAACCATTGTGCGTCAAGGACTTTGTATTTTAAAAGAGGCTTTAGGGCGGTATCTCCCGTGAGCGCAAAACGGTTAAGGTCATACGGGCTGCTCTTATCTCCAACCGCGCCGATATTTTGATTTAGTATCGCGCTAAATCCAAACTCTTTAGCCACACTCTGCACCTCGTCGTTAAATTCGCCGTAAGGGTAAGAGTAGAAAGCGCTTTTGCTCCCAAGCCGTTTTTCGTACAGCTCCAGCCCCTTTTTGAAGTCGTCTCTTAACTCATCTTTACTCAGTCTTGTCTGGCGCGAGTGGGCATATGAGTGAAAACTAAGCGTCCCGCCTGCACTCTCAAGCTTTTTAAGCTCTTCCCAGTTTAAAAAATCGGGATAATTTTTTTCAGCCGCTTGAGAATAGACAAACATCGTAAACGGGTAACCGAACTCTTTAAACATATCCACCGCGCTCAAAAAGCTTCTATATCCGTCGTCTATCGTCAGCGCGACCCATTTGTCGGGCAGAGTTTCGTTTTGGTTTAATTTGTCCACAATAGCCTGCAAAGGCACAACCGTGTAGTTGTTATCTTTCAAAAATTGAAACTGTTTGCGCAAAGTCTCGTTTTGCGTGTTGGTGGACGGATATCTGTCGTCGTTGAAGCGGTGATATAAAAAGATATGCGCGTCAGCGAAAAGATAGACGCTAAGCGCGCAAAAAAGCAAAAAATGACGCATTACTGAGCGGGCTGCGACGGAGCTTCCGGAGCGCTCGGCGCCAAAGTATTGGGCGTTGCGGGAACCGACGGAGCGGATAATGGAGCAGCGTCAATTAAAGAGTCGTTGCTTTGGGAGTTGTACAAATATGTGAGAACTATCGTATTGGCGACAAAAATAAGCGCTACGACAAGCGTAAATTTGGCTAAAAATCCGCCCGCTCCCTTTGCGCCGAATAGCGATTCGTTACTGCCGCTATATGCGCCCAAGCCTATGGAAGAGCTTTTTTGAAGCAAAACGGCGATAGTGATGATTATCGCCAAAATGAACTCAAGTACAAAGAAAAATTCGGTCATTTAATATCCTTAAAATCAAACAAAATACCCCAAATACCTGCAATTTTGATAAAGCGCGTTTTTATGAGGAGTATTATTTTACCAAAACGATATTAAAGAAATGTTAAAACCTTTTATCGATGGGGCATAGGAGCTTTTTTGCGCGCTAAGTTTGGGTTTTAAGAAAATATGTTAAGATTTGAGAATTTCAAAAAAAAGGATCGACAGATGGCGATAATTATAACGACATTGGTGTGCGTTTTGGCTTTGGTGTTGATAATCTTTGTCTCTCGTTACCGCTATTATGATTTGGATAGTTGGAGCGGCGTTCTTTCAAAATGGGCGGACGATAACGGTGTTAGCCGCAAAAGGATGCCAAGATATGACGAACAGTCGCTTTTGAAGATCAAAGAGCTCGACCTCTCAAATCTTGAACTGCACTCCCTGCCAGAAGAGATTTGCAATCTTACAAATTTAAAAAAGCTCAATCTATCTAACAATAACTTAAAAGCTCTGCCTAAAAAAATAGTCGATTTAAAAGTAGAACTGCTCGATTTACGCGGCAATGGTGAACTGAGTTTGGGTGCGAAACAAAAAGCGTGGGCAAGAGAGATAAAAGAGTTTTTTGCGGATAGTTTGGTAAATCTGAAAGATTAAAAAATTTATCGGCGCAAAAGTTCTACCTTGTAAAACTTCCGCGCCGATACGAGCGGCGATGTTTGCCGCTCTAAGGTTAAAGTTTGGTTTATCCGAACAGTGTCTGAAACCAACCCTTCTTTTTGCTCTCTGCTCTCATCTCTATACTGTGTGTATCTTTTTTTTCCAACATCTTTTGTACGCACTCTTTATAGTCGATGTCGTCGTGAACGATGTGGTGTGTGAGCCAGATTTGAAGCTCCGCCATCAATTGACCCGTGATATTATATCCTTCGTCAAAACTTGATTTGTATCTATTTATAGTCGCTATAAATGATTCGTGAACTTTTTTGTGAGGTCCCGCCATTGCGTAACCAGCCTCTGCCATCAACTGTTCTTCAAACGCAAAATGCGATAGCGTGTAACTTGTCACACCTACGAGTACGGAAGCGATTTTATCTCTATCCTTTGTCGTAAGCGCGGCTTGCAACTCGTTGATATATTGAACAAGCTTTTTATGCTGATTGTCGATAACATTTATACCCAATTCATATGATGGATCCCAATTCCAATAGGCCATTCTCTTCTCCTTTAGTTATAATACAAGAAACTTTGTGTTAATTTATAATACAAATTAATGAGCAACTTCTAACACTATGCTAAGAAATAGATAAAACGATTTTTTTAATTATCTTTTTGATACAATACGGGAGACCAAAAAGAGTGCCTCAGCGCTTGATATAAGGATATGATTTGAAGATATTGCAGCTCGCCCATTCGCCCGATGCGGATGATATTTTTATGTACTACGCCATCAAATTCGGCTGGGTAGGAGGGGGCGTTGGGTTTGAAAACCACGCGTTGGATATCCAGACGCTAAACGATGAAGCTTTGAGGGGGACTTACGATGTGAGCGCGATAAGCTTTGCACTCTATCCTATCATACGGGACGATTATGCGCTTTTAAGGACGGCGGTAAGTTTCGGGGAGGGGTATGGTCCCAAACTCATCAAAAAACGAGGCGCAAAACTAAAGCGCAATTTTAAAGTAGCCCTTAGCGGCGCCCATACGACAAACGCGCTGCTTTTTCGCGCCGCATATCCGGATGCTCGTATCATATATAAAAACTTTTTAGATATAGAAGCGGCGGTTTTAAGCGGCGAGGCGGATGCGGGGGTGTTGATACACGAGAGTATTTTGAGCTTTGATGAGAGTCTTGAGGTGGAGAGAGAGATTTGGGATATTTGGGTGGATTTTGTAAAAAGCGACCTGCCTTTGCCGCTTGGCGGTATGGCGTTGCGCCGTTCTATGCCGCTTTTGCGCGCGTGCGAGTGTGAAGAGATTTTGACTAAAGCCGTTTTAGTTGCGATAAAATGCAAAAAACAGTTGAGCGGTATGCTTTTGGAGCGAAATTTAGTACGCGTGGACGATAAGGCGCTGGAGAGGTATCTCAATCTATACGCCAACGACAACTCCGTCAGTATGAGCGAAAAGCAGTTGGACGCGGTGGATAGGCTATTTGAGATAGGCTTTAACGCGGGATTTTATGATGAGAAGATCCGCTCGCGCGACTATCTCGTGCCGCTTGAATATAAAAAGGATAGATACTCGTGAGAGAGATCGATTTTTCCAAATTTTCAAGCATCAAAATAGGTCCAAAGGTTTGGGTCACCGAGATAGACGAAGCGCGCCAAATCCCAAAAGGTACCTTTTTAATCGGCGGCGCAAACAATATCTTAGTCTCGCCAAATCCTCCCCCTTTGGCTATGCTCTCAAAAAAATTTGACTACATCTGCGAAGATGAGGCGGGCATACGAGTAGGGGCGGCGACAAGCGGCGGGAAGCTTTTGAGTTACGCCAAAAAGCACAATCTGCAAGGCTTTGAACTACTGCAAAGGCTGCCCGGCACCATCGGCGGCATCGTGAAAATGAACGCGGGGTTGAAAGAGTTTTGCATATCGGACAACATAAAAAGCGTGCTTGTGGACGGCAAGAGAATAGCGAAGGAAGATATTGATTTTGGCTATAGAAGAAGCGGTATAAAGGGGGTCATCTTTGAGGCGGTGTTTGCCAAAAAAGAGGGGTTTGACGACGCGCTTTTGGAGATGTTTAAAAATTTAAGGGGCAATCAGCCAAAACTGCCGAGTGCTGGGAGCTGCTTTAAAAATCCCAAGGGAGATTACGCGGGGCGGCTGTTGGAGGGGGCGGGATTTAAGGGCAGGCGCGTGGGAAATATGGCGTTTAGCGAGGCGCACGCAAATTTTTTAGTCAATCTCGGAGGCGGCGTTTACGAAGAGGCGATAAGCCTTATCAAATCGGCACGAGAAGCGGTGTTGGAAAAATTCGGCGTGAGATTGGAGCTGGAGATAGAGATAGTAGGGGAAAACTTTGCTTAGATTTTTGCTTTCGTTTATTTTTAAATTTATACCGATGGTTGTAAAGGAAGCTCAAGAGAAGGAGAGGGCAAAACCAAAATGGGTACGCCACGAAGAGTTTATGTTTAGCGCCGATGAGGATGTAAAACCCGATAGGGAAAACAAGCAAGATAGAGCCAAAACCGCCGCGCAGGTACACATCGTAAAATGTGTGATATTTGCGGCTATCTTTGCTATGGCGGGATATCTTTTTGTATTGCTGCTCTCATTATATTTTTAATGTAACTGGAGATAAAGATAGCGGCGGCATATGGAAAGCTTGGTTAAATTTTTGTTGGCAGCTTTTTTGAACTAATGCCGATATTTATAGGATAAATCAAAAGGCTTAATATAGAGAAAGGAAACAAAAAGTCCACATAAAGTTACTGGATAGGTTTTTTTATGGTAAAATATCACTTTAAAAAAAGGAGTTAAAAAATGCCTTATAATAATAAAGCACATGCCTATTCAAGATTTGTAAAATTCGCTTTAATACTTGATGAGTTTATGCAAAATAATGGTTTTATATTTGAGCCACGCTATCAAAGTGACGAGGAAGGTCAAGAGTTTATCTATGAAATGATATATTATAAAATAGAGGACGCCAAGGTTATAGCAGATATGAGCAACAAGGAAGCTATTTTTCGGTGGCTTAATGCAAACATTAAACATTATAGTTTTTATATTGTGAAAAATATTGTTGTTCATAGCGTGTAAATATCTTACTACAACTTAAAATAGACGATTGTCAAAAAATTTTTAAAATGGTAGCGCATACAACACGGGGTGAAAAGATGCAATGGGTGAAAATTTAAACATAGCACGGAGAATATATCTTTTTTACCTCACTTTAGGATTTATCTTGATTTCGTGCGGCAGGGCGAATCTTTTTAATTTATACGCCTCAATGCCCGCCCTTCCTATCATAGCGGCATTGTCGGAGCAAAATTCAAGCGGGGGCAGATAGAGTTTTGAGCCAAATTTTTCACACAAAATCCCCATCTTATCTCTTAGCGTTTGATTCGCCCCAGCCCCTCCCACTACGGCGAACTCTTTAAAATGGGTCTGTTTAAAGACCTTTTCGCACTGTTTTAGGATGTGGCTTATCGCGGCGGCTTGAAAGGAGGCGGCGATGTCGTACATATCTTGTTGGGTCTTTTCCCCAAGCTTTTGGACGGCGACCCTTACTTGATTTTTTAGCCCCGAATAGCTAAAGGCGATATTTTTTGATTTTTGCATAGGCACGGTGAAATTAAATCGCTCCTCCCCCAACTTCGCGTACTCCTCTATGATAGCGCCCCCGGGATACCCGAGCCCCAACATCTTTGCGGTTTTATCAAAACTCTCCCCGAAACTATCATCCAGCGTGGTCGCCAATATCTTTATATCATCATAACTCTTAGCATCCAAAATCTGCGTATGACCGCCTGATACCAACAAAACGCCAAGCGGCAGCCTCTGCGGTTTTCCAATGAAGAGCGAATATATATGCCCTTTGAGGTGATTTATCGGCAATATCGGCACGCCAAGGCTAAGCCCCAAAGCCTTCGCCATCATAACCCCCTCTATGAGGCTTACGGAAAGTCCGGGCTCATTTGTAACGGCGATAGCTTTTACCTCTTTTAGATAGGGCGATATCTCTTCAAGTATCTTTGGAAGCGCGGTAGCGTGAAGCCTTGCGGCAAGTTCCGGTACTACGCCGCCGTATGAGGAGTGCTCTATCTCTTGTGAAATTTTTTTGTGAAAAAAGAGTTTGTAATCGTCAATTTTCGTCAATGCCAAAGAGCTATCATCACAGCTGCTCTCAATACTTAATATCATCTGCCTTTAGCCTCTGAGAAGCCAAAAAGATAGTACAAAATCTTTATAATGATGATGAGAAATATCGCGCTGATGAGTCCTGCTATGATGATGGCGTAGTATTCGTTATCTTCTATTGCGCCTGTATTGTACGCCAGCGTGGCGATGGCGACCAAAAATGTCAGCGGTATGGAGTTGCTCAAAGAAAAAAGGACCGTATTTTTAAATCCAAAATAGCTAAGATACGCCGCCAAAGAGCCTATGAGCCTTATAGCTACTATGGCGCCCGATACGAACAGCGCCAGCTCCAGCACTTCGGGGTTTGTAAAGGCGTTGATAGGCAGCGTTGAGCCCACATATATAAAAAAGAGCGGGATGAAAAAGCCAAACCCAAACGACGAGAGTTTCTCGCGCAAATCGGTCTTGTGTTTGAAAAAGAAAGCCAAAAACAGTCCCGCCAAAAACGCCCCCAAAACTTCGTCTATGCCGATGACTATCATAAGGGCTACCATTGTAAAAACAAGCGCCGTTGAGAGGCGTATGTCTATATCTTTGTTGTCCTGATAGGGCATAAGTATCGTTTTGACTTCTGGAAACCACCAAAAAAAGACTTTCGCCGCTTTGAAAAAGAGCGCGAAGCTTAGGAAAAAGAGTATGAGTATGGCGATGGTGATAAAAAAGTGCACATTAAATCCGTTTTTCAAGACGCTGTTTAGCGCTATCATCACGATGATACTGATAAGCTCCCCGACGATACCGACATTCAAAGCCAAAGAGAGCCACGCCTCGCCTCTGCCGTACTCTTTGACCAAAGTCATCAAAATGCCCAGTGAAAAGATAGGAAATATCGCGACATAGACGATATTTAACTTAAAATAGACGGTGGTGATGACGGAGAGGATGTATATCGCGCTAAAAAAGAAGACGGTTTTTTTGAAAAGCGAAGATTTGCCGAAGCGCAGCTCTTTTAGATTGACCTCCATACCGACTAAAAACATCAAGTATAAAAAGCCAAGATGCGCCAAAATCTCAAACGAATCGAATGCCTTCAAAAGCCCCACATACGCACCAAACACCCCCAAAAGCATCTCCGTTACGACTATGGGGATTTTTGTAACGCTTGAGATAAAAGGCGCGGCTACTAACAAAAGCGCCAAAAATATAATGACCGCGCTCTCTTCCAAGTCCTTGTCCTATCTCAGTTTGCCGTAGTGCAATTTAGGGACACCGCGTATCAATCTTGAGTCAAATATCGTTTTTGTCGCCGCGTGCACGACATCGGTATTTGTCTGCAACTGTTTTTCATTAAGTTCGATATCTTTATAGTACTTCTCTACGATAGATATGATCTTTTCGTTGTCTTGGAGACCTTTTGCCTCTTTTAAGATAAGAGCAGACTTGATGAAAGCCTTCTCGTCGTGTACCGACGCAAAAATAAGCCTTACATTAATCGTCTTTAAGTGCTCTCTCAAATTCGCCAATTCATTGCGGCAAAACGGACAATCAGGGTCTGTGACTATCGTCAAAAGCTTATCCGTTTTGGTCTTTGACTTTAAAAGCAGCCCCGCCTCTTCGGGTATGCTTGATAGCAAATCATCAATCGCTTGATTTATCGGTGCTTCATCCATAACTCTAACTTCGTTCGCCCTCTTCATAAAAAGCTTTTCGTCGCTATCCTTGGCAAAAGAGACGGGATTGCACTCCGCTATAAATGACTTGCCGTCTTCGGAAGCACACCAAAGCATAGTATTGCCGTCACTGGTTTTAATGAACGCAAACCGCAAACCCTTTATACTTTTAAGACTATCCGAACTTACTATCGTTATGTCTAATCCGAATTTGTTTTTTACACTCTCTTTTAAATTATCTTCAAACTTACCCGCAAAAAGCAGCCCGCTCAAACATAGAAAAATTAAAATTCTCTTCATCAATACAACTCCGCTGATAAAATAGATGGGACATATTAGCAAAAATATGCTTGAAGTATTATTTTGCGTGTGCATCGCTAAAATCATTCAACATTTGAAAGGGATACAAAAAGTAAATATATGCTTCTGTAGCTGCAAAATTAAAGAAATTTATTAAAATATTGTTATTATAAGTTTACTTTATGGTGTTTATAATTATAATTCTTTTCTATTAGAAAAAAATAAGGATTTGAATATGTTGGTAAAATTCAAAATTGTCCGGCAAGGTTTGCTTTTGGTGTTAGTATTTGCTTTTAGCGGTTGCACATCTTTGTATAATCCTCAAGCGGACGAAAGTTTGACGGTTGCAAAAGCGCAACGAGAGATAAAAGTTGGTATGAGTTCAGCAGAAGTCATAGAGGTAATGGGCTCTCCAAATATCATCTCAACAGATAACGAGCGAAGAGAAGTTTGGGTGTATGATAAAATTTCGACACAGCAAGCCTCAACAGACTCATATGGAACACTTATACTTTTTGGTGGCAGCAGTAAAAGTTCCGCAAAATCACAGCGAACGCTTACCGTCATTATCAAATTTGACAACAACCAAAAAGTAAGAGATGTGGCATACCACACTTCAAGCTTTTAATAATAGATATCGGGAGATTTAATTGAAAAGCTCTATTTTTGTGGCGCTATTGTTTGCCATAATTTGTTTATCGGGATGTGCTCCGCGCGCTGTGGATATGGTTACTTTGTCAGAATCAACACTGGAAGAGCGTCAACTTCAAACAAGAAGTTTCGATACCATCAATGAAACTGAAATACTCTCTGCAAGCGCCGCTACACTGCAGGATTTGGGATTTAACATAGACGAGATAAATAGCGATTTTGGACTAATAACATGCTCTAAGACAAGAGATGCCAGGGAGATATGGCAACAAGTAGGTGCTTTTTTTCTTACTATCTTTGGTGGCGCGGGTGCATTTGAACTTACAGACCACACGCAGGTTATTAGAGCCACGGTAGTAACAACCCCTAAAGAAATAAACAGTAAAGTCATAGTTAGATTGAATATTCAAAGGGTTATTAGCAATACAAAAGGCAATGTTATAAAAATAGAGACAATTAATGATCCGGAAATTTATAGTGAGTTTTTTGGACGACTATCAAAATCACTCTTTTTGGAGGCAAATAATTTATGAGAAAATATATCAAATCAATATGTATAGCAATGCTATCTGTGTTGCTTGTTGGTTGCGCTACAAACTCAAAACAATTGATAATGGACGATGTGCAGCAGGTTCAAATTAGAAGTTATCAGACAAGAGAGTATGACCAATCAAAACAGACCGTATCAAGAGCTGTTATATCCGCTTTGCAAGATCTTGGTTTTATAGCGGACAAAGTCGATATGGGAACCGGTACCGTCACAGCTACCAAGTTAGCATCCGGGGCATCTCTAAAAATGACAGTTGTCGTAAGAAGTAAAAACGAAGCCCTTACAACAGTTAGAGCAAATGCTCAATTTTCTTCACGGAGTGAAATGCCAAAAGCGGTAGATGACCCTGAAGTTTTCAAGGCTTTTTTTACAGCTTTAGATAAAGCAGTATTTTTAGAAAAAGAGGGATTGTAATTTTATCAATTTTTGCATCATTGGCTTGCAATCAATGATGCAAAATACTCCTTGCTCTCTATCATGGAATGTTCACCATAATTACAAAATTAGAACTTATAGATTTCTACTTAAGTCATAGGAAAGTTTTTTTTAATTATCTGCAAGTACAATAGCGTATATATTAAAAAACGTTAAGGAAGGCAGTATGAAAGTGATAAAAACGCAAGATATCACCGATGCGGTGGCTGCGCTCTGTATTGAGGCGTGTAAAATTGTAACGCCGGATATGTACAAGGCGTTCAAGCAGGCGCAAAAGGATGAGAAATCGCCGCTTGGACGCGACATCTTGGGCAAGCTTATAGAAAATGCCGATATCGCCGCGAAAGACGCGACGCCTATCTGTCAGGATACGGGTATGACGGTCGTATTTGTCGAGTATGGACAGGATATAATGATAGAGGGCGGCTATCTGGAGGATGCCATAAATGAGGGTGTCGCGAAGGGTTACACGGAGGGGTATTTGAGAAAATCCGTAGTCGCGGAGCCGATATTTAACAGAAAAAACACACTCAACAACACCCCCGCTGTCATCAATGTAAGAATAGTCAAAGGTGATAAACTAAAAATCAAAGTCGCCCCCAAAGGCTTTGGCAGCGAAAACAAGAGTGTTTTGAAGATGCTGGTCCCCGCGGACGGCTTGGAAGGTGTCAAAAAGGTCTTTTTGGAAGCTGTTAAATTAGCAGGTCCCAACGCCTGTCCTCCGCTGGTCATAGGCGTGGGCGTGGGCGGTACGATGGATAAAGCGGCGCTTTTGGCAAAAGAGGCGGCTGTGCGCTCGGTCGATTCACACAATGCACATCCCGACTACGCCAAACTTGAAGAGGAACTTTTGGAGCTTGCCAATAAAACGGGCGTTGGTCCGCAAGGCTTAGGTGGTACGACGACGGCTGTTAAGGTAAATGTCGAGTGGTATCCTACGCATATAGCGGGGCTTCCCGTCGCGATAAATGTCAACTGCCACGCGGCGCGCCACGCCGATATCACGCTTTAAGGAGTCACAATGTCAGAAGCTATAAAGATAAAAGCCCCGTTTGGTAAAGATGTCGCCAAAAAACTAAAAGCGGGCGATAATGTTTTAATCTCAGGTACGATAATAGCCGCGCGCGACGCCGCCCACAAAGCTTTGACCGAAGCTTTGGCGAGGGGAGAAAAAATTCCCGTTGAGTTAGAGGGCGAAACGATCTACTACCTTGGACCAAGCCCCGCAAAACCGGGACAAGTCATAGGAGCGGCAGGTCCTACGACAAGCGGCAGAATGGATAAATATACGCCCACTATCTTAAATCTTGGCGTAAGCGGTATGGTGGGCAAAGGTTACCGTTCAAAAGAGGTGATTGAGTCCATCGTAAAAAACGGCGCGGTTTATATGGTCGCTATCGGCGGGGCGGGTGCGCTTATATCGCAGACGATTAAAAAATACGAAGTTTTGGCTTATCCCGAACTTGGACCTGAAGCCATCGCAAGGCTTACCGTTGAGGATTTTCCGGCTATCGTAGCTATCGATAGCGAGGGTAATAACTTTTACGAAACGGGTCAAAAGCCTTATATAGAGATTTAGTCTATTTTTTACGGAAAGTTTGTCGCTTTATTGCTTGACAAAACTTTCCGCTTTATTGCGGTCTTTCAAACGAAACGGGACATAAAGGCGACAATTATCCCCATATTATTCTCATAAGTTTTTATAGTAACAGCACTATTTCGAGCAAGAGTTCTATGTTTTTTTTGACAAGCCGTTATGCCGAGTGTTTTTAATCTGTCAAAGAAATTTGTTTTATTGCAGTGCAATATCGTTCTTGGCGGACGATGAAGTAGCCATTTTATCAGTAAGCTTGCAGATGTCCGTCCTGCCGGCAACTCTGCTATTCTTTATTTTTAATATGCATTATTGCAAACTACCTAAAATAAAGCGTCGACGACTATTTTTAGCAACACTTTTTAACAGAATAGGGCGGCGGATAAAAAACGTTGCCCGTAGATTACTTCGAGATTATTTGGAAAAGAGCATTTTTTGCACACACTCTTTATAGTCTTTATCTTCATGTAATATATGGTGCGTAAGCCAAATCTGCAATTCCGCCATCAGTTGACCGGTTATATCGCGCCCTGCATCGAAAGCAAATTTGTATTTGCCGATAGTTGATATAAAAGCCTCGTGAGTGCTTTTGTGCTCCGCAAACATATGGTATCCCGCTTCTCTCATCAACTTCTCTTCAAAAGAGAAGTGTGAAAGAGTATAATCCGCTATGTTTAAAAATATATCTTTAACAGCATCCTTATCGTTTAGAACAAGCGCCCCATGCAACTCGTTTATATATTGAACTATTCTTTTGTGCTGATTGTCTATCTCCTCTATACCGATATCGTAAGATGAATCCCAAGCCCAATATGCCATCTGTTCAATCCTTTATAAAGATTTAAAAGTTATATTATATGATAAAAGCAAAAGAATGTCCATACTATCTTAAGATATATAAGATTTTATCCAATATTTATATAGTTTGAAAGTTAATTAAAATAGATGACAACTAATGAATTAGTGCTGATGTAGCTTCTTTTGTTCGTGCATGGTATTATAATATTTAAAAGCGCAACAGAAGCGGGCAAATATAAATGGTATTTTTAAAAATTTATTTCAAACACATACACATATTAAAAAGATAAATAAGTAAAAAATAAGATAATAGCTGTAGCGTCTTTAACGATAAAATTAAATGCTTGATGAGATTTTTTTTGATTTGGATTTTTTAGTTTTTATGGAAAGTTTATGTGGTTTTTTCAAGCAAAACAGGGCGGCGGACAAAAGCTGTTATCATAGAAAACTGAAGATATTTTGCAACCAACTCTGCCTTGTGGAGTTTTTTTCTTCAATAAAAATTTTTTGCATACAATCCCTGTACATCGCGCCCCCTTGCACAGCATGATGTGTAAGCCAAATCTGTAGTTCTGCCATGAGTTGACCGGCTATATCGCCCCCGGAATTGAAAGTGGTTTTGTATTTGTTGATGCTTGAGGCAAAGGCGTCATGTTCGCTTTTGTGTTGCGCGAACATGGGATACCTCGCTCTTTTCATCAGCTCTTCCTCGAAAGAACAGTGTGCAACGATATAGTCCGTTAAGCCCGCAAGCGTATTTTTAACGACATTTCTATCGTTGCGTACGCATGAGTCGTGCAATTCGTTTATATATTGAACTAACTTTCTATGTTGCTTGTCTATCTCTGCCACACCAACGCCATAGGATAGATCCCAATCCCAGTATGCCATCCTTCACCCTCCGTAAAACTCCAATAGTAATATTATCTAATGAAAGCAAAAGAATATTTGTATTTATTTTATAAGATATAATATTTAATATAATATTTATATAATTTAGACTATGAGATTATTAAGCAAATAATAAGTAAAGATAAGAGGCAAATATTGAATAGCATCTTTTGTAAGCCCGTAAAATAGGTATAGTTTACACATTAGAAAGTTTAAGAAAATAGAGCTAATGCAAAGAATATTTTTAAAGATTTATCACATACTGCGGTTAAAAGAGAAAAATGAGCAAAAAGTCTGATAAAAAACCCTATTTTTTATAGAATTAGCTCTAAAAAAATTTGTAATTATAATATTTAATGTAAAGATTAGGGGAGTAAAACTCCCCCAAAGTTTAGTGCAAGTCTCTCCAGACTCCTACTTTCCATAGATACGCCAAAAGCGCTAAAATGGCGAAGAATATGATCATACCGATTCCTACGACCACTCTCTCCTCTTTTTTGCTGTCGCCTACCTTATCCATATAGGCGATAACTTGCTCGGTGTGCTCTTTTGTGAGTCCTACGCGAGGCATTGCCGTGCCGTCAAGTTTTTTCTGCGGGTCGTTGATGAAATTCTCAAGATAGTCCGCAAGGCGTGAACGAATCATCATAGACAGATCCGGCGGATTTGAACCCATATAAGCTTTTAGAGCCGTCTTTTCGCTTGGTGAATAGACAGCGTCATATCTCATATCGTGGCAGCGTACGCACGCGGATTCAAAGACCTCTTTATCAGTCGCGTTTTGTGGAGCTATAGATTGCAAATATGCGATGATATCAGCCACGCTTTGAGCCGACGCTTCATCAAACTCGCCATCATACGAAACAGGCGTAGCGCTCATCAGAAACGGATTTTCGTCGTTAAACTTTTTCGTAATCTTCAAAGCTTGAGCGGGGTTGATGATAAGAGCCGCGAGGAATTTTTTATCGTAAATCGCTCCTGCCAAACTCAAATCCGGTAAAACCACGCCGTAATTTTGTGAAAGCTCTTCATCGGTGAGTGCATTTGGCCTATCTTGGCTATTTAAACTATGGCAAGCCAAGCATAGTTCAACCGCTCCGGCGCCGCTATCGGCGTCACCCTTCAAAGCCTCTATCTTATTGACCTGTGCCCAAAGCTCTTTGTAAGCGCTAAGGTCATTCTCTCGTAACTCAATATCTTTTTTCGCGCTCTCCACGGCGTTGATGAGGTTTTGGTCGCTCGTGTTTTGCGCGAGTTTATCCTCGGCTTTTTTAAGCGCAATTTTCGCCTCTTCTACCCTGACAGATGCCAGGTCTATATCCTCCTGCTCATAATTAAAATTGGCAGGGGCTACCGCGGGATTCATCTCTTTGTGCGCGAAAGGCTCTATACCGATATATGTCAGAAGCGTAAATACGACAAGTACCGCTAAAATCTTTAACTCTTTCATTTGGCACCTCCGTTTTTTCTTCTCTCAATTATCGTGATGAACGGCAGCACGACGAATAGCGCGATAAAGAGTATCGTGATGACAAAGCCTGCCCAGTTGTTTGATATGATGATACTATATATATCATCGCCCGGCGGCAATTTGCCATATACGGTAAGGAGTATCAGATCCACGATAAGCACCCAAAACCATATCCTGAAAAGCGGTCTTTTTGAGGCAGGTTTTACCTCCGGGTCGCGGTCTAAGAATGGCAACAAGAAAAACGCGATTTGCGCAAAGCCAAACGCGATTAGTCCTATGTACATCGCGGGGATACCTGCTATATCGAAGAAGAAGCCTCTTAGCACCTCATAACTCCACAAAAAGTACCACTCTGGGTAGATGTGCGCGGGTGTTTTGAGATTGTTCGCGGGGTCAAAGTTGATAGGATCCATCGCGAAGTTAAAGTGAAAACATACAAGATACGCCACCAATATCATAAACACGCTTACCACAAAAAAGTCTTTGCATAAAAACGCAGGCCAGAAAGGTATGACTTTGGAATCTTTTTTGTTGCCGTATTTGTATTTATCCGCCTCTTCATCAAAGTCGATCTCTTCGGCAGTTTGGTTGTTTACGTGAGGTATGCGCAAGCTGTAAAAGTGCAAAGCTATAATCGCTATCATAACAACAGGAAGCAGCACTACGTGAAGCATAAAAAATCTCGTCAAAGTAGCATCCGCAGGGTTAAAATCACCCCTTATCCATATGACTAAACTGTCTCCTATAAACGGAACATTCGCAAATAGCTGCGTGATAACTTTCGCCGCCCAGTAGCTCATCTGCCCCCAAGGAAGCATATATCCGCTGAAAGCCTCAGCTGAAAAACAGACGAACAAGAGCATACCGCTAAGCCAGATTATCTCTCTGCCGCTTTTATACGAGCCGTAATATATCGCCACAAACATATGAATGTATATGATGAGGAATATCAAAGACGCCGAAACCGCGTGTAAATGTCGCCACAGCCAGCCGTACGCGACCTCTTGCATTATAGTGAAGTTTACACTGTCAAACGCCAGCTTGACATCGGGTTTGTAGTACATCAACAAAAACAGTCCCGTTATGAAAAGTACCGCAAAAAGTACCAAAAGTACGACGCCCATAGCCCAGAGGAAGTTGATATTTTTAGGTATCCAATACTCAGTCATCAACACTTTCATCAAAGGTTTAATCGCCAACCGTTGATCAAGCCAATCTATAAAACCTGTCGATTTTCTAATATGTGCCATCATCCGCCTCCTTACGCTTTAGCCGTGAGCTGTTTATACTCAGGACCCTCTTCGCCAAGCACCAGAGTCGCACCATCTATCTTAAAAGGCGGTATATCCAAAGGTTTTGGCGGCGGAGCCAACACTACAAGTCCGTCGGCGTCGAATATGCCGCCGTGGCAAGCACAGTGAAACTGCTGTTTGGACTCTTTCCACTCGGGAATACATCCAAGATGTGTACAAAGCTGTATGACCACCGTATAGTTCACGTCGTCCACCACGACATCTCTACTCTCATTTTTCTTCATCTCAGCTGTTTTCTTTAAGATAAAAACAGGCAATCCGCGCCACTCTATCGTGCGGCTCTCGCCGTCCTTCATGGGCGAAAGGTCTACAGTCAAAAACCCTGCAGCTTCAACACTCGGTAGCGGATCCCAAGTCCTTTTCATCGCTCCAAGAGACAGAACGCCTCCCAAAGCGGCGAATCCGCCGAGCGCGTAGCCGAAGAATTTCCTTCTTCCTTCTTCATGCGCCATATTTGCTCCCTTGTCGGTAAATATTTGAATGGATAGATTTTAGCGCTAATTTCATTAAATATATTTGATTTATACGCATTTTGTCCTAAATTTATTGCTAAAACGGTACAATTGCGTAATGGAACAAATCAACATCACAACACTCATACACACGGCTCTCATCGCCGAAGCAAAACCGATAATAGGCTATTTCGGACTAAAATGCACAAGACGCCGACCATTCAACATCTACCAGAAAGAGGGCATTGTCCTCATCGCCTCAGGAGTCGGCGCGCAAAAAACCAAAGAGGCGCTAAAGTACGCGTTAGAGCTTTTTCGAGCGCAGAGGCTTATAAATATAGGTATCGCTGGCTGTGCCGACAAAGATATCAAGATAGGCTCACTCTTTTGCGCGACCCATAAAGATTTGGATATCCCCTACGCATCCCTTTGCGCCTGTGCCGCTCCGGTATCAAGCGCGAAAGATATCTCATCAACGCTTGTAGATATGGAGAGCGGGGCGTTTTTACAGAGCGGGGATGTGGAAAAATATATATTTAAAGTGGTGTCGGACTATCTGGAGGATGAGACCCCATCAAAGGCGAAAGTGGGCGCGTTGATACAAAAAACCATACCGATGTGGAGTAGATATGTTTGAGCGGTTTGAGAGCGCGAAAGAGCATACGGCATTTTTGAGCCTTGAAGAGAAGACGCGCCCACTTTTAAGGCAAAAGGCAGCATTTCACCGCCTCACTTTTGCGCAGATACAGCTTTTAATCACGATAGCGGTGGATCTTCAAATGTGGGGTGAGGATATAGAGGATGTGTGGGGCGAGGGCGATTTTGGCTACCTCAAAAAGAGATACGAAGAGTTAAAAAACGCTCCCAAAAAATATGACAAAAACTTAAAACAAAAGCCAATTTACCGCCAAAACAGCCTGCATATACAAGAAAAAAGCGCGGCGGGATTTGGCAGGTGTCCCGTGGCGAGTGAAAAGACCAGATGCTGCAATCTCTTGACGCTTGACGCGTACGAGGGGTGCGGATTTGGCTGTTCTTACTGCTCCATACAGTCGTTTTATCAAGATATCGTGATAGATAGAGATTTTGCTACAAAACTCTTCGCTTTGAAATTTGACAAAGATAAAATCTACCACATCGGCACGGGACAGTCGTCGGATTCGTTGATGTGGGGCAACAGCGGCGGCGTGCTGGAGGCTTTGATAGAGTTCGCGCGCCAAAATCCGAATGTGATTTTGGAGTTTAAGAGTAAAAGCGACAATGTAGCCTATCTTTTAAAAACTCCCCTGCCGTCCAACATCATCTGCACCTTTTCGCTAAATCCGCAGACCGTCATAGACAATGAAGAGCACCTGACCGCGAGCCTAAAACGGCGCATAGAGGCGGCGGAAACATTAGCGCAAAATGGCGTTTTGGTGGGCTTTCACTTTCACCCGATGGTCTGGTTCGAGGGGTGGCAAGATGAATACGAAGCCGCTGCCAAAGAGCTTATGCAAAAATTTAATCCCAAAAGCGTAGCCCTCATCTCCATCGGCACACTCACCTTTACAAAGCCCGTTCTAAGGCAGATTCGCGCTGGGGCGGCGCAGACAAAAATCCTCCAAATGCCCCTTTTGCAAACGCAAGGCAAATTCTCCTACCCGCTGGGCATAAAAAAGCAGATGTTTAGCACACTCTACAAAGCATTCGCGGCGTGGCACGGCGAGGTCTTTTTCTACCTCTGTATGGAAGACGCCTCGTTATGGAGCGAGGTATTCGGCTATGAATATAAAGACAACGAAACATTCGAAGAGGCGATGAAGAGGGCGTATATGGCGAAGATAGAGGCGCACGGGCAAAGGGAAATTTGAGATGCTAATTATCCGCATAACTTTAATTTTATCCGCTAAATTCGCGCTTTAAGTAGTATAATTACGAAAAAAATGAGGGTTGTGATGAGAATATTTCTTTTGGCGGTTTTGTTGTGCGGGGTGGGTTTTGCGCAGGTAGGCAATGATACTGATAGGTCTGAAGCATTTGAGGATGCGTCGCCTTTGAGGGATGGGGCTTTTTTGGCGCTTCAAAGAAAAGAGCAGTATTTTGATGCGTATCTCGACGAATATACCGACAATGCGACGCGCAATACCGCTTTTCAGATGGCGGGCTCTATCTTTAATATCGACCCGTACAAGTCGAACTACCTTTTGCCTATGACTCACGATTTTGTGATGCACGATGATAGGCAGCGCACGGAGGTGGCGTTTCAGCTTAGCCTTAAAAAAGATATTTTGTATGATTTTTTAGGATTTAAAGAGACGCTAAGTCTAGCATATACGCAGCGTTCGTGGTGGCAGCTTTATAAACACTCCTCCCCTTTTCGCGAGACCAACTATCTGCCTGAGATTTATGTGAGTATCCCGTGGTACAACAACAAATCCCCCATCAAAAACTACAAATTCGGCTTCCTGCACGAGTCAAACGGGCAGAGCGAAAGTAGCTCCCGCTCGTGGAATAGACTCTATCTGGATGTGATGCTGCAATATAAGGGGTTTTTTATCAATCCGCGTGTATGGTATCGCGTCTATGAAAATCCCGACGATGACGACAACCACGACATACTTGACTATATGGGGTATGGCGATTTGACGCTCATATATCCGTATAAAGAGCACGTTTTTAAGCTGCTTTTGCGAAATAATTTTGACTTTAGCGACAACAGAGGCGCCGTGCAGGCAGACTGGACTTTTTCTCTTTGGCAAAACGGACTTTTCGGCTATGTGCAGTACTTTGACGGGTATGGTGAGAGTTTAATAGACTATAATCGCAGAACAAGGCGGCTTGGGCTGGGCTTCTCGTTTAGCAGATAAAGCCCTTTTCGCTCAGCAGTTGTTCTTCGGCTTGCGCATAATCATCGATGATTTTTGCCGTGTACCGGGCAGCCGGAACAAGCAAGATAAACATAGAAATATCAAAAAACACCGACAAATCCGGAAATATACTGACAAAATAGACAATATCAAAAGCTATACATATAAGAAATAGCGCCCAAAAAATATTGACCGTAGGCACACCGTTTTTAAGCCTATCGCGCTCGGGCGAATCGCTCAAAAGTTGCGCCGTTTTGGCGTACATCTCTTTTAGTATTTGAAACGGCAGATAAAAGTTTACTATCGGGATAATCCAACTCCACACAGCCCAACTTTTGGAGTATTTGGGCATGGCGTTTACCTCGTGAAGATTGGCGTATGCTCTGTAAAACCAGACTAAAAAAATTATAAGATAAATTATGATAAATACAACAATGCTAAGAGTAGCAACCAAATATAAAGCGGTAAATTTCAAAAAAGCAGACATATCTTCGGCGACAAACAAAGGGCCGGCAACTTCGTAGATATAGTTTAGTATCACCTGAAAAAAATAGACAATCAACATAGCCCACGTGAAAAAAATCGCCACATTCGCGATACGGCGGTTCGAGAGCGGTCTGTTTTGCATAAGTCATCCTTTTGGATTTTTGAAAAGATAAATTTTATATTAAATAAACTTACATAATGATTTTAACGCTTTTTGCGGGTGCTTTTATGAGATATAATAGACAAAAATTTTATGGACATAAGAATGGAAACTTTAAACGAGATCATTGCGAGCGACTTTTTTAAAACTTACGGTATCCCGATGCTCATCTGTTTGGCGAGGATTACGGATGTGACGATTGGGACGATGAGAATTATATTTTTATCCAAAGGTATGAAATATCTTGCCCCCGTGCTAGGCTTTGTTGAAATATGTATCTGGCTTGCGGCTATCACGCAAGTTATGGCAAATCTCACGCACATCAGCCACTTTTTCGCTTACGCACTGGGCTACTCGATAGGCAATTTTCTGGGCATTTTTATAGAGGGAAAACTCGCCATAGGAACGGTGGTAGTGCGCATCATCACGAAAAAAGACTCCTACGCTTTGGCGGCGGAGTTAAGAGCGAGCGGATACGCAGTCACCGTCTTGGACGCGGAGGGTAACACGGGAGCGGTAAATGTCGTATTCACAGTCATCAAAAGAGCCGATGTCCCCAAAATCCTCCCAGTCATCTTGCACTACAATCCAAACGCCGTCTACTCGATAGAGGATATACGCTTCATCAGCGAGCAAGGCTTGCCCATAAGTGAGGCAAAATCTAAGCGGAATATCATCAACTTTTTCACGAGGGGGATTAGAAAGTAGGCGCTTTTTCTTAAGTCATTCCCGTGAAAGTGGTAATCCAAATAATTTGATCATTATAGAAAACGGCACAGATAACTTACAAATCAAGAGCTTTTTAATTTGGATTCCCACCTACGCGGGAATAATGAAGAGAGGGCAAGCGTGAAAATTTGGGATAAGCAGCATAAGCATAAATTACGCCGCCGCTATATCCTCAAAATATCAAAAACAGCTACTCCAGCGTCTTGATATATGCCTCTATATCCTTTATACGCCTCTCGTCTGAGGGGTGGGTGGATAGAAATTCGAGCTTTGAGCCCCGTGAAGCTTCGGCCATTTTTTGCCAAAATTTTACCGCTTCATTGGGATTGTAACCCGCTTTTTTCATCAGATAGACCCCTATCGTGTCGGCTTCGCTTTCGTGTTTGCGGCTAAATGGCAATATCACGCCGACATTGCTGGCGATGCCGTAAGCTGTGCTGTAAAGACCTTTATATTCGGCGGGGATGTTAAGAACAGAGGAGAGTATCTGCGCCCCGACATTGCTTACCATCTGCTGACTCATCCTCTCCGCACCGTGATGCGCCAATACGTGGGCTATCTCGTGTCCCATTACCGTCGCTATCTGGTCGTCATTGCTCATCAGCTTCAAGATACCCGTATAAAAAAAGACTTTACCGCCGGGCAGTGCGAAAGCATTTATCGTCGGATCTTCCAAAAGATAAAAATCCCACTCATACTGCTTCGCGTCGTCGGATACCGCTACTATGCGCTTGCCGATTTCAACGATTTTATTCGTCAAAGTCTTATTCGCGCTTAATGTAGCGTTTTTCAAGATGGACTCCGCCTCGCTAAGTCCCAGCGCCTTCTCCTTTTTCGCATCCACCAAAACAAGCTGCGTTCTATCCGTGACGGGGGCATTTGAGATAATGCAACCGCTCAAGATAAAAGCCGCGCCCAAACCTACCAATATGCTTAAAAAGCGCATATTAACTCCTTTTTTTCATAATCATAAAAGCTATAAACGCAAACAGCGCTACCATAAAAATCGTAAAAATCGGATAAAACTCTTTTGTGACGGCGCATACGACGATGATGATGGAAAGCAGCGTGGGGACTTCATTGTATGCCCTGAAAAACTTGCCGCTTCTTTTACAGGTGCCGTTTTTTAGCTGTTTTCTGTAGTATTCGAGCGAAAATGAGTAGGCGATCAAAAGCACCAAAACGGTGAGCTTCACATGCATCCAGCCGCCGTTGATGGAGGGGCGAAGCAGGTCTAAATTGAGCGCTATCATCGCCAGACCGCTTATCAGCGTAGCCCAAAAAGCGGGCAATCCGATAGCTTTATATAAAAGGCGCTCCTGCACCTCGACAACTCCGCAAAACTCTTTTTTCTCTTTATGCTCGGCGTGGTAGACAAAAAGTCTTGGCAGATAAAAAAGCATCGCCATCCACGACATAAACGCTACAATGTGAAACGCCTTGATGTATAAATAGTACTCCATATTTGACCTTTTTAATTTTTTCTAATCATATCAAAAAACCAACTCAACTTCAAAACCGCCCCTCTCGCCCCTTTATGTCCGTTTTTCGGGCGCTATCACGGCTGTTTTTGAGAGCGGAAATTTTTCTCTACCCCTTTGCTTGCTTGTGCTACTTCTGCTAACAAAAAGTATCTAACTTGTCGCGTTATCCTACTCCAAAAAGAGTTTTACATTGCTTAATTACTGTGATTTTAGGTATCATTATGAACGCATTAAATATTTGGAGGCAAGAGATGAGTGAATTCATAAAAGCCATGAAATTTCGTCATGCGTGCAAGCTGTTTGACGATAAGAGGAGGATCTCGAAAAAGGAGATCGTCGCTGTGCTGGAGGCGGGCAGACTTTCGCCATCATCGTTTGGTCTTGAGCCTTGGCATTTTTTGGTCATAGAGAGCGCCAAAGTCAAAAAAGCTCTTGAAGAGGCGTTTTTTGGGCAGCCGCAAGTCGCGACAAGTTCTCATCTTGTGATACTGCTTTCAAGAAAAGCTAAGTTTTTCAAACAGACAAGCGAGTATCTGGATGAAGCGTTTGGCAGGATCGAAAAAGATATCAAAGCGGTGGAGAGCGGGAAAAGGGAGCTCATCAGCTTTCTTGAAAACGATTTGGAGGCGGATGTCACGAGCTGGGCAAAGATGCAAGCTTATATCGCGGGGGCAAATATGATGACCGCGGCAGCCGCTCTTGGCATAGACTCTTGTCCGCTGGAGGGGTTCAACGCCAAAAAATTAAAAGCCGCACTTGCCGAAAATATCCCCGAATTTGACAAAAAATCATACAAGATAGCTTTAGCCATAGCGTTTGGCTACAGAGCCGGCGAGCAAACAGACCAGATCCGCTGGTCGCTTGAGAAGATAGTAACTTTTGTCAAATAGTCTTTGCGGTATTGACGAAGCCGGGCGCGGATGTCTGGCGGGTCCTTTAGCGGTCGCGGGGTGCGTTTTGCAAAGTAGCGTCAAAGGGGTCGCGGACTCTAAAGCTTTGAGCCCAAAAAAACGAGAGGAGTTGTTTGAGGAGATCGCCAAAAACGCGCTTTACAAAATCGTCCTATTTTCCCACGATGAAGTGGACAAAAAAGGCTTAAGCGCGTGCTTGAGGGAGGCGATATCGGCGATAAAAGAGCACTTCAAAGAGAGCGACATCCTTATGGACGGCAACTGCGCGTTTGGTGTAAAAGGCGTGCAAACGATGATAAAAGCCGATGCAAAAGTACCCGAAGTGAGCGCCGCGAGCATCTTAGCAAAAGTCACACGCGACAGATATATGGTAGAGATGGACAAACTATACCCGCAATACGGATTTGCCAAACACAAAGGCTACGGCTCCGCCTCACACATAAAAGCCATCAAACAGTTCGGTCCCAGCCCCATCCAACGAAAAAGCTTTAAGATAAAGGCGTTGGAGGAGGGGTTGTTTTAGAGTTTTTTGCTTCTTAGTCAAGTTTTGAGCGTTAAACTTGACTAAGGATTTTTTTAGTCAAACTTTTGATGCGAAACTTGACTAAGAGATAAATAAGTACACATAGCTTTTGAACATAAAACGCTTATTTCTCTCAAATCCCGTCATCTCTTTTAAAATGCCCTCTTGTCTAAAATCTTTCACAAGTTGATTTGCGGTTTGCTTGCTTATCCCAAGAGGCTCTATGATGTCATTTACGGAAATAATCGGCGTTTTATATAAAAATTCAATCAGATTATTGGCATTTTGTGCTTTTCTGCCGAGCTTCAAGACAAAAGCGTCCATTTTTTGCTTTAACTCTACAATGGACTTGAAGGTCAATACACTACTGTTTGCAGTGAATATAACCGCATCAAGAAAAAATTTTACCCAGTGGGCAATGTCGTTTTTGGTTCTAACAATCGTTAAAGCCTCGTAATAACTGTTTTTATTTTTTTCTATGTAATCGGATAGATAAAGGGACGGTTTTTTTAGCAATCCGCTGCTTATAAGGTAAAGCGTTATCAAAAGTCTTCCCATTCTGCCGTTGCCATCTAAAAATGGATGTATAGTTTCAAATTGATAATGTGCTATAGCTATCTTTATAAGATGAGGGACAAAAATCTCTTGATTGTGCAGGAATTTTTCCAAATCACTCATCAAATCAGCCACTTCATTGTGACTTGGAGGTATAAATGAAGCATTTTTGATACTTGAGCCCCCAATCCAATTTTGCGATTTTCTAAATTCTCCGGGCTGCTTCGACGCGCCTCTCACGCCGCTCAAAAGCACTTCGTGTGTTTTTTTGATAAGTCTATTGCTAAGAGGTAAGTTTTGGAGCTCTTTTACGGCATAATTTATGGCTTCGATATAATTTTGCACCTCCTGCCAATCATCTCTTTTTTCGGGATCCAATTGCTCTTTGGGTATAAGTATATCATCCATTTCTGTTCTAGTTCCCTCTATCTTGCTTGATGTATTTGCCTCTTTTATTATATGCATTTGTATAAATATATCGATATTTGGTATGAATGCAGCAAATGTATCAAGTTCGCTTAAAATCTTTATTGCCTCTTCGAGTTTTGTGTTGATAGCCGGATCATTCCACGTGAAAGTGTGATCTATCTTGCAAGGTAAAAAGCTTTTATATTGGTATTCTTGTTTGTAGATGCCCGCTTGGAAATCTTTAAAATCCATAATTACTCCTTTTAGCGGCTTAATATAGCAGTTTTTCGCTTCTTAGTCAAGTTTTGAGCGTTAAACTTGACTAAGGATTTGCTTAGTCAAACTTTTGATGCAAACTTTGACTAACGCGGAGTTTTTGATTGTGGGGTATTTTTGAGCTTTTAAAGACCCATATTTTATTAACAAACTAACATATACTAATTGTTGCCATAAATCTTTTTAAGATTTTCCACCGTTGCACTCGCATTCAACAGTAGTGTGTCGGCGATGACCAAAGCTGCCATTGCTTCGGCTACTATGCTGCCGCGGATGGCGATGCAGGGGTCATGGCGGCCTTTTAGGGTGAAGTTTATGGGCTCTGCGTTTGTGTCTTGTGTTGATTGGTTTAGGAAGATTGATGGGGTTGGTTTGAAGTGGATTTTTAGGGTTATATCTTCGCCTGTGCTGATGCCGCCGAGGATGCCGCCGGAGTGGTTTGATAGGAAGCCGGTTTTGTCCATTTGGTCGTTATTTTGAGAGCCTCTTAGTTTTGACGCGTTTATGCCTTCGCCTATCTCGACGGCTTTTACGCCGTTTATACCCATAAGCGCGCCGCCTAAGAGTGCGTCAAGTTTTTCGTATAGTGGCTCCCCGAGTCCTATGGGGGCGTTTAGGATTTTGACATATGCGCAGCCGCCGATGGAGTCTTTATCTTTTTGCGCCTCGCGGATAGCCTCTTTTTGCGCCTCCTCTTTTAGTCTGTCGAGTGCGAAGATTTCGCTTGTTTTGGCGTATTCGAAGTCTATGTTTTGTGCTTCGATGCCCCCTATGGCAAAGATGCCGCTTTGTACTTTTATGCCAAATGTTTCGAGCAATTTTTTGGCGATCGCCGCGCCCGCTACCCTTGCCGCCGTCTCTCTGGCGCTGCTTCTGCCTCCGCCTCGGTAATCTCTTATGTTGTATTTTTTGAAGTATGTAAAGTCGGCGTGCGCAGGGCGAAATAGCGACTTGATACTCTCATAATCGCTTGATTTTTGATTTTCGTTGTATATCACTAAGGCTATGGGTGCGCCCGTGCTGACCCCTTCGAACACGCCGCTTAAGATTTGTACCGTGTCGCTCTCTTTTCTCTGGGTAGCAAATTTTGTAAGACCGGGTCTTCTTCTGTCCACTTCGCTTTGGATGTAGCTTTCGTCTATCAAAAGCCCCGCCGGAACGCCGTCTACGATGCAGCCTATCGCGCTGCCGTGTGATTCGCCGAATGTCGTGATGCTAAATCTTACACCAAAAGAGTTCACCCTATATCCTTTTTCAGTATCTCTATCGCCTCTTTTGCCGCGCTCTGTTCGGCATCTTTTTTAGTAGCCCCGCGCCCTCTGGAGAGCTCTTTGTTATTTAATAGAGCCGCCATTTCAAACTCTTTTTTGTGGTCGGGTCCTGATGAGTGCAAGAGGACATATTTGGGCGTGACGCCAAAATGTACCTGCGTGATCTCCTGCAAACTACTCTTATAATCCTTAAAAAGCGTCTTCAAATCTATCTTAGGGTAAACGCTCTCCAAAAGCGGTATCATCACCATCTTGGTACTTTTCATCCCGCCTTCGAGATAGACCGCCCCTATAAGAGCCTCAAAAGCGTTTGACAGAAGCGAGCTTTTGTTTCTGCCGTGGTTGTTATCTTCGGCTTTGGAGACTAATATGTACTCTCCCAAATCAAGCTTCAACGCGAGATTTTTCAGACCCTTTTCGCTGACTAATGAGGCGCGCAGTTTCGAGAGTTCACCCTCAGGTTTTGTGGGGAATTTCATATATAGATACTCCGCGATAACGAGGTCAAGTACGGCGTCTCCCAAAAACTCAAGCCTTTCGTTGTTTTTGATTTTTGTGCAGCTTTTGTGTGTGAGAGCTTGAGTTATAAGTTGCGTATTTTTAAACTTATAACCCAAACACTGCTCAAGCTTTTCTATAGACTCTTCCATTGCCTCTCCTTCAATTTTTGTGCCTCCTCTTTTGCGATTTTGTCGCACCTCTCGTTCTCTTCGTGACCGTTGTGACCTCTGACCCAAGTCGTTTTTAGTTTGTGCATCTTTGAGACCTCTAAAAACTCTATCCAAAGGTCTGGATTTTTCACCTTCGCAAACCCTTTCGCCACCCAATTTTCAAGCCACAAAGAGATCCCCTTTGTCACATAACTCGAATCACTCACTATCTCTATCCGACAGGGCTCTTTCAAAGCTTTTATCCCTTCAATGACGGCTTTTAACTCCATACGGTTGTTTGTCGTATCATTCTCGCCCCCGCTTACTATCTTTTCGTGCTCCCCAAAGCGCAAAATCGCACAGTACCCGCCAAAGCCCGGATTCCCCAAAGCCGAGCCGTCGCTAAAAAGAGTAATACTTTTCATATTCGCTTTTGATTAAAGAGGGTGAAATGTGCGGATTTTTGAGAGTATAACACGACGGGCAGCGATAAAAATGTACCGGAAATGTGCCTTTGCACGCCGTGCAGGTGTATTCGAAGTTAAGGGATGCTTTGGTGTAGTTTTGCTTTTTCAAAATCGACAAAATCTCCAGTTCAAACGGGGCGTTTTGCGGGCACTCTCCATCTCCTTTGGCGGCAAGTACGGCTCTTACCAAAGGCTCGTTTGAATCCTTCAATGACCACGAGTCACCCTCCCACAACAGGTCAAGCACACTGCTTGCGTTGATGAGGTTGATGTCGATGGATAGATTCTCTTTTTTGGCAAATTCAAATAAAATTCGCCCGACGACGGACTCTTTTTTTGTAAGCTCTATCAAGATGTCGTATTTTTGTTTTGCTGTTTTGAGGTTGTCGTTGATGGTCTTTAAGGCTTTTATAAAGTTTTTCTCAGTCGTGGTATTGACATCGAGCTCTTCTAAAGCGTCCAAAACCTCAAGCGCTCTATCATACTCTTTTAACTGTTCATAGATAACGGTCAAAGTTTTCAAAGCCTCTTCGTGGCGCGGGTAGAGTCTTAAAAGCTCTGTAAATATATCCGCGCTGCGTCTTAAAAACCCCGCTTTAAAGTAAGTCTTTCCAAGCTCAAATAAAAAGTACTGCTTCTCTTCTCTGTTTTTGACGCGCTTTAGGGCGATGAGATAAATACCGATAGCTTTTTCATATTCGCCGCTTTTGGAGTAAGAGTGCGCTAAAAGTCCCATTGATTCACTTGAGATGCTAAACTCATCAAGCAGTTTTTTATATTCGTTCGCATCCGCCATAACTTCAAAACGCTTTATAAATTGCTCTATGCTGTGGCGCTCCTCTTTGCTTTTGAAAATGCCCCACCAGTAGTTCAAAAAGGCTATGATAAATATGATCGCAAAAAAGATGATAATGCCGAAAATAGGATCTCTATACTCTATAAGAAGCGTATCCAACTCAAACCTTTTTAGCTAAACTGAGTCTTGATTATAGCAAAGACAAGCTAAGAGAGAGTATAATTTCGTTTATGATAGAACAAAGCTCAATTGAAACACTTAAACAACGTATAGATATAGTTGATATTGTCGGCAATTATCTGGAGCTTAAGAGAAGCGGCGCGAATTTCAAAGCTGTCTGCCCGTTTCACGACGACACTACGCCAAGCCTCCACGTGAGCCCGTCAAAGCAGATATACCACTGTTTTGCGTGCGGCGCGGGCGGGGACGCGATAAAATTTGTGATGGAGTATGAGAAGTTGACCTATCCGGAAGCTATCGAAAAGATAGCCTCGATGAGCAATTTCGCCCTCACTTACAGCAGGGGCGGCGAAGAGAGAAAGCCCGATAAAAAGATATTAGAACAGTTAAATCTCTTTTTCACGCAAAATCTTGACAAAACGCCCGAAGCTTTGTCTTATCTTACCCAAAGGGGCATCGGACAATCCTCCATACAAAAGTTTGAGATAGGCTACGCGCCGGCATCTTACGCGACTTTGAACTTTTTAAAGCAACGGTTTTTCGCGCGCGGCGAAGCGATAGAGCTTGGCGTTATCGGCATTAATGATAACGGCAATGAATATGCAAGATTTATTGAACGCATCACCTTTCCCATATACGCCCCAAGCGGCAGGGTCGTCGGATTTGGCGGGCGCACCATCACGAACCACCCCTCAAAATATATTAACTCGCCCCAGTCAAAAGTATTTAACAAATCAAGGCTTTTATACGGCTACCATCTTGCCAGAGAGTCTATTATGAGAAGCAAAAAGATTATCGTCTGCGAGGGATATCTGGATGTCATAATGCTCCATCAGGCGGGATTTAACGAAGCGGTGGCGACTTTGGGGACGGCTCTTACAAATGAGCATATACCGCTTTTGACAAGAGGGGAACCAAAAGTCATACTCTCATACGACGGCGACGCGCCCGGTATCGAGGCGGCGTTTAAAGCTTCAAAGCTTCTCTCTTTGCACAATATCAATGGCGGCGTGGTACTTTTCAGCGGCGATATGGACCCTGCCGATATGGTGCAAAAAGGGCTCATAGACAAACTAAATGCGCTCTACAACAGCCCCAAAGAGTTTATAGAATTTTGCCTTGAACACATAGCGGGCAAATACGACCTAAAAGACGCGCACGAAAAACAAAAGGCGTTGGAAGAGTCTATCGCGTATCTTCGCACGCTCCCATCCGTGCTGTCGTATAATTATGTAGGTATGTTGGCGAGTATGCTCGGCATCAGGGCAAATCTCATCACACTTGGGACCAAACGCCCCATCAGAAGCGGCGCATCGCGTGGCGGATTTGAGGATATGCTGGAGCTTTCCATCGTAAAAACGCTGCTTGTGAAGCCAAACCTCATCGCTACGGTGATGGATATCATAGACACATCTATGTTCAAAGTACACGGCGAAGAGTTGTCGTTGCTGTTGGATGAGCAGATAGAGCATCCAAGTCTTAGGCGGCTTTTGCTGCTTGAAGAGATAAAGGTGTATGAAGAGAGCGAACTTATAGCCGCGCTGATACCGTTTTTGCATCTGTTTTACGAAGAGAAACTTGAAAAAATCAAAAAAAACACGCAGCTCGACTTTGACAAAAAGAGCTTTTTATTTAGAAAAATAAGAGATATTATAACCCGTTTGAGGGGAGGAGAATTGGTACCGTATGAGAGCTTTAGCGCTTTTTAGCGGCGGGCTGGATAGTATGCTCGCTATGAGGATTATCACAAATCAAAACATCAATGTTACCGCTATCAATATAAACATAGGATTTGGCGGCACGAAAGATATGTCGGCTCTTTTTAGCTCCCGCGCGAAGGCGGCGGGGGCTGAGTTTGAAGCGATAGACGCCAGGGAGGAGTACTTAAAAGAGGTGCTCTTTTCCCCAAAATACGGATACGGCAAGCGCTTCAACCCCTGTATCGACTGTCACGGCTTTATGATGAAAAAGGCAAAAGCGTTGCTGGGTGAATATGGGGCTAACTTTATCATCACGGGCGAAGTTTTGGGGCAGCGTCCGATGAGTCAAAACTCCAAAGCTTTAAAAAGCGTGCTGGAACTGAGCAGCGATGACGACGGGCTTATCCTGCGTCCTATGAGCGCGAAACTTTTGCCGCCCACAAAGCCCGAGATAGAAGGGTGGGTAGATAGGGAAAAGCTGCTTGATATCGAGGGTAGGGATAGAAAGAGGCAGATAGCTTTGGCGGAGGAGTTTGGGTTTGAAGAGTACGCCAGTCCTGGCGGGGGCTGTCTGCTGACGGATATATATTTTAGCGCGAAACTGAAAGATTTTGTAACGTATCAGCCCTTGCGTGTGGAGGATATAGCACTTTTAAAGATAGGCAGACACTTTCGTTTGCCAAATGGCGCTAAACTTATATTGGGACGCAACGAGAGCGAAAACGACACTTTGCAGAGTTTAAAAAACAGCGGTTTTGAGGAGATATTTTTAGGCGAGGATTTGCCCGCACCTTACGGCAAAATCTCAAAAAACGCTTCGTATGAGGATAAGATTTTAGCTGCACAAATAGCCCTATCCTTTACGAAGATAGACAAAGATAAAACGCACGGCGTGCTTGTCGCGGGCGAGGTTTATGAGGTTTGCGCTGCGGGCGCTAAAGAGGGGTCAAGAGAGTATATGGTGGGAGTTTAAAATGAGAGTGGGTGTTAAACTGTTGACGCGAAATCAATACGGCGCGGGGCTTAGAGCGCCGTTTGAGTATTTTCACGACTATCTATCGGATGCGTGGGCGGATATACCGTTTGGCGAATTGGAGATAGTTTTTGCCTATCCGCCCAAAAGTTATTCAAAAGATGATACATTTATGAAGTGGTACAGCGACTTGCCGTTTGTGAAATTTTACAAAAAGCGCTCGTGTTTTACCATCACCGTGACTTTTGAGAAGCTGCGAAACTTAGATATGTTACCATTAAACACGCTTTTTGATAAATTGTACGAAGTGATAGACATTTTGGACGCAAAGTATAAAAATAGAGAGGCGTTTATAGCGATGAGACAAAAGCTTTCAAAGGTGCAAGATTTGCTGAGCATCGAGAAGCTTAGGGAGATGAATAAAGAGTACGAGAAGAGGGCGCGCCAAAATCTTTTGGAGAAAATCCTAAAAGATAGAGAGGCGAGGGCAAGTGCCAAGATAGAGCCCAATAAACTCATCCGCGATATAAGGTTTTACTACCATTTAGACGGTGTCGGACACCAATATTTTACCCCTTACAGCGATATGCTCACGGGGCTTATCTTGCGGCGGTTAAGGGAGTTAAAGTTTAAACTCCCAAACTACACACACCTATATATCAGCGTCGCCGATAGCTACGAAAACGCGCTCTCCCACGCCGGCGCAACCGAAAAATGGTTCGTTTACGGCTTTGCCGCACTCGCAAACGCGCACGAGTACGCGGCAAAAAGCGAACAAGAGAAGAAGCGGATAGTATTTAACCTTATCAAAGAGGGGCTTTTGGATATAGCGAAGAGCGATAAACTGAACATATCCATTTTAGAAGCCGCGCTAAATGAGGTGGAGGAGAGGTACATCAGATAGCGTTTTTGCGTGGGTGCAGTTTTTGAGAAATTAAAACAGCGGTGTTTTTGCACACTTTCTGTATACAATTTCTCTTTTATCACCGCCTCGTGAATGGCAAGCTTCCCATATGCTTGCAAAGTAATTTCTACTGTTGCAGGTCGTATGTTACGACATCTGTGTCGTCCGTATCATCTATGTCCACAAATCAATTTCTACTTATCGTAGATGATTGCGCCGCAATCAATTTTCACCATCGTAGATATTTATCTGCGTCTATGGACACAGCTAAGATTTGGTTTTATAAACTACTTTGCTTTTTGTACCCACTAAGGGCATTCATCTATGCCCGAAAATCAATTTTTTACTATTGTAGATTAAGTATTCTGCTTGTATAATTTTGCTCTTGTAACTTTCGGGGTGTTAGCTCAGCTGGGAGAGCGCAACGCTGGCAGCGTTGAGGTCAGGGGTTCGAACCCCCTAC
>JAISQB010000096.1 GCA_031274495.1 Campylobacteraceae bacterium | reverse complement strand
CAAGGAAAAAGAGCGAGGACCTGTTTGAGTTGTTGCTTGCAACAACGAGTCCCGCAGCTCCCTTGAATAAATTAAAACAGGAGGGTACCCCGTAGGGGCAGTGTCAACTTTGGGGGTTGTTTATTTCGAGGAAACATTTTGCTTCGCAAAAGCGCTACGCTTGTTTTCGCGGGAATAACGGAAGAGAAGGGGGCTTTTTCTCATTTTGCGAAGCGTTTTTTTAAGAATTCATTCGCATATATAATAAAGAGGCAAGCAGTTTCTTTTAAGACTTTGCTTGTCGGAATAGTACGATTGACAACTTAAAATTATGCTTTTACCGCTTTTATAGTTAGTCCAAGGCTTTTTATAAGTTTGCAGACAGTGTCAAATTGCAGTTTCGTCTGTTCGTTGAGTGATTTGTATAGGCTATCTCTTGTTGTATCTATACCTTTAGCTTCGGCGATGTAGCCAAATGCTCTTTTGAGTTCCGCCTCATCGCCATCTTCCAAAACTTGATTGAGATAAATCGCTATCATCTCGTCATCGATTAAATGTTTAGCTATATCCGGCTCATACGGTGTCAATTTTGCATTATCTTTCGTGATATGTTTGTATTTGCTCATTTTTCCCCTAAGTTTACTATTTAAACAGAATACTGCCCAATCTCACGATATTTGCGCCGCATTTTATGGCTAGTTCGAAGTCACTGCTCATACCCATAGAGCAGTATATTGCGCCATAGGGCTTTGTTTGCTCGTAGACACCTCTTGTCGTCTCGAAACTTTTTTGTATGGTGTCGGTGTCGTCCGTGTGCGCGCCTATGCTCATAACGCCTTTTAGGTTTAGGTTGGGGCAGGTTTTTAGGATATCTTCGTAGGTTTTTAGAGCGAGTTCGGGTGTGACTCCGGCTTTGCTTGCCTCTTTTGCGCTGTTGATTTGGAGCAGGATATCTAAGGTTTTGTTTTTGATTTTCAGCCGTTTGTCTATCTGGATGGCAAGTTCTAAGCTGTCGCACGAGTGAACTAAGGCGGGATTTAGGTCGATTAGTTGGTTGATTTTGTTTGTCTGGAGCCTGCCGATAAAGTGCCACTCTATGGGGAGGTGTGAGAGCTCTTCTTGCTTTTGCTTTAATGCCTGCACCTTGTTTTCACCAAACGCCCTGCACCCTGCGTTGTATAACTTTGCCACCTCCAAAGATGTGACCGTTTTGCTGACGGCTACGAGTTTTATCTCTTCGTTTTGGCGCGCTTTTTCTATGCGCTCTAATACACTTTGGAGATTCATCAGTTTGTTATGATTCTTGCTATGTCGTTATAGATGGTAAATACTATCAAAGACATCAAAAATACCCAGCCCGTAATCGTCATATAGTAAAACGCCTTCTCATTGGGTGCGCGCCTAAATATCATCTCGTAGAGCGTGAACATAATGTGTCCGCCGTCGAGTGCGGGGATGGGTAGGAGGTTTAATATGCCAAGGTTGACCGAGATGATAGCCACTATCGCCAAAAATACCGCAAGTCCCGTTTTCGCGGCGTCGGCGCTGATGTCTACTATCGCGATAATGCCGCCGAGTTTTTTGGGTGAAACATCGCCGATGATTAGCTTTTTGAGGCTTTGAACGGTAAGCGTTGAGGCAAAAACGACCTCGTCCCAAGCGTATTTGACGCCTTTAAGACCTATATAATAGCCCTGAAGCTGCGCCCCTGATGGGGTAACGCCTATCAGTTTTACCGGTACAATCTCTTCAAACATATTCATCTCTTCGCCGATTGCGGGGGCAAATCTGACGCTAAAAAGCTCCCCGTCCCTTAAAAATATCACATCCAGTTCGTTTTGGCTCTCATTGATAGCTTTTCTTATGTCTTGCCAAATGTTTATCTCCGCGCCGTTGATGGATTTTATCGTGTCGTTTACTTGAAGTCCCGCCGCTTTGGCTGTCGAATTTTCCGAAAAGCTGCCTATCTGAGGGGCGAGCGGGGCTATGAGAAAACTTATCCACATATAGATAAAAAACGCCAATATGAAATTTGCCAAAGGTCCCGCGAAGAGTATGATGACCCGCTGCCACGGGGCTTTTGTGTTGTAACTATCTTCATCGCCGCTTCGTTCGTTGGGGTTTAGGTCGTTTTGCCCTTTCATCTGCACATATCCGCCAAGCGGTATCGCGCTTAGGCAATACTCCGTGCCGCCCCACACTTTTTTGAAGATTTTTTTGCCAAATCCTATACTGAAAACTTCAACGCGCACTTTAAATATATGCGCAGCGATGAAGTGTCCCAGTTCGTGAAAAAATATCAAAAAGGAGAGTGCGATGATAGCGTAGATGATTCCGCCGGCGGAACTTAACATTTTTTGGTGCCTTTTGTGTAGTTGAGGATATATTCAAAGCCTGAATATAGCGTAAGTATAAGGGCTATCCACAGAAGTATATCTCCTAATGGACGCCAATCCATTATCAAAAATCCCACCGCTATCATCTGAAATACGGTCTTAACTTTACCTGACATTGAGGCTATCACCTCTTTGCCCTCAGACGCCGCCGCTACGCGAAGACCTGTGATGAAAAATTCGCGTATCAAGATGAGATATATGATCCAAGGGCTTGCGCGTGATAGTAGCATAAGTCCCAAAAATGCCGCTAAAGTGAGCATTTTGTCGGCTAAGGGGTCGAGTATACCGCCAAGGGTTGTCTTTTGATTCCACGCTCTTGCGATGAAGCCGTCAAAAAAGTCGGTAGTCGCGGCAAGGACAAATAAAACAGCCGCCGCGTAATCTATCCACGAGTGGTGGATGCCCTCAAATATGGGGTTATTTCTGTCTATCAACAGCCAAAACATTATGGGGGCTATGAGCACTCTTAGAGCGGCTAAGATATTTGGGAGGTTCAACTTCATTTAAAAGTCGTGCCTCCGTCGATGATGAATGTGTGTCCCGTTACCCACGAGGCTTTGTCTGAACATAAAAACAGACAAGCGCCCGATAGGTCGGTAGGCTGTCCCATACGCCCAAGCGGTGAGAGTTCTGCCGTTTTGTCGCGCACCTCTTCGTAATTTACAAAAGCTTTCAAGGCGTCGGTGTCGATAGGTCCGCCGCTTACGGCGTTTACTCTGATGTTTTTTTCGCCAAGCTCGGTAGCGGCGTATCTTACCATAGCTTCAACCGCGGCTTTACATGTACCGTGTCCGGCGTAATTGTCTATATAGACGAGGTTGCCTGTGGAGGAGATGGATATGATACTGCCGCCGCCCGTTTTTTCCATCCTTTTGGCAGCTTCTTGTGCGCCTACCACAAACGCGTTTACGGTAGCGGTGAAGATATTGTTGATACCTTTTGGCTTTAATTTCATAAATTTTGTGTATCCACCCACAACTGCGCGTCCTGAAATGATAGCGCTTGAGATGAAAAAGTCTATCTTGTCGAAATCTTTATCTATCTCCAAAAAGAGCTCTTTATACTTTTCGGGCTCTAAGATATTGAAGGGGTAGGCTCTTGCTTTGATGGCGTATTTTGCTTCGAGTTCTACGACCTGCGCTTTTGCCAACTCTTCGTTAGAGTTGTATGTAAACGCCACATTCACGCCCGCTGCGGCAAATTCGTCCACGATGGCTTTTCCTATGCCTCTTGTGCCGCCGCTTACGACCAGAGTTTTTCCTCGCATTAAAAGCCTCCTATTGTGTATTTTTGCATAGTCTGTTCTATAAGTTTAAAATGCTCATCACTCGGGGCTACAAGCGGTAGACGATACTCTAAAGTCTCCAAAAGTCCCGCGATATACATAGCCGCTTTTATCGGTATGGGGTTGCTTTCGCAAAAAAGAGCTTTATTGATAGCGTATAGCTCGTCGTTTATCGCTTTCGCGCCAAGATAGTCAGACTCTAAAGCTTTGCGCGTTAGTTCTGAAATTTTATCAGGCAGAAGGTTTGCCGTGACGGAGATGACGCCTTTGCCGCCGTTTGATAGGATGGGGTAGTTTATCGCGTCTTCGCCGCTTATGAGGTAGAGTTTTGGCTCGTGCGCCAGTAGGTCTACACATCTATCTATCGAGCCTGTCGCCTCTTTGACGCCAAAAACATTAGGGCAGTCGTTAAAGAGTCTGATGACGGTATTTGTCTGGATATCGCAGCCTGTACGTCCGGGGACATTGTACAAAAGGACTGGTATCTCAACCGCTGAGGCTATCTTTTTGTAGTGCTGATAGAGCCCCTCTTGCGTTGGTTTGTTGTAGTATGGGGTCACCGAAAGTATAGCGTCCGCGCCGCATTTTTGGGCAAATTTTGCCAAATCCACCGCTTCGTGCGTAGCGTTACTGCCCGCTCCCGCCATAACTTTTACATCCGTGCCTTTGCAAACAGCCACCGCTATCTCTATGCAGCGTTTGTGTTCGTCGTGGTTTAGAGTAGCGCTCTCGCCCGTTGTACCCACAGGCACCACTACATTTATGCCGTTTTTTATCTGACGGCGGATAAGTTTTTCGTAACAAGCTTCGTCTATATTGCCGTTTTTGAACGGCGTGATAAGCGCGGTCATCGCACCTTGTAAAAATTTGCTCATTTGTCTTCCTTTCTTAGGATTATTGTGGTTGATGTTTTGTTTGTAAAATACCTATTTGCTGTCTCTTTTAAAGTCTTGATATCAAGCGCGTAGATACTCTCCTCGTATTTCAAAAGCGGCTCCAAAGAGCCCTTCACAAGGAAACTTCCGAATAGATTTGCCACACTGCTTGAACTTTCAAGAGCAAATATAAAATCCGCTTTCGTATTTGTCTTAATCTTTTGCAACTCCTCTTTGGTGATGTTGCCTTTTTTAATATCTTCTATGATAGCCAAAATCTCGCCCTCTACCTGCTCAGCCCTCACGCCGTCGTTGCAGACAGCCATAAATACAAAAAGATTTGGGTCTTTTGTGTCCATATTGTACGCGTAGACTTGGTTGACAAGCTTCTTTTGATTGACCAATGTTTCGTATAGTCTGCTGCTTTTTCCCGCGCTCAAAAGTTGGCTCAAAGCGCTCAAAGCCGTCTGGTCTTTATGGTCGTAAGAGGGTATCTTGTAAGCTATAGCGACCATCTCTGTTTCGCTCTCTTTTTGCAAATGTACCCTTCTTGCCCCATCTTGTTCGGGCTCTATTTGGTACTTTTTGGGCAGAGCGGAGGCTCTTTTTATATCTCCAAAATACTTTTTAGCCTCGTCAAATACTCTCTTTGGCTCTATATCGCCCGCTACGACTATTATCGCGTTTGAGGGCTGATAATATGTAGCGTGAAACGCCTTTATATCCTCTATCGTCCAATTTTGTATATCATCTTTGAAGCCGATAGGCGTCCAGTGATATGGGTGGTAGATAAACGCGCTATTAAAAAGTCTAAAGTATAAATATCCCATAGGCGAATTATCCGTGCGCCATTTGCGCTCCTCCATTACCACATCGCGCTCGGGCTGAAACTCTTCGTCTTTTAGGGAGAGGTTTGCCATCAGTTCGCTAAAAAGTTCTAACGATTTTGAGAGATTTTTGCTGCTGCTTTTTACAAAGTAATGCGTAGCGTCAAAGCCTGTATTGGCGTTTGTTATGCCGCCAAAGCCTTTGACTATCTCATCAAATTCGCCCGCTTTCAAGTTTTTTGTGGATTTGAAGTTGAGATGTTCGAGCATATGCGCGATGCCGCTTTTGCCCATTATTTCATCGCCGCTGCCGACCTTGTAAAAAATATCCGTAGTTATAACATCGCTTCCCGCGTTCATCGGTATAACAAAAACCTGAAGTCCGTTGGGAAGCGTTTGGTTTTCATATTTTGGCAAAGAATCAGCCATTAAAACTCCTAAAAATGTAGATACTATCAAACATAAGCGTCTCACTATCTTGATGCTCCTATCACCTCTTTTATATTATGAAATCCCTCTTCATCCATAAGCTTCAAAATCCCTGCGTTGATATTGCTTGCGATTTTAGGACCTTCATATATAAAACTTGTGTATATTTGCACAAGGTTAGCACCTGCTTTTAGCCTTCTATACGCCTCTTGCGGGGTTGATATGCCCCCTACGCTGATTAAAGTCGTAGTCTTGAAAAACTCTTTTGCGATGGCTTCAAAGAGTTCAAAACTCTTTTGCCTTAAAACCTCTCCGCTGATACCGCCGAAATCCTTTGGCTCCCCAACTAACGAATAGTCTATAGTCGTGTTAGTCGCTATGATGCCCTTTGCGCCGCTATCCACCGCAGCCGAACACAAAGCTATGGCGTTTTGGGGCGTCATATCGGGCGCTATTTTTAGTAAAATGGGCTTGTTTGTCAAAGGAACGCACGCGCTAAAGAGCTCTTTTATGAAACTCTCGTTTTGTAAATCCCTAAGATTTGGCGTGTTGGGCGAAGAGATATTGACGGCAAGATAGTCGCACACGGGCGAAAAGGTCTTTGTAAGTTCTATATAATCTTTTATCGCGTTCTCTTGCGAAGTCGTTTTGTTTTTGCCGATATTTGCGCCAAGGGGTATGACGAACGGATAGAGCGAGCCTGCACGTTTTGCGACTTTGGCGCTGCCGTCGTTATTGAAGCCCATAGCGTTTTGGAGCGACCTCTCTTCGATATGGCGAAACAGGCGCGGTTTGTTGTTGCCGTTTTGGGGTCTTGGCGTAACCGTCCCATACTCTATATGACCAAATCCAAGCGCGCCAAGAGCTCTGAACATATGGGCGTTTTTGTCAAATCCCGCCGCAATGCCTACGGGATTGGGAAAACGCACACCAAAAAGTTCAAGTTCGAGCCTCTCATCCACGACGACACATTGTGCCGCTACGGGGTTTAATAATGATGGCATTAGATTGCCCAAGCGCATACCAAATTCAGCTAAAGTGTGCGCTTTTTCGGGGTCTAACTTGAATAATATATTTTTTAAATTTTCGTAATTAAACATCTGTTTTTTGTCCTAATGTCGGATTATAACCAAGTAAATATTAAAAAATAGTAGATATAAGGGCTTTTTAAAGCTCTATTCTAAAATTTTCTCCCATTTCGTGCCTTCAACGCTATCCATCAGGGCGATACCCATCTTGGCAAGCTCCTCTCTTATCGCGTCCGCTTTTGCAAAATCCCTCTCTCTTTTCGCCCTTAAACGATCTTGTATTAACTCCTCTATCGTCTTTTTCTCATCGTCGCTCACCCCAAGACGAAAGTACTCACCCGCATCTTTTTCGCCGATGCCTAAGACCCTTTTTACAAGTTCCAGATTTGCCGCAAAAACACCCTTCAAATCGTCATCTTTGGGATTTTTATCAAGCGCGTCGTTTGCTTCGGCTATCATAGCGTCGATAACGCTTAGGGCTACGGAGATATTTAAGTCATCTGCAAGCGCTTCCAAAAACTCTTTTTTGAACTTTTCGCCGCACTCTTTGGGCTCTTTTGCGCCAAGGCGGCTTTTTAGGCGGTAAATTTTGTCAAGACGCTTTTTACTCTGCAAAAGGTCACTTTCGTTGAAGTTGATATTTGAGCGGTAGTGCGTGCCGATAAGATAAAAACGGACGATTTCACCATCGTAAATTTTCAGCGTATCTTTCAAAAAAAAGCTGTTATTTAGCGATTTGCTCATCTTTTCGCCGTTGATCGTAACAAAGCCGTTGTGCAGCCAGTATTTTGCAAGTTCCGTGCAACTCTCTTTGCGCGTTTGAGCCGCTTCGTTTTCGTGGTGCGGGAACAAAAGGTCAGCCCCACCCGCGTGTATATCTATCTGAAAATCCTCGTCTTTATTTGCCAAATGCTCCTTTATCATCGCGGAGCACTCTATATGCCAGCCGGGTCTTCCTTCGCCAAAGGGTGCGGGATACGATACCTCGCCTTTTTTGACAAATTTCCACAGCGCGAAATCTTTTATATTTTTCTTATCCTCATCGCCCTCTACGCGCGCTTGGTATTGACTCTCATCTAATTCTCTATTTGATAGGCTTAGATATTTATCATCTTTTGAAGTGTCAAAATATATGCCGCTTTTGGTTTTGTACGCGGCGCCTTTTTCGGATAGGTTTTGTATAAATTCTATAATCGTTTGGATGGATTCGGTGGCTTTGGGCTCTATATCGGCATCTTCGATATTTAAGGCGCGCATATCCTCTTTGTAGCGTTTGATATAAAAAGAGGTTATCTCTTCCAAGCTTTTGCCGCTCTCGTTCATCTTTTTTATGATTTTATCGTCGATATCTGTGAAATTTTTCACAAAAGTGACGCTGTACCCAAGCTCTTTTAAGACCCTTCGCAGCACATCAAACGACAGTGCGCTCCTGGCGTGTCCCAGATGGGCGTCGTCGTAGACGGTGGGACCGCAGACATATATGGATACTCTATCTTTTTTGATAGGGACAAACTCTACTTTTGCTTTTTTTGCCGAGTCATAAATATGCATTCAAAATTTCCATTAAAAATATAAGCGCAACCGCTTCGATAATCAGCGCGAGTATAAGCAGGGCTGATTTTAGGGATTTGATTATACCAAAAAACGCTTTTATTCCAAATGCTCTTATCGTAAGAATAAATAAAAAAAACCCGCCCAAAGAGTTCGCGAGCGCCAGACCCACAACGCCCAGCGGATAGACAAGTATAAATGAAAAGATGATGCCCCCGCCAAGAGATATCGCGGATATGATCGCCGCCTCTTTTTGTCTTTGATGTCCGAACAGCCACAATGAAAAGATGCGTGAAAGCCCGAATGGGATGAGTCCCAAAAGATACATAGACAAAACTTGCGCACATACTATCGTATCTTCGGCTGTGAACGAACCACGCTCATATAAAAGATTGATGATGGGTTTTGATAGTATGATGCCACCAAGAGCCGAGCCGCAGAGCAAAAATGCCAGTATCCAAAAACCTTTTGAGAGTAGTTTTACGGCTTCGTCTTGTTCGTTTCTGTTGATAAGCTTTGCGATACGCGGGAATATACCTATGGATAGGGCTATGGCAAAGAGCGCTAAGGGGAGTTGAAATATTCTGTTGGCGTAGTAGAGATAGCTGATACTCCCCGTCGCCAAAAAGCTCGCAAGCCAAGTATCTATAAAGGCTGATAACTGCACTGTGCTGCCGCCAAGTACAGAGTGGAAAAAGTTCTTATAAAAGCTCTTTTTTTCGCCCTCATTTTGCTTGTGTGTTTTTCTGTATTTTACTGCGCCTATTAGAAGCGGAAGGATTTTTACCTTTTTAAGCGCGTACAGATGTACCAAAACTTGCAAAACGCCGCCCGCTACGACGCCAAAACTAAGATAATATACCGTATCTTGCGGAGTGGCTGGGTCGCTTAAGAGTAGGGCGGTTATCATCGCGATATTTAAAAGCGCGGTTGAAAACGCCGTTACGGCAAAATGTGAGCGGTACTGCAAAAGCGAGGCTATGAAAGTGACTATGTAGATAAGTGCGAGATAAAAGAAGTTGATACTAACAAGCGGCGCGGTGTTTGCTACCTGCTCGTCGTTAAAACCGTACGCAAAGATTTTTGTCACAAACGGGCTAAACAGCACAACCAAAAGCGTCAAAAAAAGTATAAATATAAAAAATCTCACAAATACGCCAACCGCGAAGACCCCTTTTTGGCGAGATTTGGTAAAGGCGGGTAAAAAAGCCTGCGTAAACGCCCCCTCGGCAAAGATACGCCGAAAAAGATTGGGCAGTTTGAACGCCACAAAAAACATATCGCTGTAGATATTGGCTCCAAGTATATTTGCCGTCAAAAGGTCGCGGATAAAACCGAATATACGCGATACCAAGATGCCTATGCTGTTTGTGAAAAAACTTTTTATGATCATGCTCTTGACTTTTACAGAAAAATATAGTCCGATAGTATATCCTAAAGTAGGTTAAACTGAATATATTTAGCTATAGTTATGAGTTAAACTGAATATATTTAATTATAGTTAATTGATAATTGTGTAGGATTATATGTGTTTTTTGTGGAAAAAAAATTAATGAGGGATCTTATGAAATTTTTTAACTTTATCAATTTCAGCGGAGAAGGGGTTTTTAGTATAAATAGGAGTGGGAAGCCTACAAACAGGCTTTTTATAACAGAGCACTTGAGGGGCGGAACCAGTATAAGGGCTATCGAAGTAGAGATTAAACAGGCAACTCATAAAACATCCTACATCAATGCCGAATATGCCAATATCCATACGCACGGCGGCATCATAGAGGGTGGGGATATAAAAGTAAAACACCTCAAAGGCGGTAAGATAATCGCAAATACCGCTACCGTTGATTTTTTAGAAAACGGTATTATAGAGGCAGATTATATATATATTAAAAGGCTTGGTTCAAGAAATCTGCTCACGGCGACCGATATTATAGAGATAGATAAAGTGGACGGGGTAAAAAATACGATTACGGTGAATCCGATTTTTGATATGGAAAAACTTGATAAATTATCGGAACTTTACGAAAAGGTTATGTTTTATAAAAGAGAGTCCGTGAGTACACAAAAGATGGCGTACGCAAAGCGTTTGGATATGGAGAGCAGGGTTTTGGAGGCTCAAAAATGCCGCGCCAAGATTAAATCCGCCGAAGATAGCGGCGAAGTGCCCGAGGACCATCTAATGGTAGCGGTGAAGGAGTTTGATCTTTTGAGTAGGGATTATCGGCGGTTGGTGAGTACGATTGAGACTTTAAAAGAACATATGGATGTCGCCGCAACTGAATTTAGAGCCTACTTGTGGGAGAGCGGATTTGTGCCGTCGCAAAAAATTGTCTGCCGTTCGCCGTGGAGAGAAAACAACAAAATCATATTTAATCTACCAAAACATAACCTCTCGTATAATCCGTCAAAAGGCGAAGATGCCCATGAGTTATATTTGTGGCATAATTCCGGACTTTTGCTTGAAGCAAACGGCGAGTTTGATATAAAAATTAATAAAAAAGAGTAGAGCCGTTATCATCGTGATATTTAAAAACAAAATCTTACTATATGTTCATCATCAATTGTCGCAAACGGGCTCACAACTACAAGCGTCAAAAATAGCATAAATATAAAAATCTCACAAACACGCCAACCGCAAAGACCATTTTTTGGTAAAAGCAGGTAAAAAAGCCTGCATGAATGCCCCCTGGCTACTAAATTTAGAATATAATTCATTAGCATATTCTAAAGTGAGTTAAACCTAACATCTTTAGCTGTAGTTAATTAATAATTGTGTAGCATTATATGTTTTTTGTGTAAAAAAAATCAGCGAGGTATCTTGTGAAATTTTTCAACTTTATGAATTCAGGTGAAAAAGAGGTTTTGAGCGCAAACAGGAATGAACAGCCCGCAAATAGGCTTTTTATAACAAAACACATGAAGGGCAGTATAAGAGCCATTCAAGTAGAGGTCAAAAAATCGACCCACAAAACATCCTACATCAACGCCGAATGTGCCAATATCCATACGCATGAAGGCGTCATAGAGGGCGGAGATATAAGGGTAAAGCACCTAAAGGGCGGAAAAATAGTCGCAAATACCGCTGTCGTTGATTTTGTAGAAGACGGTATCATAGAGGCAAATTATATACACATTAAAAGGCTTGGTTCAAGAAATCTGCTTATGGCGACCGATAATATAGAGATAGATAAAGTGGACGGGGTAAAAAATACAATTACGATAAATCCGATTTTTGATACGGAAAAGCTCGATAAGATATCAGACCTGTATGAGCGGGTTATGTTTTACAAAAGAGAGTCTGCAAGTACGCAAAAAATGGCGGAAGCGAAGCGCCTTGATATGGAGGGTAGATCTTTAAACGCTCAAAAATGCCGTGCTGAAATTAAAGCTATCAGAGATAGCGGCAAACTGCCTGAAAGCCAATTGATGGTGACGGTAAGAGAGTTTGATATCATAAGCAGGGATTATCAGCGGTTGGTGAGTATGATCGAGACTTTAAAGGCACATACGGATATTGCTGCGGAAGAGTTTAAGGCTTGTATGAGGTGGAGCGGATTTTCACTGCCGCAAAGAGTCATTTGCAATTCGCCATGGAGAGAAAATAGTAAAATCATATTTAATCTACCCAAATATAATCTCTCATACAATCCGTCAAAAGGTGAAGATGCCCGTGAGTTATATTTGTGGTATAATTCCGCACTTTCGCTTGAAGCAAACGGCGAGTTTGATATAAAAATTAATAAAAAAGAGTTAAGTCATGATAGCAGCCATTGAGGGGCGCGTAGTAAAGAAAGAGCCTGCATTTATATATCTTAAAACGCTTAGCGGTATAACTTACAAAGTAGCTGTCTCTTTGCATTGCAGTGCGGTCATACAGCAAGATGTGATAGAGTTAAATATCACGCAAATCATAAGAGAGGATGCCAATCTGCTGTTTGGTTTTTTAAACCGCGATGAGCAGAGGATGTTTGAACAGCTTATAAAATTAAACGGCATAGGAACGGCAACGGCGCTTGCTGTCTGCTCCACACTCACACCGGAAGAGTTTTCAAAAGCACTTGTCACATCAGACGCCAACACTTTCGTAAAAGTGCCCGGTATCGGACTGAAAAGTGCTAAGAGGATTTTGGTGGAGCTTGGCGAGTTTGTGTTGGAGAGCGGACTTAGCGCTTCAAGCCAGAGTAGGACGGAGGCGAGGCTGGCTTTGGAGGCGCTGGGCTTTAAAAGCGATAAAGTAAAGGCGGTTTTGTTTACATGCAAAGGCGCAGACACTCAAGAGCTCATCAAAGAGGCTCTTTCTAAACTTCAGTAACATTTTACAAGGAATATAATGAAATTGGCTATAGTTTTCGGCGGGGAAAGTTTTGAGCACGAGATAAGTATAGTGAGCGCGATAGCTCTTAAAAAGGTGGTTTTTAGTGAGCTTTTGTATATATTTTGCGATAAAAACCGCGATTTTTACCTCATACCAACAGAGCTTATAAATTCAAAGCGTTTTAGTTCAGGCAAGTACTTAAGCGACGCAAAACTTACGCTAAAGCAGGGCGGCTTTTACTATAAAAAACTCTTTAAAGAGGAGAAAGTAAATTTTGACTGCGCTATCAATATCATACACGGCGGCGACGGTGAAGACGGCAAGATAGCCGCGCTTTTTGACTTTTTCGGCGTGCCTTATATTGGTCCCAATATAGAAGCAAGTGTTCTTAGTTATAATAAATTTTTCACAAAACTCTACGCTAAAGCCGTTGGCGTAAAGACGCTTGATTATGAAGTGGTAAATAAAAACAACAAAAACATCTCCCTGCCGCTGCCTGTCATCATAAAACCTTTAAGGCTTGGAAGCTCCATAGGTGTCAGCGTGGTAAAAGAGCAAAAAGAGCTTGAATACGCGCTGGATGTGGCTTTTGAATTTGACGATGAGGTACTGGTCGAGCCATTTATCGAAAATGTCGCCGAGTACAATATCGCAGGCTGCAAGATAGGGGGCACCATCCGCTACTCCATCATAGAAGAGCCGCAAAAAGAGTTGATTTTGGATTTTGATAAAAAATACCTTGACTTTTCAAGAACGGCAAAGGTTTATGAAGCAAGACTTACCGAGATAAGGCACGAAGAGATAAGGAAAAATTTCAAGCTTATCTATGAGCCGCTTTTTGAAGGAGCTATCATAAGGTGCGACTTTTTTCTCATCAAAAACAGTATCTATCTAAACGAGATAAATCCAAATCCGGGCTCTTTGGCAAACTATCTTTTTGAAGAGTTTAACTCTTTGGTGCAGGATTTGGCAAGAAACTTACCCAAACGCAGAAAAATCGCCGTCGAGTATAAATATATCAACTCTATCCAATCAGCCAAAGGCAAAGCTTAGTTTCAATGAAACTGTGTAAAATAATGCGTAAAATTTTATGCAATATTCTTTTGAAAAGAGGTTTTTATGGCTACTTTCTACAATAAAGAGGAGATATTTACGGCGACTGAAATAGTGCGCGATTTTAGCTCCATTCTTAAAAAGGTAAATTCCCGCGAGATAGAGCGCGCCGTTGTCGTCAAAAACAGCCATTTTAGGGCTGTATTGGTTGACTTTAAAGAGTACGAGAAGTTAAGAGACGCGCTTAATGTCTTAGAAAAAATCTACGCAAAAAACAAAAACAGAGCTTAAGATGGCGATAAAAAGAGTCGAATATAATGGCGCGGAGCTTAGCCTATCTTATCTGCTTTTGAACCAAGACAAAGAGGAGAGTATCCTTTTTCTGCACGGCTGGGGGGCGAATAAAGAGTTGATGAAAAACTCTTTCGGGGATTTTTTCAAAGATTACCGCCATATCTATCTGGATCTGCCCGGCTTTGGCAACTCGTCCATTAACGCCGCTTTGGACTCTTACGAGGTAAAGGCGGTCGTGGAGAAGTTTTTGCGAGCACTCAACCAAACCCCGCAGATCATCATAGGGCATAGTTTCGGCGGTAAAATAGCGCTTTTATTAAATCCTGAAAATATAGTCTTGCTAAGCAGCAGCGGTATAATTTTGCCCAAAAGATTGTGGGTCAAAATCAAAATCAGACTTTTTAAGATAGCAAAGATTTTCGGACTCAAAGGACTCTATAAGGTATTTGCCTCAAAAGATGTCAAAGGTATGGATATGGTTATGTATGAGATGTTCAAAAAAGTAGTGGATGAAGATATGAGTGAAGTATTTAAAGCTTATGAGGGTAGGGCGGTTCTGTTTTGGGGCGAAGATGACGATGTAACGCCGCTTGTTGCTGCGTTTAAGATAAGAGATTTTATGAAAAACTCAACGCTTCATATGTTAAAAGGCGGACATTTTTTCTTTGCGGATAAAGGTAAAATTATAGAAGAGCGATTGAAAGAGACTCTAAAGGATAAAAAATGATAACGCTACAGACGACAATCCATATACTTTTTATAGCGCTCTTACTGTTTGCGCACGCGGCGTTTGTGTTCGCTTTGGGATATTATATATCGAGCGCTCTGCAGTGGTATTCGTATAGACCGTGGCGGGCTATCTTTCATTTTAATAAGCCTTTGTGGCATCTGCTTTTGTTTGTGTTGCCGCTGACTTTGTACTTTAGTATCGCTTTTTATGAAGAATCCGCCGTATATTATCTCTTTGTGCTCTATCCGTTCGCGGTATTGTATTGGCGCACTAAGCTTGACAAACCGTTGCAATTTACAAAAAGGATCAAACGGTTTTTTCTGTTTTTATTTATAACTGTACTGTTTGCCGATATGCTGTTTTTTCTCATAAATTTGCAGTATCAAGACGCCGTGCAAACACCGGCCGTCATCCTACCGCTGCTGTTGGCTTTTCTTGGTAGCGGTGTATATGAAAAGATACTATTTTTCGGCTACAAACAAGAGGCCAAAAGAAAGCTCAAATCGATGAAAAATTTGCGCATTATAGCCATCACGGCAAGTTACGGAAAAACCAGCATTAAAAACTTTTTATACCATATCTTATCCGCAAAATTTAACTGCTACAAGACTCCGCGCAGTGTCAATACTATGGTAGGGCTTGTGCAGGATATCAATACGACTCTGCCTTTGGATACGCAGATTTACATCGCTGAAGCGGGCGCAAGAGCGCGCGGGGATATAGAGGAGATAGCCGAATTTTTGGAGCCCGATATCGCCATCATCGGTCAAATCGGCGCGCAGCATATAGAGTATTTTAAAACTTTAGAGGCGGTGCGCGATACGAAAATGGAGCTTATATCTTCGCCCAAACTCTCCAAAGCTTTTGTGCATAAAAGCCTAAACGCCAACCCAAACGGCGATGAGCGCATAAAGATATTCGGTCAAGAGGTGAAGGTGGTGGAAGCCAATCTGGAGGGGACGAAATTCACTATAAAGATAGGCAGAAAAAATGTGGAGTTTGAGACTAAACTATTGGGCAGTTTCAACGCCGTAAATCTCGCTGCCTGCGTCCATACGGCTTTATATCTGGGGCTAAAAATCGAAGAGATACAAGAGGCTATAGGTACTCTAAAAAGCGTAGAACACCGCCTGCAAAGGATAGACGCCGGTGGGAAGATCATACTTGACGATAGTTTTAACGGCAATTTTGAGGGTATGAAGAGCTCTTATGAGTTGGTGAAAATGCACAACGGCAGAAAAGTTTTGGTGACGCCGGGCATCGTGGAGAGCACAAAAGATGAGAATGAGAGGCTCGCTAAAATTATGGATGGGATCTTTGACATCGTGATCATCACAGGAAGCGTAAACGCCGACACGCTCGACAACACGATCATCCGCGCCCACAAGATAGTGCTATCAGACAAATCGCAGCTTGAGACCGTACTGGCGCAAAATACAAGAGTAGGGGACTTAATACTCTTCTCCAACGACGCTCCGACCTATATGTAGTTGTTTTTCCCCGCCATTCCCGCACGTAGCGATAGCTTCCTGAGGAATGGTGGGAATATAAAGAGTACTAAAATTATCTATGAACGCATATATTTATATACAACCTTTCAAATTAATGGCTTTTCGATTCCTTGTGTGTTTTTTTGGATTTTCTCTTGTGTAAAAATGACAATGCATACTATATTAATTATATATTAATTATTTTAACAAATAAGCTTAACGGCTTATTTTAAGAAAACCTATTATATAATTTCGAGCAATCTTTAAAAATAAAAAGGACATTTGTGTTTAAAGTAATTTTAAGTTTAAAATGCAGAGAGAGAGAGAGAGACCTTAAAAGCTCCTTAATACAAACTCTATATCCTAAAAACTTTTTAACTCCATCTTGTTTTAATCTCATCGCGCCTCGCATTAATCAATCTAAAAAACACTATTTTTTATTATCTTGTTTGCGGGACAATAACTCTACCCACTTCCCATACATCTATCAATCTTTTGATAAAAATATTTCTATAGGAGAATACTATGAAAAATAGTTTTTTTAAGCTATTGGTGTCTGTTTTAGCTTTTGGGTTTTTGGTTGGTTGCGGTGGCGGTGGCGGTGGCAGTGATAGCGAAACTGCTCTGCCTTCCGTAGAGAGTTCTTTTTCTGATTTTAGCAATAGTTACTCTGATATTTATAGAGGAATAGGGTATGACTATGTGACTGAAGAGGATGGAGATAAGTTTGTTGACGGACTTTTAGCGGAAGGGTTTTCTTGTGACTCTTCTACGCATGAGTGCTACAAAGATGACCCGTATGCCGGTATAGATGTTGCTTATGTGAGGGCCGGTAAATCCACGGACGCCGGATTTGACGATAGAGATCATGTGGGATTATTGGAGTTGGGAAGCAGTGCGGATTTTAGTACAGCACTGTTTAATACGATATTTCCTGCAGTAAACGGCAAAAAGGCTTTTGTTTATATTCACAAAGTATATGCCGCAAGCTTAAGCACTGCTCTTTCGACTTATGCGAACAATTTACGGGGCTTTACATTTGATAGTGCGTCGAGTCATTATATAAAAGATGGTGGCGATTTTATTTACGCATTTGGATACTCCTCGGATGGACTGGCAGCACGGTGGGTGGTTTTAAGAAAAGATTGGCGCGATAATATAGCAGCTCTTGCGGCACAGTTTCCGTTATAGCTGCAAATAAGGTGGAGAAAACTCACATTTGCTTAATATTTTAGCTATTTGACATATGACAATATCTCATGCATTGGGGGGCAAGACACACCATCACCCCCAACGCTACTTTTTCCAAGGATTTGGGCTGATGCCTTGAAGCCAAAAAATAGTATCTACCGATTTTTTGACAGCTCCGCTTAGGGTGCCTTTTGTAACGCTCTCCATCTCCAATCCTATATCAGTACTATACAAAAGCTCATTTATACCATTACTATTTCTATTTAATTTATCTATTTCATTAGTATCTTTAACGATTAAACTACCTTCGCCTATCGTGGCTAATGACTTTTGGGATAGCTGTTTTATATCGCGCGAATAGTCCCATATCGAATCGTCGTCGGTTTTAAAGCGGGATATGGAGAGGGCATCTTTGACATTATCGCCGACACTTTTTATGTTATCGCGGATACTTGCTATGTTGTCGTATAGATTTTTCCTAATGCTCAGATCGTCGAAAATATCAAAAATCGTCATGCCGGCACTGTAAATATTTGTAGCGTAGCCGATGATGCCGCCTGCCGTTATGGCATACGCGGTACCGTTGGTTTGCGATATCGAAGATAGATATTGCGTGTCAGTCAAAGATGAGTGGGTCAGCGTATCGCTTTTTAGACGCAGTTGCCCGTTATCGGCAAAGCTTCCATTTTCATCAAAACCTCCCGCCGCTATGAGTGAGCCTTTTAGGTTGGTGTTGCCTCCCACTTCTATATCAATGCTATCGCCTGTGATAGATGATAGGATGGTCTTTGTGTAACCTTCGCTGCTGTTTTTGCTAAAGTTTACGGTTTTGCTTTTCGTATCGGACGAGTAGCTATCGCTTACGGATGTCAAGTCTAAATCGCCTCCTACGCGTATATCAAGGCTGTTGCCCGCCCTTAGAGTTGCCCCTTGCAGAGTGGCGTTGTTGGCTGTTTGTATATTGATATTGTTTGAAGCGTGGAGGTCGGAGTTGGTATTTTGCACGGAAGCTTGAGTTAAATGGCTCTCGCCGTGATTTAAGGCAAAGCTCGTCCCCGTCAATATCCCGTACATGCTTACCGCAACTGTGCCTGATATATCTTTGGTGTCTTGCTGCTTTGCGGATGTAGCGGCGGAGGAGAGTATATTAAGGTTGCCCGTTTGTATATTTATGTCGTTTGAGGCGGTGAGTTCGGAGCCTTTTATAGTCGTGGATACAAAGTCGTTTATGGATGTGGCTAAGAGTATATCTTTGGCTTGCAGGTTTGACGATATGGTGTCCGCTGTTTGGCTGTGCGTTTTTGTATCCGCGCCTTGCAGATCGATGGCTAATCCGATATTAAATCCTGATGAGGCGGAGCTTGTGAGTGCGACGGCTGTTTGAGACGCTATGGCTACGGTTTTTGTGGCGAGGTCTGCCGCTGAGGCGGCTATGGCGGCGGCGAAGTATTTTTGTTCATCTTTTATCTCGCCTATGATGCGCTCCAACTCCTCTACATCCTCTTTTGTCACGCCCGCTTCTTGGTTGGCGTATCTCTCTTTTAGTTCGGATAGAGCGGTCTCTAACCGTTTGACCTCTTTTTTATAGTCGGAGTAACTGCCCTTTACATCTTTTAGTTGCAAGGCGGAGTCTATAGCTGTTTTTATCGCAGAGGCTATCTCTACATATTCGTTTTGGACTGTCGCGGATATGTCGATTTTGCCGTATCTGGCGTTCTCTTCGGTGTTATTGGTATTTAGGGCGTCTTGTACGGTGATGTTGCCTGCTTGTGATTGGATATCTAAGTCAGCGCTTGCTGTAAGGTCGGAGCTTGTTATCGTGACATCGTCGGATGCATATATGATGATGTTGCCGCTGGCTGATGTGATGTATGAGCCTTTGTGGTTGGCGGCGGAGGCGTTGCTATTGATATCATTAAGTTGGGCACTTGCTACGGTTATCTTTAGTTTTGTTCGGAAGTTGATGATGTCGTTGATGATGCCTTTTAACATCTCTTTTGTGCTATCCAAACTTATATCCGTCTGTTTTTCTTCGCGGGAGGCATTTGTGAACTCTTCGGCGGTGATGATATCTATCTTGCCTGTCTTGATATTTATGTCGTTAACGGCTTCGATATCGGAGCCCGCTATGGTCGTTTGCGCGCTTTTGATGGTGATGCCGTCGTTTGCTTTTATATGTGAGGATTTGGCTTTAGTGTCGTAGGCTTGAGTTTCTACATCGTTGCTGTCATAGATGGGATTTGAGACGAGTCCTATGGAGATCAGATAGACGATGAGATTTAGAGGGTGAAACGAGCTGTTTTTATATGCTTCTGCTGCACTGCTCTCTTCCAAGCCTGCGGCTATGAGGATGTCGTTGAAAGCCTCAAGTTGCAATGAGCTTGCTGAGTCTATATTTGAGGCTACGAGTGTTATATCTCCTCCTGATTTTAGGGCTATATTGTCCGCTAAAGTCTTGATGTCAGATGAGATTAGCGTGTATGTTTCGCTTCCCTCCGACTCGGGAGATTTTTTTAGTCCCATCCACGAGCTTTTGGTCTGCGCGAAAGAGGCGGCATCTTTTTTGGTTTTGGCTAAGATATTGATATCCTCTTTGGCGTTGACGGATATACTCTCTTTGGCGGTAAGCTTGGCGGCTTCAAGGGTAGTGCTTTTGCCGCCGGTGATGGCTATATTGTTTGCGTTAAGTTCCGATGAGATCGTATCTTCATGGTAGGAGATGTCGCTGGTCGTAGTTTTAGACAATAAATTTTTATCTGTTATTTGCGACTCTTTATAGGTTATATCATTTTTGGCAAGGATGTCTACATTCTCTTTAGCCTCTAAGCTGATAAGTTTGTCGGCGTGGAGTTTGGAGGCGTCCACAAGTATATTGTCGGCGTTTATATTGATATTTGCACCTTGGAGTTTTGAGCCGTGGTTTGTGATATAAAGAGTTTTATTAAAATCCCCGTTTGATTCGTATGTATACTCGTCCTTTTCTTCTACGCTGCCTATGGTGACATCTTTGTTTGAGAGTATATTGATATCACCGCTCGCCGCGACATTTGTACCCAAAAGGCTTATGTTGTCGTTAGCGGATAAATATATACCGCCGGTAGAAACGAGAGAGCCGTTTAGACTCGAAATGGAAGATGTGGTACGCATATCCATATCACCGCCTGAAGCTATAGCGTTTACCTCTATATCTCCATTGGCATTTAATATAAATCTATCACTGACCAATACCTCCAAAGGCAGATTTACCCCCACACCCTTATCAGAACTTGTTAAAATGATAGTATTGGCATATATACCCCCAAGAGCAGAAGAGTCAAGAGATAGACCCGTACCCGCAGCTCCTTTTGGAGAGATAGTTCCGTCTAAGCTTATATCATTACCTCCAAGGGCGATATTGAGCTCTTTGGCGTATATCTTGGAGTTTAAAGAGAGGACTTTGGAGTAGAGGTTTACTCTGTCTATGTTATTGGCATTGAAGCCTAAGCTGTCTATAACGATATCACCCCTGTTTACATCGAACCCATTCAATAGTCCGTCTTTAAACTTAAGCTCTCCCGTTGTAAGAGTAGCGGCATGGACATTTATAAATCCTCCGCCGTTTACATATATGCCGTTAGGGTTAGCAACAATAACATCAGCTCTATCCCCTGCTACCTCTGTGTAACCTAAAAGTTCTGATTTTTTAGTACCTGTTATCTCATTTAATATTACTTTGGCGGTATCTACCAAATTGGGATTATTTGCTATATGACCCGCGAGCTGGGTGTTTGTCACTTTATTTGAGTTGTTTAATATAACACCCTCTTTATTTACATTGTACTCTATGAATTTATTGTGTGAAAGACCCTGTTCGTTTGGTTTTACTATGTTTATGACGGGGACTTTACCACTGGGGGCGGTCTCGATAGATGGTGCATTTGCTCCTGATGACTTGTCGATAATAATATCTTTGGCGAGAAGAGGATGAAATGTGAGAGCGAAAGATATAAAAATAGAAAAAGAGCGCTTAAATAACATTGAAATACCCCTTGTTTAAGAAAACTTAAAGACACTAATTATAATAATCAGATATTACTTAAATTGTCATTAAAGTCTTGCATAGGGAAATAAAACATAGATACTAAGCTTAAAAATTTAGATTGTTAGAATTTTGTTTTAAAA
>JAISQB010000089.1 GCA_031274495.1 Campylobacteraceae bacterium | reverse complement strand
CGGGGTACCCTCCTGTTTTAATTTATTCAAGGGAGCTGCGGGACTTTTCTACGCTGGGACAGGTCCTCGCTCTTTTTCCTTGAATAAATCAAAACAGGAGGCAGTGTCAAAATGGGGGGGAAGAGAAAATCGCGATTACGCGATTATCGCTGTCGCTGTGTGCGGTAATACCACCCCTTTCCGTCATTTCGTTGGAGCGAAGCGACGAGGAATCTTAGTTCCGATAGAGTCGATTTATTGACGACGAGGAATCTTTAATGGTCAAATCTATAAATTAGTGTGACTATCAAGGTTCCTCATCGCCTTGCTCTGTCGGAACTAATGAATCTCACGGATTGCGACGCAATCCTCATAACGACGAAGAGAGTTTAGTTTCCCGCTTTCGTGGGAATAACTACTTCTCCTGTCATTCCCGTGGAAACTGGAATCCAAACTAAGCGAAGCGTCTCTTTTTACTAAAAACCGTATGCATTTTATGAATGATTTCAAATCCAATATTTTCTTTGTTTTATTGTGTTTTTTAGTTTAGATTCCCGCCTGCGCGGGAATGACCGGGAGAGAGGCAAAAGTGCTACGCAGAGGAAATGTTTTGCCATTATCAAGTCCGCGTAAGGCGTAACTGCTACACCCCCCCCCTCAAAACCTCTTTATCTTCAGCCTCAACGAATTCAACACGACCGTTACCGAGCTTATGCTCATTGCGGCGCCGGCTATGGCGGGGGTTAGGGTGATGTTGGCGAAATATAGGACTCCTGCGGCTAATGGGATGCCTATGATGTTGTAGATGAATGCCCAAAATAGGTTCTGTTTTATGAGCGTCAAGGTTGCGCGGGAGAGTTCTATGCTCTTTTTGATGCTGCCAAGTTCGTTGTTCATAATGATGATATCGCCGGACTCTTTGGCTATGTCTGAGCCGCTGTTCATAGCGATGCCGATGTCGGCTTGTTTGATGGATAAAGAGTCGTTGATGCCGTCTCCTACGAACAGCACGAGCCCCTCGTTTTGTAGTAGCTTTATCTCTTCAAATTTCTCCTGCGGTAAGACTTCGCTTATGACGCTCTTTATGCCTATCTGTTCCGCTATAAAGAGTGAGGGCGCTTTTTTGTCCCCTGTGAGTATGATGGGTTCGATGTTTTTTGATTTGAGATACGCCGCCAACTCTTTTGCTCCGACTTTTATCTCATCTTGCAGATAAAAGACCCCTGTGATTTTACCGTCTAAGCTTGCCAAGATGGTGGTTTTACCGCTTTTTAGCCCCTCTTCGTATTGGCGTTTTATCTCTTCGTCTATGTCGCCGCTCATCAGTTTGGCGGTGCCTATCGCGGCGGTTTTGCCCTGATAAGTTCCTAATACTCCAAGCCCTGATTTTATCTCAAGATTTTGGATGTCATAGTCTTCCGCCGCGCCCGCTTTTTTGGCAAAATCTCTTATCGCGTGCGAGATGGGGTGTTCGCTTTTTGCCTCCAAAGAGGCGAATATGCTAAGTAGCTCCCTATCGCTAATCGTGCTTTGCGATACCTTTATATCCCCCTTTGTGAGCGTGCCTGTTTTATCAAAAACGGCGAATTTTATCTTGGAGATGATCTCCAAAACTTCGGGATTTTTGATAAATATCCCCTCCTTTGCCCCACGCCCCACGCCCGCTACTATCGCTATTGGCGTCGCAAGTCCCAGAGCGCACGGGCAGGAGATGATGAGGACAGATATGGAGGACAAAATCGCCATCTGCATATCGCCCGCCAAGCCCCACACGATAAATGTAACGGCGGATATGGCGATGACGACGGGGACGAATATAGAGGCTATCTTGTCCGCGAGTCTGGCTATGGGCATTTTTCTGTTTTCTGCCTCTTTTAGCAGTTTTATAATTTCAAATAGCACGGTATCTTGATAGAGTTTTTCTACCCTCACTTGCAAGTATCCAAGCTTCAAGATGGTGCCGCCGATGACTTTGTCGCCTATTTTTGCGAGCTTTGGCATAGGTTCGCCGTTTATCATAGAGGCGTCTACCTCTCCCTCGCCGTCCACGACGACGCCGTCAAGCGCGATGTTTTGACCCGATTTTATTTCAATGATATCGCCTACTTTAAGCTCTTGCGGCGCACTCTCGACCCTTTCGCCGTTTCTTAATAAGGTCGTTTTTTTGGGCGTCAATGAGAGCAAATCCTTCATAAATCCTGTGGCTTTGACTCTGGCGCGTGCCTCAAGATATCTTCCGAAAAGGACAAATGTGATGATCATCGCCGCGCCGTCGTAGTAGATAAATCTCAAATTTTCAGGAAACAACTCCGGCAAAATCAGCACAAAAGAGGAGTAAAAATACGCCGCGGATGTGCCCAATGCGACCAATACATTCATATCAAAAGTTCTATTTTTCAGGGCTTTAAAAGAGTGCGTGTAAAAGCTGATGCCGGCTCCGAACTGCACTATGGAGGCAGCCAAAAAGATGGCGATATTTAACACGGAATGGGGCAGTGGCAGATGGTGGACGAAGTGCAAAAAGAGCGTCAAGACAGCGGCAACGAGCACTTTTATCAAGACCACTTTCGCGCCGTTGCCGTCGTCCTCTTGCTTTAAGACTTTGTAGCCTATCTTCTCTATCTTTGCCTCTATGGCTTCTTGGGAGGTTTGCTTGTCGTCATATGTAAATACGCCCTCCCCGGCGGCGAAATTCACATCTGCCTCGCTCACGCCCTCTATCTTTTTGACGGCTTTTGTGATGGCGTTAGAGCAGTTGACACATGTCATTTCGCCGATTTGCAAAGATATCTTTTTGAGGCTCATTGGCTTCTTTCAAGCTCGTCTATGATAGGATATCCAAGCTCCTCCATCTCATCTTTAAATTTCTGCTCCGCCCCCGTGGACAGCTCAACGACAACCTCCCTGGGCTCCCTATCAAGAAAAACCTCCACACCCGAAAATTCATCACTCAAAGAGTTCAAAATAACATTAGCGCACTTTTGGCAGTGCACATTTTGCACGGAATATCTTATCTTCATCTTTTATCCTTTGTCTATTGTTTTTTTGAATGATAGCACAAAACGGTGGAAATATATATTTAGCCTTTTGCTCTAAATTTGTGCACACCAAATAATCTTTGGCAAGAATGACATAAAAGCAAAATGACAACCA
>JAISQB010000018.1 GCA_031274495.1 Campylobacteraceae bacterium | reverse complement strand
AAATGGATGACCGTTAAAGGTTCCTCGTCGCCGATGGGTCGGCTCTGTCGGAACTGTTGCTAACTACCACCACTATAGGAGCTTTGTCAACTCTTCTTGCATATCATTGTGCAGTTTTTCGTACCAGTTTTCATCATCTTTTGGATTGACTGGGGGGAGGTAGGAGACTATGACGGTTCCGCTTTGTACTTTGAAGCTTTGGGAGTCAAAGACTTTTCTGGCGTTTGCTATGACGACGGGTTGGACGGCTAGGTCTAACTTTTCGGCGAGGATTTTGGCGCCGATTTGGAATTTTAGTAGTTTTTCGCCTTTGCCTCTTGTCCCTTCGGGGAATATCATTACGGGGCGACCGTTGTCTATCCTATCTTTGACATCTTTTAAGAGCTTTACCATAGCCCTTTTGTCGCCTCTGTCAAGGGATATCATTTTGGAGAGTTTAGTCGCTTGCCCTAAAAAGAAGATGTCAAATATCTCTTTTTTGGCGACCCACGCGGGATTTAGCGGGTATATCGCCTCTATGGCTACTATGTCAAGTATGCTTTGGTGGTTTATCACGATGAGTTTTGCGCCAAGATCGGGCTCGCCTCTTACATCTAACTTAAATCCTATGAGATATTTTTGCGCGTTTGCCCAGATGCGGCGAAATGTCCTGTGGTAGGGTCTAAACAAAAACATAAAAATGATAGTTATAACGACGGAGAATATAAACTCAAACCCCGTATAAGCAGACCTAATTTTTGATAACACTATCTTCCTTTACCCAACCTATGCGACCGCTTGGAAGCATTATCTTGACATAGCCGTCTTTGCGTGAGAGTATCTCTATCTCCAGATTGCCGTCGGTGATGTGGAAGATGGAGGATTTTTCCGTCGGCAAGACGCGTATGACGGTCTCTTCCGTGATGATGCCTTGGTTGAAGGGGTTATTGACATAAAATACATACGAAAAGAACAAGACGGATGCGAGAAGCGCGCTTTTGTATCGTTTGAAGGCAAAGATGATAAGCCCCAAAAGCCCCAAAATGGTAAAAAGTATATCTTTGTAGAGTTTAAATTTATTCTCTTTGGGGTTCAAATCCGTATGCGTGCTGACATCGTCGTTTTTGATATTGAGCGGCACGATGACAGACTGAAAATCGCGGCTTACGGTGTTAAAATATGTAAAATCCAAAATTTTCGTATAATTTGGCACGATGACGGTGTATTCAAGGGACTGCAACTGGATACTCTCTTTGTAGTCGTTGGCAGTGCCGTTATTGAATTCAAACTCTTTTAGATTGCTGTAAGTAGCCTCTATCTCAAGGGTTACAATGAGCGATTTATCGTCAAATTTACTTGTCGCCTCGTTTTTAACGGCGAGACTTTGCGCCACCACGTGCGAAAATTTAGCGTCGCCCTTTACGCTCAAAACCTCTATCTCACCGCCATCAAGTACAGTCTCTTCCACGATATCATCATCGCCGTCTATAAGCCTTATTGTGAAGTCGGGCAATTTGGAGGTTTGATTTAGCGTCCTGATATAAAAAGTGTTCGTGTAGTATTCGCCGACTTGGTCTTTTTCCCATGGGGATTTTAGATTTATCACGTGAAATAGTTCGGAGTCCGCAAGGTCGGTCGTTATCCTTTCATAATCGTCACGCGTTACAATAGCTTTTATCTTTACGGGGAAAATCTCGCCTACATAGACTCTTGGCGGTATGGACTCGTATGACAAAAAGAGCGATTGCGTTTCCTCTTCGTCGTCGTAATCTTGCGTTATTTTTTGATATTGTCTTATCTGCTCGCCCAAATCAAACAGTTGTGCGCTTGCAGTATTGATGAAAAGCGCTAAAGCTGCGGCTATGCAAAAAAACTTTTTCATATTTTTATCTTATAAATCCCCGCAACATTTTAACGCCGTCGTCACTGCCCAAAAGCTTCTCTATAGCGCGCTCAGGGTGGGGCATAAGTCCGAAGATGTTTCTGTTTTTGTTGCAGATACCCGCGATATTTTCGATGGAGCCGTTTGGATTATCTACACCGCCTTTTTCATCGCAGTAAGTTAATAGTATCTGATTGTTATTTTTGAGCTCTTTCAAGCCCTCTTCGTCGATAAAATAGTTCCCCTCGCCGTGCGCGATAGGGACATTTAAAACATTACCCACATCAAAGAGGCGCAAAAAATCGTTGTTGTTATCGACGACTTTTAGGTGCTGGTACTTTGAAATGAAGTGGACATTTTTGTTTTTTATCATAGCTCCGGGAAGAAGTTTTAGTTCAAGCAGTATCTGAAAGCCGTTACAGATGCCAAGCACTTTGCCGCCTTTGGCAGCAAAATTTATCACATCTTTCATTATCGGGGCAAATTTGGCGATGGCGGCGCACCTTAGATAGTCGCCATAGCTAAATCCGCCAGGAAGTACGACGATATCGACATCCTTGGGCAATCTCTCCTCTTTATGCCAGAGCATAACGACCTCTTGTCCGAGCAGTTCAAAAGCGTATTTTGTGTCGTTTTCGCAGTTGGTCCCCGGATATACGATGATGGCTACTTTCAAAGTTCGACCTCATAATCTTCTATCACGGTGTTTGCCAACAGCTCCTCACACATAAGTTCTGCCCTTTTTTTCGCCCTGTCTTTGTCTGTCTCATTTATATGCAAAACTATCTGCTTGCCTATCCTCACATTTTCAACTTCAGCGAATCCTAAAGATGACAGCGCGTGGTGGACGGCTTTGCCCTGCGGGTCGAGAACGCCCTGTTTTAATCTGATATTTACGATAACTTTCACGGTTTTTATGCCTTTAAAATTCTTTTTAAGACCTCTTCGTACGCGACTTTTACTTCGCCGATGCCTTGTCTAAATCTATCTTTGTCAAGTTTTTCATTTGTCGTAGCGTCCCAAAAACGGCAGCTGTCGGGGCTGATTTCGTCTGCGAGTAAAATATTGCCATCTTTATCCACGCCAAATTCGACTTTAAAATCTACAAGTTTTAGGTCTCTATCCGCAAAGAAGGGCTTTAGGATGTCGTTTATCTTTGTGCCGAGCTCTCTTAATTTTTGCAAATCGGCTCTGTTTTTTACGATATTTAATACTAAGCAGTGTTCGTCATTTATCAAAGGGTCGCCAAGCGCGTCGTCTTTGTAGTAAAACTCTACCAAAGTCAGAGGCAGCACCGTGCCCTCTTTGATGCCAAGTCTTTTGGTCAATGAGCCCGTAGCGATGTTTCTTACGACAACTTCGATGGGTATAATGGAGACTTTTTTAACAAGCTGTGAGTTGTCGTCCAGTGTCTTTACCAAGTGTGTTTGTACCCCCTCTTTTGTCAAGAGGTTAAATAGCTGTGTGCTTATCTTGCAGTTTAGCTCGCCTTTGCCCTTTTCGTTGCCCTTTTTTTGGGCGTTAAAGGCGGTCAAATCGTCTTTAAATTCGCTGATAAGCAACTCTTTGTCGTCGGTAGTGTAAAGTTTTTTACCTTTTCCTTCGTATAAAAGCTCTTTTTTTTGCATTGTGTCTCCTTACTTTTTAGTTGTGATGTTTAAAACTTTGATGATATCAACGGCACTTTTTAGTTGCAAGTCTTTAAGTATGTCGCCTTGCGAAATGACAGCCTCTTTCTTTTGTATGACGGGTATAGCCGCGGCACTTTTTGTGCTATTGTCTATCTTGGTGAGCTCGCCCTCAAGGTGCTTTTTCAGATCCGACTCTTTTATGGAAAAATCGTTGTCACTGCTTGGTACAGCCGCGGCGTGTACTATGACATCAGGCTCCACGCCTACCGTTTGTATCGTGCGTCCGCTGGGTAGATAGTATCTTGCTATCGTTAGTTTGACCGCTTCGGTTTGGTTGTCGTTTATGGGGATGATCTGCTGTACGCTTCCTTTACCGAATGTATTTTCGCCCACTATCACCGCCCGTTTCAAATCCTGCAAAGCGCCGCTTACGATTTCACTCGCACTCGCACTTCCGCCGTTTACCAAAACGACCATAGGAGCGGTTGTAAGCACGCCTTTTTTGGCTTTATAGACTCTGTCATTCGCGGAGTTGCGCCCTTTTTGCGAGACTATCGTACCGCTATCCACAAAGATATCGGTCAGCTCCACGGCTTGGTCTAAAAGTCCTCCCGGATTGTTTCGCATATCCAGTATGACGCCTTTTAAATTTTTCTGTTTTTTAAGGGCTTCCGCAGTCTTATTTGCGACATTTTGGTCAAAATTTGTGACCCTTATGTAGAGTATATTTTCACCTTCTATCACTTTTGTATAGACAGAGTCCACTTTTATCATATCCCTTACGATATCAAACACAAGCGGTCTGTTTTCGCCTTTTCTTACGATGGTGATTTTGACGGCAGTTTTAGGCTCGCCGCGCATCAAAGATACCGCCTCGTCAAGTGTCATATCTATCGTTGAGCGGTTGTCTATCTTCAAGATAACATCGCCGGCTTTTAACCCCGCCTTATCTGCAGGGGTATCTTCGATGGGGGCTATGATGGTGACGGCTCCGTCTTTCATACCGATGGTTATGCCAAGACCGCCGAACTCGCCCTCCATCTGGGTTTTTAAATCCTGAAAACTTTTCTCATTAATATATCCGGAGTGCGCGTCAAGGTTTGTGAGCAGCCCTTCTATCGACTTTTTGATGATCTCTTCGAGCGTCAAATCATCCACATAAATGCCCTCTACGATCTCTAAGACTTTATAGTATTTTGTGAAAGATTCGATGCGGCTTTTGGTTTTTACGGAGGAGTTATTATTGTCGGCGGCGTTGTCTGCTAAAAGCGAACCGGCAAAAACGGATATCGTTATGAGGGTGGCAAAAAAGCCAAAAATGAATGGTTTTAAATTTTTCATAAACTTTATAAACTCCTCGTATATTGCAAGATTTAAGCAAACAGTGATTATAGAGAAAATTCCCTAAAAAGTAAGTTAAAAAGAGTTTCTTTTTGGGTGCGGCAAATCGTAACTTTGATAAAATTTTTGCAATAATCTTGACATAATGACACTCAATGTTGTATAATTTTCACCATCAAAAAACAAAAGGAGCTAATATGCAATCCATATTTGAAAAACTAACTCACCAGATGAGCGAATTGGTCGAGAGCGCCGCGTCTTTAGCGCTTTACGCGAAAAACGCCGAGATAAAACCTCTGCATATGTTTTGGTCGCTTTTGACAAATTCACACTCCGTATTAAATCAACTCTTTAACAAAATCTCATTTGACAAAAGCGCGCTCGAGCTTGAAGTAAAAAGCGCCGTGGACAAATACCCCAAAAGTTCAACTCTAACTAAAGAAAATATCAAACTCTCCCGCGAACTTGCGAACTCTTTGCAAAACGCCGAAGGGTTGATGAGAGAGCTTGGAGATAGCTTCTTGGCGGTCGATACTTGGCTTTTGTCTTCACTAAATGAAGAGGAGATAAAGGGTATCGTCTCCAAATATATCGACATATTAGAGCTTAAAAAGAGCATTGAAGCCTTGAGGGGTGGGCGAAAGATAGACAAGCAAAGCGGCGATGAAAATTTAGAAGCGTTGTCAAAATACGGCATAGACTTGACGCAAAAAGCGCGCGAAAACAGCCTTGACCCTGTCATCGGCAGGGATGATGAGATATATAGAATGATGCAGATATTGATACGAAAAACGAAAAACAACCCCATACTTTTAGGAGAACCCGGAACGGGAAAAACGGCTATCGTGGAGGGTTTGGCTCAGCGCATAGTCAACAAAGAGGTACCGATATCTTTGCAAAACAGGCGCGTGATTACACTTGATATGAGTATGCTTATAGCGGGGGCAAAATACAGAGGCGAATTTGAAGATAGACTGAAAGCCGTCATAGAAGAGGTGAAAAAAGAGGGCAATATCATACTCTTCATCGACGAGATACACACGATAGTGGGCGCTGGTGCCAGTGAGGGGAGTATGGACGCGGCAAATATCTTAAAACCCGCCCTTGCCAGAGGCGAACTCCACACCGTCGGGGCTACAACGCTTAAGGAGTATAGGAAATATTTTGAAAAAGACGCCGCGTTAGAGAGGAGATTTCAGCCTATATATGTAAGCGAGCCTACCATTAGCGAAGCTTTGCAGATATTAAGAGGTATAAAAGAGAGGCTTGAAGCGCACCACGGCGTGACGATACAAGATAGCGCATTGGTGGCGGCTGCGAGGCTTTCGGATAGATATATCACGGATAGATTTTTGCCCGATAAGGCTATAGACTTGATAGACGAAGCCGCTGCCGAGCTAAAAATGCAGATAGAGAGCGAGCCCATCGAACTTAGCGCGATAAAAAGAGAGATAAGCTCTTTACACATAGAAAAAGAGGCGCTAAATATGGAAGATAACAAAAAAAACGCCTCCCGACTTAGCGAGATAGCAAAAGAGTTGGCAAATGCCGAAGAGAAGAGGAGGGCGCTGGAGGGGCAGTTTGAAAATGAAAAAGAGGTGTTCAATAGACTCTCAACTATAAAAACAGAAATCGACGCCGGTAAGCGCGAAGTTGAATTAGCCGAGCGAGAGGGCGACTACAACAAAGCGGCGAAAATCAAACACGGCACCATCCCCGAACTTAATAAAAAAGAGGATGAGTTAGAAAAAGAGTGGGAAAAGATGCTTCAAAGCGGAACACTCCTTAGAAACCACGTCGACGAAGAGATGATAGCCTCCATCGTTAGCAAATGGACCAAAATACCTGTCACCAAAATGCTCTCAAGCGAAAAAGAGAAAGTCTTAGCAGTCGAGGAGCATTTAAGAGCCGAAGTGGTGGGGCAAGACGAAGCCATCCACGCGATAGGACGCGCTATCAAGAGAAATAAAGCGGGCTTAAGCGAAACTAATAAACCCATAGGAAGCTTTCTGTTTTTGGGACCAACAGGTGTTGGAAAGACGCAAAGCGCGAAGGCGTTGGCGAAATTTTTATTTGACGACGAGAGGGCGCTTATAAGGTTTGATATGAGCGAATATATGGAAAAACACACCGTAAGCCGCCTTGTCGGAGCGCCTCCCGGGTATGTCGGATACGAGGAGGGGGGACAACTCACCGAAGCTGTTAGACGAAAACCATATAGCGTTATATTGTTCGACGAGATAGAAAAAGCTCATCCGGATGTCTTTAATATACTTTTGCAAGTCCTTGACGACGGGCGCTTGACTGATAATAAGGGCGTTACGGTTGATTTTAAAAATACGATTATTATCTTAACTTCCAATATCGCAAGTGCGAAGATAATGGAAACGGAGGGCAGCGAAAGACGCGCCGCGGTTTTGGCTGAACTAAAGAACTACTTCAAGCCCGAATTTTTAAACAGGCTCGATGATATCGTCATATTTAACCCTCTAAATGAAGACGGACTACGCGAAATCGTAAATATAATGTTCGAAGAGATAAACAAAAAGCTTGAAGCCAAATCCATAAAAGCCACTCTAACAAAAGAGGCTATCTCACTCATCGCAGAAGCCGGATTTGACACCGTCTACGGCGCTCGACCCCTAAGACGCGCCCTATACGAATTAGTCGAGGACAAATTAGCCGAACTACTCTTAGAAGACAAAATAAAAGAGGGCGACACCCTAAAAATCGACGACAAGGAGGGCGAGATAGTTATAGAAAAGGTTTGAAAGTAAACCGCTTATCCGACTTCACGTTAATTTTGCAGACTTTTTGCGTTAATATGACCACATTTTCGCGAAAAGTCTGCTCTTTTTGTTTAATCTTTAACTTTTTTGCGGCTTTGGTTTTATGGCTTTGATTTGGTCGATATTTTTATAAGATTTAAGTTATTTGGACTTAAGCGAAAACTGCTATTTTACTCTATCTTTTTATCGCTAAATTACTTCGATTTTTAAAGATGCAAATTTTAAGCGGTCGTCTAAAACAGACCTTATATTTTCCTGAATATTCGCGTATAAACAGCTTAAATACCGTTTTTGCTTTCAATATATGCACTTTTAATCAAACGCCAAATAAAATACAAATAATCCAAAGGCTCGTGAGTTTTTGCCTTTAAGTAAATATTAATTTATAATATCCATTTCATTGCGGATTTCGTTCTACTATACAAACATAGGGGTAAAATTTTACTTTGACTGTTTTGTCGCAAGGAGTAATAAAATGAACATTTTAAAATCCCAAACCAAATCAACAAGCGGCGCTAAATTTAAAATACTTTTGACACTTTTCGCCGCTGCGTCCATCGCAAATTCCGCCCCATCCTCCGATAGCTTTTTAAACATCAACTACCTATCAGGCTATGCAAATGCGCAAAACTTTCTTCAAAGATTGGAAGAGCTAAGGCAAGGCGATAATGTCAGCAAGGATGTGTGGATTAGAACGCACGGCGGCAAATTAGACTCATTTGAGGATGAATTTGACATAAAAGAGGCGCGATATTACGGAGTGCAGTTTGGAACGGACGGCATAACTCCCGTTAAACAAGGGACCATATACGCCGGAGTAGCACTTGCACTTGGCAATACCGATGTAAGTTACGACAAAGGAGACGCGAGCACTACAAGTTATGATGTCGGGTTTTATATGCTCTACAAAAATGACGATGATTTTTATGCGCAGGGCGCTATCAAGTACACGCGCAACGAAAACGAGTTTGATGCCACAACTACGAACAGTTACAGGATAAAAGGAGTCGGCAATATAGACGGCATATCCCTATCGCTGGAGGCAGGGCAGAGGTTTGACATATCAAACAGCTTTTATATCGAACCTCTGTTCGGACTCATATATTCATACCACGCGGACGCCATCATATCCTCGCCGAACAACCTCAAAATAAAACTATACAATATCAACTCCGTCCTCGCAAAATTAAGCATGGCGGCAGGCTACAAGTTCAAAGACAGCGCCGTCTACATCAAAGCAGGATACGCAAGAGAGTTCGAGGGCGATCTGATATATAAATTTAACGATGGTGTAGATGAATACAGACATGAGATAAACAGCAATATATTCGACAGTTCGATAGGATTTATCTCAAATATAAACAATCACGACCTATACATCGAAGGAACATATCAAATGGGGGATAAATTTAACAATATGAAGGTAAATGTCGGTTATAGGTATGGGTTTTAGGTGATGGTATTGATGTGAGGAGTGAATCCAAACCTTTTGCGTCAAGTTTTTTGACTACGCGGCGGTCCGTGATGAAATCCGCAAAATTAGCCCACTCCTATTTTAGATTTCGGTATGCCTTTTCCACTCCATCATACCCGCAAAATATGCTTAATGCCTTTGCAAAACACAATGTTCCATTGCAAATAGCTTTTACTTTTTTGTAGTAATGTATGCATAAATCCACCCTTTTTGCCGTTAAAACAACAAAACAATATCACTACTAAACCACACAACTATAAAAATTAATCAAAAAATTACCAGAAAATAGATATTTTTACTTTATTCGTGATAAAATATAGAAATTTGTCTTTTCGATAAATATTTCATAAAAGAAGGAGTTAGAAATGTTTGGTTTTTCACGAAAGACCCAGACGGAAAATCCGTCCGAACATTTAGTAAAGTTGGCTTCGGTATCTAAAGATACGATTAGCTCAAAAGTATCAGTTTTTCTTAAGTATAGGTTCTTCGGATTAGTCCCTATATTTTTTGCAGCGCTACTCTTTGTCGGTTGCGGCGGCAGCGGAAGCAGTAAGTCTGATTATATAGTCTCATTCTATGATGCTAACCTTAACCTTATAGAAAGCGTAGGCGTTGAGAAAGGTGCCGTTGTAGAACTTAGCACTTTAGCCGGCAATAATCATTTGCTCTATTGGTACAAAGCAGGAGAAGAAAACGCAACGCTATTTGGGCAATACACACCAACCGGCAATATCAACTTTTACGCTGTCCCTAATGTCGTAGAAGTAGCCAGTGAAGATCAGTTGTATCATATC
>JAISQB010000069.1 GCA_031274495.1 Campylobacteraceae bacterium | reverse complement strand
AGGAAAAAGAGCGAGGACCTGTTTGAGTTGTTGCTTGCAACAACGAGTCCCGCAGCTCCCTTGAATAAATTAAAACAGGAGGGTACCCCGTAGGGGCAGTGTCAACTTTCATGGGGGTCATTTATTTCGAGGAAACATTTTACTTCGTAAAAGCGCTTCGCTTGTTTTGGTTACTTTCTTTTTGATAAAAGAAAGTAACAGGAAAACAATAAAGTTTTGAATGAAAAAAGTTTGATAGAACCTATTGTATCTTCTTTGATTACTTACGCTTTGTGAGTTTCAAGGAAACATTTTACTTCGTAAAAGCGCTTCGCTTGTTTTCAAGGAAATATTTCGTTTCACGAAAGCGCTACGCTTATTTTGGATTCCCGCCTTCGCGGGAATGACGAAAAGGGGCGGGAGCGACGGGGAGAAGGGTTATTCTGAGGATTGTGGAGCAATCCGTGAGAATCCTAACGGTTGAACCTGTAAAATGTTTGACCGTTAGGATTCCTCGTCGTTTTGCCTCGGAATGATGGTTACTCTTTAAACTCTATCCTATTTGCCAATATCGCGATGAAGATATCGGGGGAGAATAGCGCGGCGTGGGGGAGGGAGAATTTCTCTTTGCCTTTGGCGTCTTTGATGTAGATGGTGTCTGTTGTTAAGCCGCCGATTTCTAAATAGTCGGTATCTTCCAAATAGATGGTTTTGTCGTCTATCTTGATCTGGTCGTTTGATAGATAGAGCGTTTTGTGGATTTTGTATTTTTTAAGATAACCGCCTACGGGGTCGATGAAGGAGTCGGCGGAAAAGGTGCTTTTGCGAAGTGCAGACTTCTCTACATATTTGAACGGCGTGGAGCCTGTAGCTTCTATCTCTTGCACTTGCGCAGAGCCTCTTTGCTCGGTGTGTTGCGCCAAAAATCCACCTATCAAATCGAGGTGGTCTTTGAAAAAACCATTTATTGCAAACCACTCGCTTCCGGCATTTTTACGAAAGAGGAGATTGTTTACTTCAAACCCGAGATTATCGCGCGCGGCGGTAACAAACGGGATAACATCTTCTATCTCGTCAAATCGCAAATCCACATCTGCGCTTTTACGCTTGATAACAACGCCTTTTTCGTGTACTTCAAAGAAATATTGCGGTTTCCATTTGAACGATATGTAAAATATCAGCGCGCCGATTGACGCAAGCAGTATCAAAAAGGCGATGACATATTTGATGATCCACCTAAAGTCTTTATCAAATCTAATACCCTCGGCAAAAAACGCCGCATACACAAATAGTAAAAGCGCGAAAAGCGCAATGGCAAAAAGGGCAAAACCGCCGACTCTTAAGCCAAAAAACCGCCCCGTGCGGGCTTTGTAAACGCCAAACAACTCTCCTAATCTATCCATATTAAAACTCCTTGAAATTTTTGTGTGATAAGTATAGCAAATTTTTATAGCGAATTTACTTTTTCAGTGCCGTTTAAAAAACGCAAACTTTTTACGCGCTGTTGTCGCGGTATTGATGAAGATAAATATCTGATTAGCCAAAATTTAGCACATTTTGGCTAAAATCGACTTTTTACTCCAAATAAAGCGAATTTATGAATGGATATCATCGAAAAACTTGAAAAAAACGAGAGGCTAAACTACGAAGACGGGGTTGCTTTGTACGGACTTGACCTCTTCACTCTGGGACATTTTGCCAACCTTCAACGAACGAAAAGATGGGGCAAAAAGGTCTATTTTAACATCAACCGCCACATCAACCCCACAAATATCTGTAAAGATATCTGTAAATTTTGCGCCTTTTCCGCCAATAGAAAAAATCCCAACGCCTACAAATACACCAAAGAAGAGGTGTTAAATATCGCCAAAGATGCCTACGCGCGCGGCATAAAAGAGGTGCATATCGTCTCAGCGCACAACAAAGAGCACGATTTGGACTGGTATATGGGCATATTTAGGGAGATAAGGGAGAAATTTCCCTCTTTGCACATCAAAGCTTTTACGGCTGCTGAAGTACATTTTATGTCCGAACTGCACGATTTGAGCTACGACGAAGTACTGGATAGAATGATAGAAGCGGGCGTGGAGTCGATGCCCGGAGGTGGGGCGGAGATATTTGACGAAAAGGTGAGAGCTTACATCTGTAAGGGGAAAGTAAGCTCGCAAAATTGGCTCAAGATCCACGAACTCTGGCACAAAAGGGGCAAATTTTCAAACGCTACGATGCTTTTTGGGCATATCGAGGAGCGCGAAGATAGGATCGATCATATGTTGAGGCTGCGCGAAGTGCAAGATAAGAGGCAAGGTTTTAACGCGTTTATCCCGCTTGTCTATCAGAGGGACAACAACTATCTGAAAGTGGATAAATTTTTGGGCTCTACGGAGATTTTAAAGACTATCGCGATAAGCCGCTTGATGTTGGACAATATCCCGCATATAAAAGCCTACTGGGCGAGCGCCACGCTTAATCTTGCGATGGTAGCCCAAGAGTTCGGGGCGGATGATTTGGACGGGACGATAGAAAAAGAGGCGATACAAAGTGCCGGCGGCGCCAAAAGTGCGCAGGGGCAAGCCTTGCAAGACTTTTTGGACATCATCATCACAAGCGGTTTCACACCCGTCGAGCGCGATAGTTTGTATAATGAACTGCAAGTTTACGAAGAGGCAAATAGCGGTGCCTGTTGAAATTTGGCTAAATACGACTTTATACTAAGGAGAAAAAGATGGAAGAGATTCTGGAGTTTTTGACTAAGAGTCCCGCTTTTTATGTGGGGACGGTTGATGGGGAAGGGAAGCCGCGCGTGAGGGCGTTTAATTTTGTGATGGAGTGGGAGGGGAAACTCACTTTTGTGACAAATATCACAAAAAAAGTCTATAAGCAGCTTGAAAATAACCCATATGTGGAGATTTGCGCGTTTGTACCGCCGATCGAATGGGTGCGGATTTCGGGCAAGGTGAAACTTTTTCAAAGTATCGAGGCGAACAAAAAGGTCTTTGAGGTGATGCCCTCTTTGAGAGATATATACACGGATGAGAACAATCCGATTTTGGCTTGCTTTTTCTTAGAAGAGGCGCAGGCTGATTTTTACTCTTTTGAGGCGGGGCAAGAGCCTTACAAGAGTATCCAACTACTAAAGGATGCCGTATGGACTTTTTTAAATTAAAAGAGCGCAACAGCAGTGTCAAAACTGAGGCGAAAGCCGGTTTTACGACATTTTTGACGATGCTCTATATCGTGCCTGTGAATGCCGCCATCTTAAGCCAAGCGGGTATGCCGCTGGAAGCTCTCGTGACGGCAACGGCACTTATCACTATCATCGCTTCGGTATTTAACGGCTTTTGGTCAAATACCCCTATCGCTATGAGTACGGGGATGGGGCTAAACGCCTACTTTTCGTTTGTGCTTGTGGGACAGCTGGGGATCCCTTGGCAGAGCGCTTTGGGTATAGTTTTTATATCGGGTATGATATTTTTAGTTTTATCGTTCACGAAATTTAGATCGTGGATGATAAACAGCATAAGCGAGGATTTGCGGCGCGCGATAAGTGCGGGTATAGGGGCGTTTATCGCTTTTATCGGGTTGCAGCAGATGGGTATCATCGCCAATAATGACGCCACATTGGTAGCGCTTGGGAACTTAAGAGAGCCGAATGTAGCGCTTGGACTTTTTGGTCTCGCCGTTGTCATTGTATTTTTCATCTGGAAAGTTAAGGGAGCGTTTATCTTGGCGATATTGTCCACATCCATAGTGGCGTGGGCGTTTGGCATAGTTCCGCCGCCAAATGAGATTTTCTCACTTCCCGCCTCCGTCGCCCCTATCGCCTTTGAGCTTGATGTATTGTCAGCGCTTAAACTGGCGTTTATTCCCGCGATAATTACATTTTTCGTTACCGACCTATTTGATACGCTGGGTACGCTGGCGGGCGTTGGATTTCGTGCGGGGCTCTTTAAGAAAGGCAGCGTCGAACTGGAAAAGACTCTGGAAGCAGACGCCGCCGCGTCGGTGGCAAGCTCGCTTTTGGGCGTATCTACGACTACCAGTTTTGTGGAGAGTGCAAGTGGGGTTGAAGAGGGTGGCAGGAGCGGGCTTACGGCTATATTTGCAGGGCTCTTTTTTATCTTTACCTTGTTTATGCTGCCCTTATTTAAGGCTATCCCACTAAATGCCATATATCCTGTTTTGGTGATGGTGGGCGTGTTGATGTTCGCCGAACTTGTCAATATCAACTTCAAAGACAAAAGTGTGGCGATCGCTACATTTTTAATCGTCATTATGATGCCTTTGACCTACTCTATCACTTACGGTTTGGCGTTTGGATTTGTATCCTACACGATAACAAAACTGCTCACTAAAGAGTTCAAAGATATCAATGTGGGAGTTATATTTTTATTTATCATAAGCTTGTTAGCTTTTGTTGTTCATTAGGAGATTGTATGCGATATTACGGCTTTGAGGAGTTTTTTGGGGATGTCAAAAAGATAGCGCACGAGGTGAAGCCTTACAAGTTTGACGCCTTTTTGGCTATAGCCAGAGGCGGTATGACATTTGGTCACTTTCTGGCTCACGCGCTTGATACAAGGGAGCTTTACGCGCTAAATTCCATACATTACGAAGGCTCCAAAAAGCTGGATTTTATCAAGATATTTAATATCCCCGACCTATCCAACGTAAAAAGCGTTTTAGTACTGGACGACATAGCAGACAGCGGCGAAACATTGGCGGAGATAAAAAAGGTGTTGGGGGAGCTATATCCCAAGTTGGAGGTAAAGATAGCGACCCTTTTATACAGAGAGACATCCCTCGTGCGCCCTGACTTTTACGCGCAAAAGACGGAGGAGTGGATAGAGTTTTTGTGGGATTTTACAATTTGACAAAGCAAAACGCCATACTCTACATCTGCACGATTTTGGTTTTGTGTACGCTCTACGGGGCGCAGCCTATACAGCCGCTTTTTCAAGAGGAGTTCGCGCTTAACGGCTTTCAAGCGGTCATCTTTACGACCGTTATAATGTTCCCGCTGGGCATAGCACCTCTCTTTTACGGCTACGCGCTTGAGAGTTGGTCCTCAAGGCAGACGCTTAGGGTGACGCTGCTATTGTTGGGGCTTTTGGAGGTATGTTTTGCCTTTAGCAACTCCTATATCGTCCTAATCGCCATAAGAGCCGCGCAGGGCTTTTTGATACCCGCAGCTTTAACTTCGCTTATAAGTTATGTATCGACCTCATCAACGCACGAAAATATACAAAGAGCGCTTGGAAATTATGTCGCTATGACTATTATGGGCGGGTTTTTGGGGCGGTTGTTTTCAGGCATTTTGTCGGAGTATTTTGGATGGAGACCGTTTTTCTTTCTTGTGGGAGTCGGGCTTTTGATATCGTTTTTTGCGATATTGGGCGTGACCAAAGACGCTAAAGCCACCTTTGTAAAGCCTACCAAAAAAGAGGTGGTAAATGTCCTCAAAATCAGACACAATTTTTTCATCTACGCCACTATATTTTGCGTCTTTTTCACATTTCAAGGGGTGCTTAACTTTTTGCCGTTTGAACTTAAAAGCATAAATGAAAATCTTGGCGAGAGCAAAGTGGGACTTATGTACGCAGGGTACATCATCGGACTCATCACCGCGCTCAATGTCACAAGGATCATAGGCTTTTTTAAAGGCGAGAGAAGAGCGATGTTGGCGGGTATGTGCATATATATCGCAGGGCTTGGGATGTTTAATGTAGAGGACTTTTCGGTGATGTTCGGGTCGATGTTTGTCTTTTGCCTTGGTATGTTTATGGTGCACTCTATCGCCACGGGGTTTGTCAATAAAATGGCTAAAGAGCACAAAAGCATCACCAACGGGCTCTATCTCTCGTTTTACTACGCGGGAGGGACATTAGGGTCATTTTTGCCGGGGGTTTTTTATCAGTATTTGGGTTGGCACATATTTTTGTCGTTTTTAGGATTTGTGCTGATTTGCGGGATGGGATTTTTAATATTATTAAAAAAGATGCCTCAACACCAAAATTTAGTATAATAACAAAATTTTCATATAAGCAGAGGGCATATGAGAGAGCCGTTTTTACTCTTTTTGATTATCGTTATAAACTTCGGACTGCTGCTTTTCGCATCAAGCACGCTCTCTATCAGCTACTATGAAGCGGACGCGTTCTTTAACGGCAGCGACACGGTACACTATCTCATAAAACTCTCCTGCGAACTCTTCGGGCAAAATGACTACGCCCTAAGGGTCCCTTTTATCATCATCCACACGCTCTCGACGATACTTTTATACCTTGTCAGCAGACCCATTTTAAAGCGCGAGATAGATAGACTCTCTACCGTACTTATATTTATAGCGCTTCCGGGCTCCATAGTCGTATCGCTCGCGGCAAACGGTACGGCGCTTTTGATACTGGGCACACTTATGTTTTTATATCTGCGCCAACTTGACAAGAGGATAGCGATGTACGCGATGCTCGTGCTTTCGCTCTTTTTAAGTAAAGGGTTTATCATCCTCTACTTTTTGCTTTTTTTCTACGCTGTCAACAAGCGCGATATCGTCATAATGGCGCTATCATTAGCACTTTTTGCGGCGGGAATGTATATGTACGGATTTGATATCGGCGGACGCCCCAGAGGCTACTTTTTGGATACATTCAGTATCTATGGCGCTATATTTTCGCCGCTTCTCTTTTTATATTTTATATACTCTTTGTACCGTATCTTGGTCAAAGGCGGCAAAACGCTGCTTTGGTGGCTCTCTTTTGGCGCGTTTATCGCCTCTGTGCTGCTCTCTTTCCGTCAGCGCATAGCCATAGAGGAGTTTGCCTCGTATATGATTATCGCCACACCGCTCATAGTGAGCACATTTATGAATAGCTTTAGGGTGCGCCTTCCAAAGCACAGAAAACTTCACAAATTTTTCGCCACGCTTGTGATGGCGCTGCTCGTCTTTAACAGCGCGGTCATCTTTGCCAACCAATACCTCTACACCTTTTACAAAAACAGCACCAAACACTTCGCCTACAAATACCACATCGCCAAAGAGCTATCCGTTGAACTAAAAAAGCGAGGCATCAGCGAAGTAAAAGTAGAGGATAAGAAGATGGCTTTGAGGCTGAAATTTTACGGTATAGAAGATAGCGAAACGATAGAGCTTGAAAAGACACTAACAGGCGAGATAGAGATAGCCTACGGCGGCATCATCGTCGAAAGATACGCGCTGATAAATCAACCCATCTAACCCTCTCCACGCCAAACTTTCCACCCCCGACGCGCTTTAAATCACAACTATATCCATAGTCTATTTTTCAACAAAACCAAAAAAATTATCGGCGAAAAAACTCAAACTTTTTGCTCAATCCATATAAAACCTATAAATATACTTGACAATAAAACGAATTTTGCCTATAATGCCAAAATTATTTTACAAAGGGAGGATAAAATGAGTTTGATAAAACACATTTCAATCTGGTCTATTTTGTTGGCGGCGACGATACTTCAAGCTGCCCAATTTGAACTGCTTAATGTCTCTTATGACCCCACAAGAGAGCTATATAAAGAGTATAACGAGGCATTTATCAAGCACTACAAGGCTTTGACGGGGGACGATGTGACGATTAGACAATCACACGGCGGCTCCGGCGGGCAGGCAAGAAGCGTCATCGACGGACTTGACGCGGATGTGGTGACGCTGGCTCTTGGAGGCGATATAGACGCTATCGTTGAAAAAACCAACAAAATCGCTAAAGATTGGCAGAAGAGATTTAAAAACAATAGCGCCCCCTACACTTCCACTATCGTATTTTTGGTAAGAGCGGGCAATCCTAAGAAAATTAAAGATTGGGATGATTTGGTAAAAAGCGGCGTTAAAGTCATCACTCCTGACCCTAAAACTTCGGGGGGTGCCAGATGGAACTACTTAGCGGCTTGGGCGTATGCGGATAAAAAGTACGGCGGCGAGGCAAAGGCGAGGGAGTTTGTAACGAAGCTATTTAAAAATGTCCCCGTACTTGACAGCGGCGCGCGCGGCTCGACAAATACATTTGTACAGCGCGGCATCGGCGATGTCCTTTTGGCGTGGGAAAACGAGGCGCATCTAACTATCAACGAGCTTGGCAAGGGCAAATTTGAGATCGTAGTCCCAAGCCTTAGCATTTTGGCAGAGCCTTCCGTTAGCTTGGTAGATGAAAACATCAAGAAAAAAGGCACCGAAAAGGTTGCAAGAGAGTACCTAAGCTATCTCTACTCCGAAGAGGGACAAAGATTGGCGGGTAAACATTACTACAGACCGACCGACCCAAAAGTGGCTAAAGAGTTTGCATCTCAATACGCGAAGTTGGAATTGGTCGAGATCGACAGAGATTTTGGCGGATGGGACGCGGCGCAGAAAAAGCACTTTTCAGACGGCGGCGAATTTGACAAAATCTACAAAAAATAGTTAGAAAAAAGGTCTTATATATGTCGCAAGCTTTAAAGATATTTTCATTTTTTACTCACACTTTAGGGCTTGCCGACACCCTCGCCGCGACTCTTTTTAAGGAGGGTCGATGAGCGACACAGCAAGAACATCCTTATCCATCATATCGGCATTGACGGCGGCTTTTGGGCTCTTTGGCGCGTTTTTGGATATAAGAGTCTCCATCGCGCTCTTTTTGGCGGCGGGTATATTTATCTTTGTCGCGTTCCAAAAAGAGTTTACGCCAAGCCCAAACTCCAAAACACTGCTTTTTACTTTGGCTCTTGTCGCCGCATTTTTGGCGATAGCGGGGGTGTTGATAGATATAAGGGTCTCCGTCACGGCGATTTTGATATCCGTTATGTTGGCGCTTACGGCTTTAAATACCGATTCATTGAGCGTGAAACAGGTCGGCGTAAATATAGCACTCTTTTTAGTGCTGATATTTTCGTTGAAGTTCTCATTCGCGCCCTTTTATCTACATATCATAGGCAATTTCAGCGTAGATTTGACGCAGCTCTTACTCATCGCTTTTGTCGTCGTAGCGATAGTTTTTGCAAATAAAAATAGTTTCAAAGTAAGTCAGATTATCATCAATATCATACTTTTTTCGATACTATTTTTGACATTATCAGCGCTCTATCACAACCCAAGCCACTCTTTAGCGTGGGTCTCTTTTATCATCTTTATCATCATAGCGGCGTTGGTAAATCGCGTCGGATACAACAAAGCCAACCCCAAACTTCCGGGCTTTGGCATAAGTCTTGGACTATCTTTGACCTATATGTCGCTCTTGATACTCATCCCGTTAAGCGCGCTGGCTTTATACTCTACGCAGATGCCTTTGGATAAATTTATCGAAAATATAACCGACCAGAGGATCATCACAGCCTTAAAAATCTCCTTTAGCGCGAGCTTCATAGCGGCTCTCATCAACTGCTTTTTCGGGCTCATCATAGCGTGGATTTTGACGAGGTATGATTTTTTCGGTAAGCGCATTATAGACTCCGTGATAGATTTGCCTTTTGCCGTGCCTACGGCGGTGGCGGGTATATCGCTGGCGTATATATTTTCTCCTAACGGTGTTTTGGGTAAGGTGTTGCAGGAGTTGTCGGAAAAGCTCCGTACACTTGCCCCCTACTTCTCATCCGAGGGGTGCGATGTTGATGAAAACTGTTTTAGAAATTTTCTGGAAAATATCGACATAAATGTCGCCTACTCAAAAACGGGCATTATACTCGCACTCGTATTTATAGGGCTTCCCTTTATCGTGCGCACCGTTCAGCCCGTCATCGAAGAGCTTGATAAAGAGTTGGAAGAGGCAGCAAGCTCGCTTGGGGCGAATTTTTATCAAATCTTTAGAAAAGTGATATTTCCCACTATCTACCCGGCCCTTCTCACAGGCTTTGCTCTGGCGTTTGCACGGGGTCTTGGCGAGTATGGCTCGGTCATATTTATATCCAGCAACATCCCGTATGAGAGCGAGATAGTGCCGCTGCTTATCGTCAAAAAATTGATGCAGTTTGACTATGTGGGAGCCAGCGTCATAGGCGTCATAATGCTTGTCGCGGCGTTTATACTGCTGCTGCTTATCAACTTTTTGCAGTCATTCGCCAGACGCAGGAAAAAGGGTAACTGATGAAAAAAAGTATCATTGTGACGGTTCTGTTTTTTATCGCGGTAGGCTTTAGTGCACTATATTGGTTTGGGGTCAACCTCGATATATATAAACATTTGGCGTTTTTATCGGGCGCGGCGGCGGTGATCGTAAGCACCAACAGACATTGGATAAAGCCGCTGATATTGGCGGGAGTGGCGCTTTTGGTTTCGCTTTTGTATTATCTTTTAGTTGAGGCTCCAAACGCTCTCATCATCGACCTTATACTCGTATTCACAGCGATAGTGAGCATTGCGACCGACTCCACGAGGATTAAAGTTACAAGCGGCAGTAAAGAGCCGTTATGGATAAAACCCACGCTTTTAATCATCACATTTTTGTTTTTGGCGGTTTTTGTCTTTTTGCCTCTGTATACCATCTTCACACAGGCGTTTGCGAAAGGGACGGCTACATATTTTGCCGCGATAAGGCAGAGCGACTCGTGGGCGGCTATAAAGCTTACTTTGACGGTGGCTGTCATATGCGTACCCGTTAATACATTTTTTGGCGTATTGTTAGCGTGGGCTATCGCGAAGTTTGATTTCAGAGGTAAAAATGTCATCACCACTCTTATCGAAGTGCCCTTTGCCATATCGCCCGTTATCGCGGGACTTATATTTATCCTGCTTTTTGGCGCGTCGGGGTGGTTTGGCGGCTGGCTTACGGAAAATAATGTTAAGATAGTGTTCGCCATCCCGGGACTCGTCTTAGCGACGGCTTTTGTGACATTTCCGTTTGTGGCAAGGGAATTGATACCCTTAATGCAGGAGATGGGCAAGGACGACGAAGAGGCGGCTTTGACCCTTGGGGCGGGCGGTTTGCAGACATTTTTTAAAGTCACCCTGCCCAATATCAAATGGGGACTTTTGTACGGCGTGGTACTTACAAACGCCAGAGCTATGGGAGAGTTCGGCGCGGTAGCGGTGGTATCGGGGCTTATAAGAGGTATCACGATGACTATGCCTTTGCACGTGGAGGTATTGTACAACGAGTACCTTTTCGCGGCGGCTTTTGCTATCGCCTCTTTGCTGACACTGCTGGCTTTGGTAACTTTGGTCGTGAAGACCATCATAGAACATTTTATAGCTCTGCAAAGAAAGAGAGCTTATCACGCTTTTGAATAGATAAAGGAAAATTATGAGTATAGAAATATCGCATATCAGCAAAAAATTCGGCGCATTCACCGCCCTTGAAGATATCAATCTCACCATCCCAAACGGCGAATTAACGGCGCTGCTTGGACCATCAGGCTCAGGAAAAACGACGCTTCTTAGGATCATAGCGGGGCTTGAAAATCCCGACTCCGGCTCCATCAGCTTTTTTGGCGAAGAGTCCACGAGTAAGCCCACGAAAGATAGAAAAGTGGGATTTGTCTTTCAGCACTACGCGCTCTTTAAACATATGAATGTTTTTGACAATGTAGCCTTTGGGCTAAAAATCCGCCCGCGCTCATCCAGACCAAGCAAAGAGGAGATAAGAGATAAAGTCTTCAAACTTCTCAAGATGGTGCAGTTAGAACCCCTCGCCAACCGCCTACCAAGCGAACTCTCAGGCGGTCAAAAGCAAAGAGTTGCCCTTGCTCGCGCCTTAGCTGTGGAGCCAAAAGTGCTGCTTTTGGATGAACCCTTTGGCGCATTAGACGCGAAGGTGAGACAAGAGCTTAGGCGCTGGCTTAGATATCTGCACGATGAGATACATATAACAAGCGTATTTGTCACCCACGACCAAGAGGAGGCGCTGGAGGTTTCCGATAAGATAGTCATCTTAAACAAGGGCAAGATAGAACAGATAGGAACCCCCGAAGATGTCTACGACAACCCCTCCAACCCCTTTGTCTACGGCTTTTTGGGAAATGTCAACCTCTTCCACGCCAGACTTGAAAAAGGCTCTTTGCGGCTTGATGAGTCGGAAAGACAAGACGAGGAGGATGTCTCGTTTTTCATAAGACCGCACGATGTTAGGATAACCCTCACAAACGAAGACGGCAAATCTATCGAAGCGCAGATAACCGCGCACAGGGTCTTGGGAAGCCGCACACGCGTGGAGCTTCGGACGATAGAGGGGGGAAAAGAGATAGAGGCGGATATAGATAAGAAGGATTGGGTGAAGATAAGGGGGGCGAACCAGAAGAGCGTCTATATCCAATTTATCGGCGCGAAGATATACGCGCAAGATGAGAGTTGGAGCGATTATGTCATATGAGATACTTCAACAAACCATCCCGCCGTCATTTTCGCAAGGACAAGAGTCACTCCAACGAGTCATTGACAAGATAAAAGGAGCTGTCGCGCTATCATTTAGCTATCAAGCCGAAGATGTGGTGGCTTTACACTTTCTGTCGCACTGCCGCATAAAATCTTTGGAAGTTTTCACATTAGACACGGGCAAACTTTTTGACGAGTGTCTCGCGCTTCATCAACAAACGGAGGAGTTTTTCAAGATATCCATCAAAAGGTATCTGCCAAAAGCGGATGATGTGAAGGGCTTGGAAGAGAGGCTTGGGGATTGGGGTATGAGGGAGAGCTTGGAAAACCGCCATCTTTGCTGTCATATAAGAAAAGTGGAGCCGCTATCTCGTGCGTTGAGTGGTAAAGCTGCGTGGGTTACGGGTCTTAGAGCGGCGCAATCGGTCACAAGAAGCGAGCTAAAATCTGTAGAGTATGATGAAAAATTTAACCTCTTCAAGATAAATCCGCTTGCGTTTTGGAGTGAAGATGAACTCTTTTCACATATAAAAAAGTATAATTTGCCTCTTAACCCGCTGTACGCGCAAGGCTTCAAAAGCATCGGCTGCAGACCCTGTACGAGAGCGGTGAGAGAAGATGAAGATATAAGAGCGGGCAGATGGTGGTGGGAAAACCCCGAGCACAAAGAGTGCGGCTTGCATATAAAGGAGTAGATTTATGGATAAACTTGAAAAATTAGAATCACAAAGTATATTTATCATCCGAGAGGCGTACAAATCGTTCAAAAATATCGGTATGCTCTGGTCTATCGGCAAAGATAGCACCGTTTTGTTGTGGCTTGCCAAAAAGGCGTTTTTCGGACACGTGCCGTTTGAGCTTATCCACGTGGATACAAACTTTAAAATCCCCGAAATGATAACCTACAGAGATAAGATAGCAAAAGAGTTGAAACTCCGCCTCGTCGTGGGACAAAACAAGGAAGCGCTGGCGAATAAACGGACATTTGTAGATGGGCTTGATAGGATATCTTGCTGTAAAGAGTTAAAGAGCAACGCCCTAAAATACACGCTTGATGGGGCGTGGGAGAGGCGCGTTTACGACCCCAAAACGGACAGTTGGAGCGAGATAAAAAACGCCCCCGCCTACAACGCCGTGATAGTGGGAGTTAGAAGCGACGAAGAGGGAAGCCGCTCGAAAGAGAGAGTTTTTTCAGCGCGCGATGAGAAGAGCGAATGGGACGCCAGCACGCAGCCCCCTGAGCTTTGGAATCTCTACAAAACCGAATTTGCCCCAAAAACGCACGTGCGAGTTCACCCCCTTTTGGAGTGGACGGAGCTTAATATCTGGGAGTATATCCAAAGGGAAAATATCCCCGTCATTCCCGTATATTTCAACCAAGGCGATGGCAAAAGATACCGCTCTTTGGGCTGTTATCCGTGTACGAGCCCTGTGTCGTCGGAAGCTAAAAACCCGCAGGAGATTATAGAGGAGTTAGTAAGCGGCAAATTCAAAAACATAGCCGAACGCTCAGGCAGAGCGCAAGATAAAGAGGGCGGAGGAACATTGGAAGCATTAAGGAAAGAGGGGTATATGTAATGAGTGAGAAAGCAAGAAACGCTGCCAAACCTCTCCCGCGCAAGCGGGTAGCTTTAGAGTCCCCAAAAATTTGCGATGCAAATTCTTTGGGGGATCCTTTAGGTGGGTCGAGGGAGCCTGCTCCCCGTCGCAAAGATGGCTCTGCCGTCTGCGAAGTCAAAGATAATAGGATGAATATTGTGATAACGGGTCACGTTGACCACGGCAAGAGCACATTGGTGGGTCGTCTTTTGGCAGACACCGGCTCACTCCCCGAGGGAAAATTAGAGGGCGTTAAAAACTCTTGCCTTAAAAACGGCAGGGTTTTTGAATACTCTATGCTTTTGGATGCCTTGGAAGATGAGCAAAAGCAGGGCATCACGATAGATAGCGCGAGGATTTTTTTCAAAAGCGCACTGCGGGAATATGTCATCATAGACGCCCCGGGACACATTGAGTTTTTGCGCAATATGCTAAGCGGCGCGTCGCGTGCGGTGGCGGCTGTGCTTGTGATAGACGCTATCGAAGGTGTGGCTGAAAACTCCAAAAGGCACGGGCTGCTTCTATCACTGCTTGGCATTTCGCAAGTGCTCGTGGCTATCAACAAACTTGACGCGTTAAATTACGACGAGGCTGTTTTTAGGAGGATAAAAAATGAGTACGAGGAGTATCTGGACACCTTAAATGTAAAGCCCGTGGCATTCATCCCCATCAGCGCCAGAGAGGGCAAAAATATCACGCACCTTGCCCCCGAAATGTCGTGGTATCAGGGCAAAACGATATTAGAAGTGTTGGATGGATTTCACAATCTCCCCTCCAACGAAGAGCTCTTTTTTGCGATGCCCCTGCAAGATGTCTACCGCTTCAGCAACGACAACGACGATAGGCGGATATACGCGGGCACGATAGTAAGCGGCGAGATAAAGGCGGGCGATTTTGTCAAATTCCTCCCCTCCAACAAAGAGGCGCACATAAAAAATATAGAGGTTTGGAACGCTCCGCCCAAGACAAAAGCCAAAACCAACGAAGCGGTGGGCTTTACTCTAAAAGAGGAGATTTATGTCAAAAACGGTGAAGTGATGATAAAAGCCGACGAGAACGCTTTAGTGAGTGTAAGCTCAAAAATCCGCGCGAACCTCATCTGGCTTGGCTCTTTGCCCTTAGTGTTTCACAAAAATTACCTCTTTAAGCTCGGCAGCGCAAAAGTGAGCGCGCAGCTTGAAAAGATAGAGCGGGTTTTGGGGGATGAAGAGAGCGGCGCGACACGCAACGACTTGAAAAGAAACGAATGCGGCAGCGTGATACTCTCTTTGTCGCACCCTGTAGCGCTGTCGAGTTTCTACGATAACGCGACACTTGGGAGGTTCGTCTTGGTGGATAATTTCGACGCTGTGGGCGGCGGGATAGTCCTTGAAAATATACCCGAACAAAATGAGGATAAAAGCAGTTTTGAAGATGAGCTGTTTGCGCTTTTAAAAAAGCATTTTCCTTATAGATTTACAGACCAAAATCAGATTTTGTATCAGATTTAAATTACAATAAAGGATATATAGATGAAGATTAATATAAATGGTGAAACAAAAGAGTTCCAACAAGGCGAGCTCTCCGTCGCAGAGCTTTTAAAATTAGAAAAAGTTGAGATGCCCGATATGGTCTCCGTGCAGTTAAACGACGAGTTTTTAAGACAGCCTGATTATGAGGGGACGATTTTGAAAGAGGGTGATGTTATCAACTTTTTGTATTTTATGGGCGGTGGCGCGTGAGAGAATTCAGCGACGAAGAGTTGGAGCGCTACTCAAGGCATATTATCTTAGAAGATGTCGGCATCGAGGGGCAAGAGAAGATTATAAACGCCAAAGTCCTCATCATAGGCGCAGGCGGTCTTGGCTCACCCATAGCGCTCTATCTTGCCGCGGCGGGCGTGGGCGAGATAGGTATAGTGGACGGCGATGTGGTGGATTTGAGCAATTTGCAGCGGCAAATCATACACGCCACAAACGATGTGGGCATCCCAAAAGTGGAGTCGGCAAAACAAAAAATGCTCCTCATAAACCCAAATGTGAAAGTGAATACCTACCACACGATGATAAGCGCGGATAATATCTTGGATATCATAGCGCCTTATGATTTCGTGATAGATGGGACCGATAATTTCGCTACAAAGTTTCTCATAAACGACGCGTGCGTGTTAGCCAAAAAGCCCTATTCGCACGGCGGGATTTTGAGATTTTCAGGGCAGAGTATGACTATCGACCCGCATAAAAGCGCCTGCTACGCGTGTGTCTTTAACGCGCCCCCACCCGCAGGTGTCGTGCCTACTTGCTCAAGTGCCGGGATACTTGGCGCGGTCGCGGGTATGCTTGGGACGATACAGGCGGCGGAGGCTTTGAAGTTTATAACGGGAGCGGGGACGCCTTTGTATAACACGCTTTTGAGTTTTGAAGCCAAAAGTATGACATTTAGAAGTATCAAGCTTAGCAAAAATCCAAAATGCAGAGTCTGCGGCGCGGAGGGGATAACGCATTTAAGCGATTACGAGCAGGCGGTGTGCGAGGTGAAAAATGATAAAAATTCCTAAAAGCATCTATGAAGCCATCATAAAACACGCCCAAAAGGACGCCCCCATAGAGGCTTGCGGATATCTGGGCGGTATTAGCGGCGAGGCGAAAGTTTTGTACGAGATGACCAACACGGACCACAGCGAGGAGCATTTCAGCTTCGACCCACAAGAGCAGTTTGACGCTTTCAAAGAGGCTTCGGCAAAGGGGTGGAGACTCATAGCCTGCTACCATTCGCACCCGATAACTCCCGCGCGCCCATCACAAGAGGATATAAGACTGGCATACGACCCAAATATCAGCTACATCATCGTCTCATTGGCGGACAAAGAGCCCGTTGTGAAGTCCTTTAAAATCAAAGGCGGTGAAGTAACTTTAGAAGAGATAGAGGTGACAATATGAGCGGATATACTATACCACAGGCTGTAAACAGCGATTTTACGGCGTTTAAAAAACAGTACGGAGACTTTTTAAATGGCTCTTTGGACGCGCTGGCGTTTAAAACCATCCGCGTGCCCTTTGGCATTTATGAGCAAAGAGAGCCAAATACATATATGGTAAGGGTGAAGTTAGCGGGCGGCGTCATCACGCCAAAACAGCTGCTTAGGCTCTCAAACCTATCCCAAACATACGCCAACTCCGTCCTGCACGTGACGACAAGAGGCGGCGTACAGCTGCATTATGTGAAGATAGAGGACTTTTTGCAAGTCATTGAAGTCTTACACGAGATAGGGCTCACAGGCAGGGGTGGAGGCGGCAACACCGTAAGAAATATCACCGCCGACCCCTACGCTGGGATAGCCAAAGATGAAGTTTTCGATGTGACGCCGCACGCGCTTGCCTTAACTTCAAAAATGTTAGAGAAAAAAGACTCCTACTCGCTTCCCAGAAAGTATAAGATAGCCTTCAGCGGCAGCGCGGCAGACAGGGGTGGGGCGACATTTATAGATGTAGGATTTATCGCCAAAGTGCAAAATGGCAAAAAGGGCTTTCGCGTCTTCGTAGCCGGAGGTATGGGGGCAAAATCGCGAGTGGGACATCCCTTTATCGACTTTTTGCCCGAAAACGAGATATTTCTACTCTCGCAAGCCATCAAAGAGGTCTTTGACGAAAAGGGCAACAGAAAAAACAAACACAATGCGCGGCTTAGATTTTTGTTTGAGGAGTTGGGGGAGGAGGAGTTTAGGAGGTTGGTAGAGGCTAAGATTGAGAAGTTAAAAGCTGAGGGCAGTTGGCAGATTGAACTCGAAGAGCTCCCAGAAGTCACCCCGCTGAACGATAGCCAACTTCCGACCTTAAGCGCCGAAGAGCAGCTCTGGTGGGATAGATATGTATACGCCCAAAAACAAGAGGGCTATTTTTGCGCAAAAGTCCCGTTATCATTGGGAGATTTACCAGCCAAAAACGCCAAAGAGTTGGCACAACTGCTTGAAAAGATAGCAGGCGACAGGGATATCATACGCTTCGGAAGCGACCAAAATATATACCTTAGAAACTTGCAAGCAGGAGAGCTAATTTCACTCTACCCCACACTAAAAGATATCTCGCCGCTTACCGTAAAACCCGCCATTATCGGCGATAGCGTCGTTTGCACGGGCGCCGCCACTTGTCAGCTTGGCATCACAATACCACGCGGGGCGTTAAAAGCGATAGAGAAAAAACTATTTAGTGAAGGGGTGAATCTTGATGAGTTAAAAGGGCTCAAAATCCATATGTCCGGCTGTCCGAATAGCTGCGGCAGACACTCCATCGCCGATATCGGATTTTTCGGCAAAGTGCTTAGAGAGGGGTCAAATCCGTATCCCGCGTACAATATATTAGCAGGTGCGAAAATCGGCGAAAATATCACCCGCTTTGGCAAAAGAGTAGCCGATATCAGCGCCTATCATCTGCCCTCATTTATGGCGGAACTCTTAAAAACTTGGATAGAGGTGAAAAAAGAGCATAAAAGCTTTGCGGATTGGGTAGATGGCGCGGGTGAACAAAAGATCGTAGAGTTGGCGCAAAAATACTCCTATGTGCCGCCATTTGATGAGGATAAAAACCCATATTATGATTATCTCTCAAATGAGATTTTCTCACTCAAAGGCAGGGGCGCGGGAGAGTGCAGTGCGGGAATGTACGACTTGATAGACGCCGATAAGAAGGCGCTGCTATTAGCCCTAAAAGAGGAGCCAAGCCAAGAGAATCTCACAAATATAAGGCTTTTGGCGACAAGGATGCTCTTAATCGCAAGAGGTGAAGAGGCGAGGAGCGAAAAAGAGGTGCTAGAAGCCTTTAAGAAGCATTTTATCGAAAAAGGGCTCGTAAGCGCTGAATTTTTACCGCTTTTGGATGGGGCGGCAACAAAAGAGGTGGTAAATCTTGCCAACGCAGTCATCGAGCTTTACGGCACGATGGACAACTCTTTGAAATTTGCCGCCGAGATAGAGCAAAAAGCGGCAAAAATCGAGACGAAAGGCGCTGACAGATTTAAAGATTATCGCGGCGTGTCGTGTCCGATGAACTTTGTGAAGACAAAGATGGATTTGGCGCAGATGAAGAGTGGGGAGATTTTGGAGATACTGCTTGATGACGGCGCCCCTATCGACAATGTGCCCCGCTCAGTGGCATCGGAGGGTCACGCAGTGGAGGAGCAGACGAAGCAAGATGGCGGATACTGGCTCGTTAGGATAAGGAAAAAATGAATATACTCCCCGTCGCGCTCACACCCAAAAAGGTCCTTTTGATAGGGGCAGGCAAAGCCGCCGCCCTGAAAGCCAAAAGCGTTAGGGCAAGCGACTGCGCGTTGACGATAGTGGCAAAAGAGATAACGGACGCTTTTTTTGAGGATAAAGAGATAATAAAAGAGGCTTTCTCGTTCGCCCATTTAGCAGACCACGATGTCGTGATAAACGCCACGGGGGATGAGAGCTTGTCTAAACTTTTGTGGGAGAGCAGAAAGGGGCGGGGTTTTTTACTTAACTGCGTGGATATGCCAAAATATTGCGACTTTTATTTTGGGGCGGTCGTGAAAGATCACGATTTGTGCGTATCGGTCAGCACAGGTGGCGCCTCCCCCAAATACGCGCAATTTATACGAGGTCTCATAGCTGCCGTTTTGCCAAAACAGTCCAAAAAATTTTACGAAAATATAAAAGCTAAAAGAGAGCGCGGCGACACAAATATACATCCTGATGGCGGCAAAGTTTTGCTGATAGGCTGCGGTCCGGGGAGTGCGGACAACCTCACCATCAAAGCCCTAAAGGCGCTAAGCTCCCTACAGATAGCGATGATAGACGCGCTTGTGGGCAAAGAGGTGATAGAGCTGTTGCCCAAAAACTGCATAAAGATAGATGTCAGCAAAACAAAGGGTTGCCATAAATTTTTGCAAGACGAGATAAACGAAATGCTTTTAAAGTACGCCAAAGATGGGCTTCGCGTAGGACGACTCAAAGGCGGCGACCCCGCGGTATTTGGGCGCGTCTACGAAGAGGCGGCGTTTTTGAGCGCGGAGGGCGTGCAAGTGGAGATGATAAACGGCGTGAGCTCCGTATTTGCGGGCTGTCTGGCGGGCGGCGTCACACCGACATTGCGCGGCTTTTCGGCGGGGGCTTTGATAGTCTCGGCGCATTTACGGGAGAGTAAGTTTAACGACGACTGGGTGGAGCTTTTAAAGAGTTTTTCATATACGGTGATAGTGCTGATGGCATATAGTTTCGCCGATAAAATCGTCAAAAAGGCAAAAGAGGTAGGTGTGAGTTCGGATATCCCGACAGCTTTTATCTCTAAGATAGACAGCCCCGAGCAGACGACCGTCATAGGCACTTTGGGACAGCTTGAAGAGATGGCAAAACTGTGCGATAAACCCGCTATCTTAGTCATAGGCGAAGCGGTGTCACAGGCATCCAAAATGCCCTGTTCGGGGAAGAGGATATTTTTAAAAACCGGATGATAGTTTAATAATTTTATGGTAGTATTGCGATATTTTTTCGTCAAATCCAAGCCAAAAAAAGGAGTCTTATGAAAGGATTTACAACTAAAGCACTTCACGCAAAGCCGCGCGTAAAGGACGCTCACGGCGCCTTAAGAATGCCCATATATGAAAACGCGGCTTATGAGTTTGACTCATCGGAGGAGTTTGGCGAGGTATCACTTGGGAAGATTCCAAAGCACGTATACTCAAGGTCCAGCAACCCCACTGTGGAGGATTTTGAGCTTCATATCAAAAGCTTGACAAACGCTCTTGGAGTTTTGACTCTTGGAAGCGGTATGGCGGCGGTCACAACTGCGATTTTAAGCTTGGTAAAAGCAGGCGATAGTGTCATAACCACCAAATATCTCTTCGGACACACGCTATCATTTTTTCAAAACACCCTGCCAAATATGGGCGTCAATGTCAAATTTGTCAATGTCTTAGACGAAGAAGAGGTCAAAGCGGCGTTTGATGAGAGCGTAAGAGTGCTCTTTTTGGAGACCATCAGCAACCCCCAACTTCAAGTAGCCAACCTTAAAAACCTATCCGACATAGCCCACTCTCACAATGTCCCCCTCGTGGCGGATACGACTATGACGCCGTTTTACATCTTCGACGCTAAAGAGTTCGGCGTGGATGTAGAGGTGCTCTCATCTACCAAATTTATAAGCGGCGGCGGCACAAGCGTGGGCGGACTCGTAATAGACCACGGGATTTTCGACTGGCGCAGGGTCAAATTGCTGGATGGATACTACAAAAAAGCGGGGCATTTCGCCTTTTTATACAAGGCAAGAAAAGAGATTTTCCAAGGGCTTGGGGCGGTTTTGAGTCCTGATAGTGCGTACTTGCAGACACTGGGGCTTGAGACGATGGTCTTAAGGATAGATAGAGCCTGTCAAAATGCGCTTGAACTCGCCTCTTGGCTTAAAGATAACAAAAAGATACGAAATGTGAATTACCCGTTTTTACCGGAATCCCCATTCTACGATATAGCCACAAAACAGTTCAGATACGCCGGCTCCATCCTAACCTTTGAAGCGCTCTCCAAAGAGGCAGCCTATAAATTTATGGACAACCTCCAAATCATCCGCCGCGCCACCAACCTCCACGACAACAAAACGCTCATAGTCTCCCCCTACTATGTCATCTACCCCTTCAACTCCCACGAAGAAAAGACAACCCTCGAAATAAGCCCCGCCTTAATGAGGCTATCAGTAGGCATCGAAGATATAGAAGACTTAAAAGAGGATATAGAGCAAGCCTTGAGGGATTAAATCTCCCTCTTCCCGTGCGGATTTTGTTTTGCTTTTTTTATAAATTTTGTGTATAATCTCAAATATTTTCCAAATAGAACCGTCTTATATTACAATATTTTAAAATTTACAGAGAAGCTATTGATCAACGGATAACGGCTTATAGAAAATTCATAGTGAGTTGAAGCAATAAAAAAACGGCAGAATACACCATATTAATACCTCGACCACCATCTCGGTGTGATTCAAGTTTATTAAGCAATGAAATAGTGTCGGATTCTTGTTTTATGTCTTACTTTTATGTAAAAAATTTAAAAGGAAAATTATGAGCAACTCTGAACAAATTACCATCATAAACAAACTCAAGAAGCTTTTTGTCAACATCCTCTGCGCTTTCGTACCGAAGAAAGAGTGGCGGCATAGGTTGCGGTCAAAACCTAATAAACCACTTAATAATAAAATCATTATAGTCAAAGACGGCAAGGAACATACGGTAAAAAACTACTCCTGCATAAAAGGGTTGAATTTGGTAATAACAGGCAGCAACAACACAGTCAAGTTCTATCTTCCAATCATTATTCAAAATTCTAAGATATATATAACAAGTAACGATACTTATGTTGAAATACAATCGTCATCTCGCTTATGCAATGTTGATATTTACTGTGGATATGGGTATCATCAAATCTGTAAGATAGGTCGGCAAACTACAATAGAGCAAGCCAAAATAACCATAGATGACAAAAACACAGGATTAATCATCGGCGAAGATTGCATGATCTCGGTTGGTATCATCATAAGGGCAGCTGACGGACATACCGTATTGGATAGGAAAACCAACAATATATTGAACCATCCGCAAGGCTTGGTTACCATTGGCGATCATTGCTGGATAGGGCAAAATGTGAATCTAACAAAAAACGCTAAACTGCCCAATAACACTATCGTAGGAATGGCGGCTGTAGTTACTAAATCTTTTACAGAAGAGTACACTGCCATAGCGGGCAATCCGGCTAAAGTTGTAAAAAGAGATGTTACATGGGATAGAAAAGCTATATGGCAATTGGAATGATTTAATTAAGCCCACAAAAACTCATATTTGATACAGCAATACATCACACATTATACAAGATAGTCTTCGGTTAAACCATATCAACATATAATATTCAACCAACAAACACGCCAAAAAAACATCTCATTTTACAATCAATAACTTTTAAGTCAATTTGCTCTAATATATTTAATTTTAAACCAACAGGAGGCTTTTGATGAAGAGGTATGCGGCTGAATTTGTGGGGACTTTTTGGCTTGTTTTGGGGGGTTGTGGCAGTGCGGTTTTGGCGGCTGGGTTTCCGGGGCTTGGTATCGGCTTTGCGGGTGTTTCGTTGGCGTTTGGTTTGAGCGTTTTGACGGGGGCTTATGCGTTTGGTCACATCTCGGGGGCGCATTTTAACCCTGCCGTTTCGATAGGGCTTTGGGTGGGCGGAAGATTTGATAAGAAAGAGTTGGCGCCGTATATCGTAGCGCAAGTGTTGGGCGGCGTGCTGGCTGGGGCGGTTTTGTACTTGATAGCAAGCGGTAAGGCGGGCTTTGAGGTGGGCGGCTTCGCGTCAAACGGATATGGCGACCTCTCCCCGGGAGGCTACTCGCTGCTCTCGGCGCTTATATGTGAAATCGTCTTGACGGCTCTATTTTTAGTCGTGATATTGGGCGCTACAGACAAAAGAGCGCCCGCGGGCTTCGCGCCAATCGCGATAGGTCTGTGCTTAACACTCATACACCTTATCTCGATCCCCGTTACAAACACTTCCGTCAATCCCGCGCGCAGTACCGCCGTGGCGCTGTTTGCAGAGAGCGGCGCGTTGGGGCAGTTGTGGCTTTTTTGGGTAGCCCCTATCGTGGGCGGCGTGCTTGGCGCGTTGGTCTATAAATTTATAGGCGAAGTGAAAAAGTAGACTCTCAAGAGGGGGCAAAACCCCTCGGTCTATAGTCCGAAAATTCGGGCGGCGTTTTTGTAGAGTAGTTTTTCTAAGATATCTTCGTCAAATCCGAACGCGATGAAGTCATCTATCGACTGGCGTATGGGTCTAAACGGATACGATGAGCCAAATAGCAGCTGATCTTGCAAAAATGTGTTGCCCGCTTTTATGAATATCTCGCTTCCCGCTAAGAAGCCGTACATATCGGGTACGGGAAAGATATTTTCGTATCTGAAGGCAACTCCGACGAGTGCTGCTGTGTTGGGATAGTATCCGTGGTAGCAGATGATGGGCAGCGACGGGAAGGTCTGTGCGATTTTGGCTAAGTGCGCGGGGTCGTTGAAGACGGGATTTGGCGTTGTGGGTCCGCTCATTAAAGCAAGCGGGATCTTTTTGCTTGCCAGATGTTCATACACGGGAAAATATATCTCATCATCAGGATGGCGCGGCGGATGGGCGAAGCCTGGCTCTATATCAACGCCCGCAAGTCCAAGCTCCCCTACTATCCTATCTATCTCTTTTATACTCTCATCGATCCCGTCAAGTGCAGGATCAACTCCGCCTATGGCTAAAAGCTCTTTATGGTCGTTTGTTATCTCGTGCAAAAAGTCGTTGCTTATCTGCTGGTCGGGTGTGCGGCGACCGACAACTACGGCGTGGGAAAGTCCCCCTTTTTTTACCTCTTCCAAAAAACCCTCTTTTGATAGAGACGGCGTGAAATGCTCCAAATCGCCCCTTGTGCCCACGCGCTTGTTGAGCCAAATTGCCGCTTCGTATGCCTTGTTTCCGACTGTCGCGCCGAAAAAATCGTGCAAATACGCCGGACGGCAACGCATATCTATAATCTTCATTTTAAAACCTTTGTGATAAATTTTGTCTATATAGCGTAGGAAAACGGCACTTCCAGTTCGCCGAAAAATTCCTTATAAATACTCTCTTTTTGCTTGTTGAACTCTATGCTTATTCTATTTCTGGGATTGGGGAGGTTGATATTGTGCACCGTCCTGATGACGCCGCCGCTCATAACGACAACGCGCTCGCCAAGATAGACAGCCTCGTCTATGTCGTGAGTGACCAAGATCATCGTGATCTGCTCCCTCTGCCAAATGCGCTCCATCTCCTCTTGCATCTTTATCTTCGTGATAGCATCCAGCGCGCCAAACGGCTCATCCAATAAAAGCACTTTTGGATGATTGGCAAGTGCGCGGGCAATCGCCACTCTTTGTGCCATACCGCCGCTAAGCTCTTTTGGGTAGGCTTTTTCAAAACCTTTTAGATTGACGATTTCGAGCTTTTCGCTTATCAATTTATCCGCATTCTGAGTTTTGGGCGGCAGGGAGAATTTGATATTATCCTCCACCGTAAGCCAAGGAAGCAAGCGGTGGTCTTGAAATATAAACCCCTTCTCACGCGAAGGCGCCCTCACGGCATAGCCTTCAAACAGCGCCTCCCCCTCATAGTTCGCATCAAGCCCACCGATAACACGCAACAGCGTACTCTTACCGCAGCCACTCGCCCCTATGATGGATACGAACTCCCCCTCTTTTATCTGCAAATTCACATCTTTGAGAGCCTCTACTCTTTTGTTTTTCAGGTTGAAAGTCTTTGAAAGATGTGATAACTCTATGATGGGTTTTAGTTCCACCGCACTATCCTTTTGGAGATATACCGCAGAACATCATCCATAAATTTGCCGATGACGCCTATCGCCACCATACCCAATATCACCATATCAGGTCGGGATAGACTACGCCCATCCATCAGCATATAGCCTATCCCTCTGTTTGCCGCGATAAGTTCAGCCGCCACGACGCATATCCAACCCATACCAAGCCCCAACCGCACGCCTGTCATTATAAAAGGAAGCGCGCCGGGTAGAATGACGCGCCTTATCGTGCGAAGTTTCGAGGCTTCATAGACACGCGCCAGCTCCAAATAGCGTTTGTCTATGTTTTTAATTCCCTCCACTGTATTGACAAGGATGGGAAAGAACGCGCCTATGGCGATGATATATATCTTGGACGCCTCGCCGATACCAAACCAAAGTATCGCCAAAGGTATCCACGCTATCGGCGGAATGGGCTTTAGTATTTGAAGGATGATGTCCGTAAACATCTCAAATCTCCTAAAAAGCCCTATCAAAACGCCGAATGTCAAAGCCAAAACAAGCGCTATCGAAAAGCCCTCACCTACTCTTATAACGCTTGCTATGATGTGCTCTTTTAGCGTACCGTCTTTGAAAAACTCAACCGCCGTGAAATAGACATCTTCAGGAGGAGGCATCGTGTAGGGGACGATATATCCCGCCACATCCGCCCCCTTCCAAAGAGCTAATATCAAAATAGGCAGAGCAAGATACCACACAAAGTCGGCAAAGCGCATAGTGTTTAAATTCCCGCTTTGTCCAGATATTCGGTAGTGATGAACTCCTTTATATCTATATCTTTGCGGATAATCTTCTCTTTCAAGACATAGTTTTTGACCTTCTCTATCTCCACTATATCACGCGGTTGAAATGCGGCGTAATACTCAAAGTGTGAAAAGACAGAGCGCAAAATCTCGGGCGAAACTTTAAATGTAGGCGACAACAGCTTTGAAGCCGCTTCATTATTTTTGTTGATATACTCAGCCCCGCGCTGTACGGCTTTCACATAAGCCACAAGAGCTTCGGGGTGCGCTTTGGCAAAATCCCGTTTGATATACGAGATGTTATTGCCCAGTTTTATACCCGTACCGTCCGCTACTACTCGCGCTTTACCCGGAACCGTTAGTTGGCTGATGTACTGCTCCCATACGACAGCCCCGTCTATATCGCCGCGCTCTAATGCCGCGGGAATATCGCCGGCAGCGAGATTAATCTCCGTAATATCGCTAAACTTCAATCCGTTATTGTTCAGTAAAAGCGCCAAAAGGTGCTGCGCGTAAGTGCCCTTACCGTACGCTATCTTCTTACCCTTTATATCTTTGACCTCTTTGATGGGCGAAGATGTCGGTACGATGAGTGCGAGTGCCTTTTCACCTATGCCGAAGTTGGCAAATATCGCTATGTCCAACCCGACAGATTTGGCAATGATGGCAGGCAGATCGGCCATAATGCCCAAATCTATACTGCCGCCGCGGACACCTTCATTGACGAGAGGTCCGTTGGCAAATACATTCCAAGTGTATTTTACGCCTACCTTTTTAAACTCCTCATCAAGATATCCAAGCTCCTTTGCAGCCCACAGCGGCGCATAAAGCGGATAAGGCTGTACGCCTATCCTCAGTTCGCCGTCTTTGCTTACACCAAATAGCAGCGAGGCGAATAAAAACGCCCCCAAAACTACTCTTTTCATATCAAACCCTCCGTTTTTGTAAATTTTTTCACTCTTAGAACCAATGGGCTTAGCTTTTTAAAAAACCTCTCTTTTGTATAACAAAAAAAGCGCGCCCGCCATACCTTAAAATCTAAGGCAACAATTCGATTCGGATTTCATAGCATCCTCCTTTATATGGTATAAACCACGCCTACGAAGCTATCGGGGTTTTGTTTTTCTCCGTAAGTCTTGTATCAAACGCACCGCCTGTGACGATATTGTCGGCAACCGTAAACGGCTTTTTGTCCGGCAACAATGGAAATACAAGCTCCGCAAAACGTACAGCCTCTTCCAAATGCGGATAGCCTGAGAGCACAAATGTATCGGCTCCAAGGTCTATATACTCTTGAAGTCTTTTGACTATCGTCTCGGGGTCACCCACAAGAGCAGTTCCCGCGCCGCCTCTAATCAAGCCGATACCCGCCCAAAGATTTGGACTTATCTCAAGCTTATTTCTATCGCCCTTGTGAAGCTGCGTGATACGGCGTTGTCCGACAGAATCGGAACTATTTTGATTTGCCTGCGCCGCGGCGATGATATCGTCGTCAAGGTGGCTTATGAGTTTGTTGGCAGCTGCCCAAGCCTCCTCTTCGGTTTCGCGTACGATGACTTGAAGTCTTATGCCAAACTTCACCGTTCGTCCAAGTGCGGCGGCTCTTTTTTTAACATCAGCTATCTTCTCGGCCACCTGCGCGGGCGGCTCTCCCCAGCTAAGGTAAGCGTCTATATGTTTAGCCGTCAAATCGTGCGCCGCGTCGGATGAGCCTCCGAAATAGAGAGGCGGATGGGGTCTTTGGACGGACGGGAAGAGATTTTGCGCATCTTCCACGTGGTAATATTTACCCTTAAATGTAACCCTCTCGCCGCTAAGCAGTTTGCGCCATATCGTCAAAAATTCATCCGCGGCTTCGTATCTCTCGTCGTGATTCCAAAATACGCCATCCGCTCTCAACTCCTCAGGCCAAGCACCCGGAACGACATTGAGTATAAGCCGTCCGTTTAGCGCCTCATCCAAAGTGGCGGTTTGTCTTGCAAATACAGTCGGTCCGCCCGTAGCGGATGTGCGCAAAGCGACCAAAAGTTTGATTTTATTTGTCACATTCGCCAATGTCGCCGCCGTGATAAACGGGTCGAGATTGCCGCTGCCCGTCGGTATCAAAAGCCCGTCATATCCGAGCTGTTCGGCAGTTGTAGCGATCTGTTTTAGATAAGCGTTACTAACCGGTCTTGCAGTCGATGATCTCCCCAAATATCTACCGTCCCCACCGGTAGGCAAAAACCAAAAAATACCTAAACTCATAACAAACCTCCCTTTCAAAAAATACAAATATGCCGAATACTCTACCAAAAAAGTAAAGTTAATATATCTGTTTAATGTGGTATTATATATAGAAAAACATTATAACTTACTTAAATAACTTAAGTTTATGTATCAGTTTACTATGTTATATATGGATTAATTTATAAAAAGATGCGGGGTAAATTTTCGGCAAAATCTGCCCCGCATCTGTCTTGTTAAAAAAAGAGATCTTTCTGTTTTGGTTTTGACTTTATCGCGCCTGTTTCGTATAGGAAGTCGCTAAAGACGGTGATATCCGACGCTTTTGAGCTAAATTCGGCATTGCCGTTTTCCAGTATCGAGAGTAGTACGCTTGGCGACTCTTTTGACTTTTCGGATTTGATATAGAGCTCGATCGCCTCCTTTTTATGGCTGTTTATCCACGCATTCGCCTCATCCAGCGCTTTTATGAAAGAGGCTATGAGTTTTGGATTTGCTTTATAAAACTCTTCCGTTGTGGAGTAGACACCCGTCGTGACGCCCTTGCCTACGACATCGGCTGAGTTTAATATCTCGTGGATATTCGGATTTTGCAGCTCTATACTGGTGTAGGGCTCTCTGCCAAAATGGGCTGTTATCTCGGATTTGCCCGAAGTGAGCGCCACAAACGCGTCGGGATTGCCCAGAGTAACGGTCAAATGGTCGAACTTATCGTAATTTTTGATGCCGTACTCTTTAGCCGCAGCTATTTGAAGCACTAAGGACTGGATAGAGACTTTAGCCGCGGGCAGGGCTATCTTATCTTTATCGGTCAAATCCCTTATGCTCTTTACATTTTTATTTGACGAGACCAGCCCTATAGTATCTTTGCCCGAAGAGGCTATGGCTTTGACTTTGCCTTTTGTCTTATCCCAAAGCCTAATAAAGGGCGCTACGCCGCTGGAGCTTATATCGACACTTCCTGATAGCAGCGCTTCATTTGTCGCAGAACCGCCCGCCAATGTGACCCACTCTATCTTCACGCCATCCCCAAGTCCCGCCTCTTTGGCATATTTTTGGACAAGTTTATGCTCTGTGATAACGGTAAAAGGGAGTGTGTTGAAACCATACTGTTTTGCTATGCGAAGCGAATTTGCCTCCGCGAACAGCTCCGCGCTCATCAAAAACGCCGCAAAAATTAAGAAAAACTTTTTCATATTACGCCACCGCTTCTTTATTGATAAATCTGGGATGTGCCTCTTTGCCGATAAGCGGAAAGACAAGCTCGGCAAATCTCGCCGCCTCTTCCAGATGAGGATAGCCCGACAATACAAATGTATCGACGCCAAGCGCCTCATACTCTTTCAATCTTTCGGCTATGATTTTAGGGTCTCCTACAAGTGCGGTTCCCGCTCCTCGTCTTACCAAGCCTATGCCCGCCCAGAGATTTGGGCTGATTTCGAGCCTGTTTCTATCGCCGTTGTGCAACGACCTTATGCGCTGCTGACCTACGGAGTCTGTGATGTCGAACTTTTTCTCTTCTCTTGCTATGATCTCGTCGTCAAGGTGGCTTATAAGCCTGTTTGCCGCCACCCACGCCTCCTCTTCCGTCTCGCGCACGATGACTTGAAGCCGTATGCCAAACTTAACCTCTCTTCCATATTTTGCCGCCCTTTTCTTCACATCGGCGATCTTCTCCGCGACCTGCGCAGGAGGCTCTCCCCAGCTCAAATAGGCGTCGATATGTTTTGCCGTAAGTTCGTGAGCGGCGTCGGATGAACCGCCAAAATATAGAGGCGGGTGCGGTTTTTGGACGGGAGGAAAATTGAGCTTCGCCTCCTCAAGGTCAAAATATTTCCCCTTATGTGTGACGCTCTCGCCGCTTAAGATTCTCTTCCAAAGCGTCAAAAATTCATCCGCCAACTCATAACGCTCATCGTGAGCCAGACGAACCCCATCCGCCGCAAGCTCCCCGGCCGAATAACTCCCCGGCACTACATTAAATATCAACCGCCCGTCCAGCACATCATCAAGCGTCACGCTCTGCCTCGCAAATACCGTAGGAGTGCCAACCGCCGAAGTGCGCAGAGCCAAAAGCAGTTTGATCCTGCTCGTATACGCCGCTATATTTGCCGCCAAGATGAACGGGTCTTGCACATTGCTCCCCGTCGGTATCAAAAGCCCATCATACCCGAACTGCTCCGCCGTCGTAGCAATCTGCCTAAGATACGCCGCTGTCGGCGGTCTAAAATCCGAAACTTCCCCCACATACCTCGTATCTCCACCCGTCGGAAGATACCAAAAAATACTCAAACCCATAACAAACCTCCTGAAATTTGTAGTGTTAAATTCGGCGACAATATATCCGCCAAACTTATCTGCACATTAGCAATAATCCGCCCATCAATGGGCAAACTTTGCAGACTTAAACCCTTATCTCATTTATAATCCGTCTCAAAAATGGCGTCGAAAAACAGCTCTCTTTGGGTGGGCTTGCTTTTTATCGCCCCTATCTCGTGTAAGAAGTCGCTAAATACGGTGACACCTGTTGGTTTTAGACTGAACTGTACGCCGCCTTTTTGTAGGATGGAGAGTAGGAGTTCGGGCGGCTCTTTGGACTTTTCGGATTTGACATATAGCGCAATCGCCTCTTTTTGGTTGTTGTCTATCCAAGTTATTGCCTCATTTAACGCTTTCAAAAATGCCTTTATAAGCTTAGGATTTTTGTCGTAAAAATCTTGCGTGGTTGAGTAGATGCCCGTCGTGGCGTCTTTGCTTACTACATCAACTGAGCTTAGGATTTTGTGGATTTTGGGATTTTGCAGCTCCACTGTGGTGTAGGGCTCTTGTCCGAAATGCGCCGTTATCTCGGACTTGCCCGAAGTCAAAGATATGAACGCGTCGGGATTGCTCAAAGTGACGGTCAAGTGGTCGAATTTATCGTAATTTTTGATACCGAACTCTTTAGCCGTCGCGATTTGCAACAGTAAAGATTGTATGGAGACTTTCGCCGCGGGCAGAGCTATCCTATCCGCGTCGCTTAAGTCTTTGATACTTTTTACTTTTGGATTGGACGAGACTAAGTCGATGACCCCTTTGCTCGTCGCGGATATGCCCTTGACTTTGCCGTTGGTTTTATCCCAAAGCCGTATAAAAGGCGCCGCGCCGTTGGCGTTTATATGCACACTGCCCGATAGCAACGCTTCATTTGTCGCCGCCCCTCCGGCAAATGTCAGATACTCCACCTTTATATCCCCAAGCCCCGCCTCTTTGCCGTACTTTTCGATAAGCCCTCTATCTTTGACGACGATGAAGGGCAGCGTGCTAAGCCCATACTGCCTGCTTATCTTAAAAACGCTCACCTCGGCGAACAGACTGCTGCCCATCAAAAGTAACGCTATCGCTAACCTCTTTTTCATTGTAAAACTCCTTTTTGTAGTTTGCTTCCGCTTCCTTAAACGAAGGCTTTGCTAATTTTGCACCTCACAAACGCGCCCGCGCCCTTAATTTCAGCCGCATCCGCCGCCTGACTCCTCCTCAAGAGCCCCCTCAAAAAATAGCTCTTTTTGCGTGGGCTTACTCTTTATCGTCCCCGTTTCGTATAAAAAGTCGCTAAATACGGTGATATCCGTGGGCTTTATGGTGAATTTGAAGTTGGGTCTATTGAGGATGGAGTATATCAATTCAAACGGCTCTTTCGAGTTGTTCGCCTTAAGATAGAGCCGCACAGCCTCCTCTTTGTTGTTCTCTATCCACCTGTTCGCCTCATCCAAAGCGTCCACTAAAGCCTTCACCGTTTTAGGGTTGGCTTTGTAAAATTTCTCCGTAGTCGAGATGACGACCGCCGTGTAACTTTTGCCAAGGACGCTCTCTAAGGTCAAAAGCTGCCGTACATTTGGGTTTTGCTGCTCTATGCTGGCGAATGGTTCCGAGGTAAAGTGCGTCGTTATCTGGGGATTTTTGGAAGTCAGAGCCACGATAGCGTCGGGGTCTTTTAGCGTGACGGTCAAGTGGTCGAATTTGTCGAAATTTTTGATACCGTAAATCTTCGCCGTCTCTATCTGCAAAAGTATCGCCTGTATGGAGACTTTCGCCGCGGGGAGTGCTATTCTATCGCTATCCGTCAAATCTTTTATAGACTTTACATTGGGATTGACGGTATTTAGCACGATGGGTATCTCACCGGCTGCCGCTATGGCTTTGACTTTGCCTTTTGATTTGTCCCAAAGTATCACAAATGGGGCGATACCGTTATAGTTTATATCGATATTGCCCGAAAGAAGCGCGTCATTTGTAGCCGCCCCGCCCCCAAAAGTCGCCCAAGTCACCTTCACATCCCCAAGCCCCGCCGCTTTCGCGTGTTTTTGCACAAGTTTAAACTCATCCAACACATTAAACGGCAACGCCCCCAACCCATACTGCTTCGCTATGCGAAGCTCACTCACCTCCGCCTGTAACAAAACCAGCGATACAAATAGTAAAAATATCCCTCTCATCGTATCCTCCTTTTGTAAAATTTAATCATCCGAAACGGGCGTTATGATATCTTTCACTAACGGGTCATCCGTTGTTTCAAGATATTTTCTCACCCGTGGATCCGCGAATGCTTGTTGCAGTTTTATGATCTTGGGATCATCCAAAAACTTCGTCCCAACGACAAGCCGTGCCGCGAAAGTTTTGGGCGGGGGTAGAAGCAGTATCGTTTTTTCTCTTGGAACTTTACCCGCGTCAAAGAACGACACATAGCTGACCCCCGCGTCTATAGAGTCCAAAACGCGCGGTATAGTCGTATCTTCTATCTCTTTAAATTGAAACTTACGCGGGTTGTGGACGATATCTTTGATCTTTGATATCCTCGGCTCTACATTTTGATTTAGCCCGATGAGCCCCGCTCTTTGCAAAAGCCAAAGTGCTTGTCCTTGGTTGGCGGCGTCGTTGGGGATGGCTATAACAGCGCCCTCAGGCAGTGCATCCACGCTTTTGTATCTGTCCGAATATATGCCAAACGCCCACTGAAATATATACACCGTCGGCGTCAGCTCAAATCCGTTCACATCGATCACCTGCTGTAGCCACCACTGGTGTTGCCCGATACTGCCCGCGTATGTCTTCCCCTCCGCGATCGCTCTGTCGACCTGTATGGCGTCGGTCAAGCCGGCCGCTTCGAGTTTGATACCGTAGTCAGGCGCGATGTGTTCGTTGACATATTTGATGACACTCTCTTCGCCGGCACTTGATGTATGGTAATGCACCTTCAATGTATCGCCGAACACCACCGCGCTCGGACCTTTTGATTTGGAGTACAAAAACTCCCCAACTACCGCAACCGCTATAACGGCAACTACCGCGATCCACACAAAGGGACGCCTCTTTTTTATCTCAAAATGGCTGTTTGTATCTGCCATCTTCACTCCTTTTGTAAAAATTTAATAATCCGAAACAGGCGTATAAACCCCCTGCACCAACGGGTCGTCCGTCGTTTCAAGATACTCTCTCACTCTTGGATCGGCGAACGCCTGCTGTAGCTTTTTTATCTGCGGATCATTTAAAAACTTAGTACCTATAACAAGCTGCGAAGCGAAAGTTTTGGGGGCTTTAGGGAACAAAATCCCCTTACTTCGCGGGATTCTGCCGTCGTCAAAATTGGAAGTGTAACCCACGGCGATATCGACAGAGCCCAAGATACGAGGCAGTGACAAAAAGTCCAACTCTTTTAGCTGAAAATTGTGCGGATTGTGGATGACATCTCGTAACTGCGCACGCCTGCGCTCTACATCATCATTTAGCTTGATAAGCCCTTCGCGCTCCAAAAGCCACAGCGCTTGGGCTTGATTAGCTCCGTCATTGGGCAGGGCGACTAATGCGCCGTCAGGAACCTCATCGATACTTTTGTACCTATCCGAATATATGCCAAACCCCCACTGAAATATCGGAAAAACAGGCGTGAGTTCAAACCCATTGGCATCCACGACCTGCTTTAACCACCACTGGTGCTGATAGATAGTGCCCGCATATTTCCCCTCCGCGACTGCCCTATCCGCCTGAGTACCGTCCGCCAAAGGGACAGCCTCAAGCCTGATACCGTAATCGGGCGCGATGTGCTCGTCGATATACTTAATGATCCACTCCTCCCCCACAAAAAACGGATAGTAGTGGACTTTAAGCGTACTGTCAAAAACAACCGCATCGGAAGCTTTGGATTTGGCATAAAAAAATACCCCAACCGCGACAGCCAATACAACGCCAACCACGATAATCCACGCTAAAGAGCGGCTCTTTTTTATCTTAAAATGGGCGTTTGCATTTGCCATCTTCACTCCTTTTTTTACAATCTAATCATCCGAAACGGGCGTATAAACTCCCTGTACTAACGGGTCGTCTGTTGTTTCGAGATACTTTCTCACCCTTGGGTCCGCGAAGGCTTGTTGGAGTTTTTTTATCTGTGGGTCGTCTAAAAACTTTGTTCCTATGACAAGCTGGGAGGCGAAGATTCTTGGGGGTTTGGGGAACAGTAGTCCCTTGCTGCGTGGGATTTTGCCGGCGTCGAAGTTGGATGTGTAGCCAACGGCGATATCGACGGAGTCTAAGACGCGAGGCAGTGATAAAAAGTCCAACTCTTTAAATTGAAACTTGCGCGGATTGCTCACGATATCCCTTATCTTCGCCCCTTTTCTGTCTATCTTGTCGCTTAGCTTGATAAACCCTTCGCGCTCCAAAAGCCACAACGCTTGGGCTTGATTGCCGCCATCTACGGGTATGGCTACTACAGCGCCGTTTGGCAGAGCGTCCACACTTTCGTGCTTATCAGAGTAGATACCAAATCCCCACTGAAAGACGGGAAAAACGGCAGTGAGTTCAAAACCGTTGGCTTCGATCACCTCTCTTAGCCACAACTCGTGCTCGTAGATGGAGGCGGCAAGCTCTCCCTCGGCTACGGCGCGGTTGCCAAGCGATGAGTCTTGGATGCCCACGGCTTCGAGTTTGATACCGTAGTCGGGCGCGATGTGTTCGTTGATGTATTTGATGATCCGCTCCTCGCCCGCTTCTGCCGGCTCATAGTGTATCTTCAATGTCTCGCCGAATACCACCGCAACGGGGGTTTTGGATTTGGCGTAAAATAACGCCCCCGCCGCTACAACTACCACAACGGCAACTACCGCGACCCACACGAAGGGGCGGGACTTTTTTATCTTAAAATTTCTGTTTGTATCTGCCATATTCTCTCCTTTTGTAAAAATTTAATTATCCGAAACAGGCGGCAAAACGCCCTGCACCAACGGGTCATCCGTCGTTCTCAGCCACTCTTGAAGTCTTGGGTCGGCGAATGCTTGCTGCAACTTTATGATATAGGGGTCGTTTAGATATTTCGTCCCGATAACAAGCCGCGAAGCGAAAGTTCTGGG